>CAYUZB010000059.1:16366-22979 GCA_964449565.1 uncultured Granulosicoccaceae bacterium | reverse complement strand
ATTATAAGCAGTAAGAAGGTCTTCCTTGATATGTTCGGCCGGTAACGAGTCTGCTGCGATTGCGCCAAGGTCATAAACAGGTAGTCCAAAGTCGGCAGATAAGTACTGAGCTATTTCGTTGCAGTCTATGTCAGCCAATTCCTTGAGGCAGGTTAGAAATGGTTTTCTCTTTTCTTCCCCGGCCGCAACAGCGTCCATAGCGAGCTCTTCAGTTACTAATCCCTGGCTGACTAGCTGGCGTGCGATGCCGTTTAATGCCTTCTTGTCGCTCATTACATTTCCCACGTTAGATGTACCCATGCAGACAAGGCCATAAGAATGGCTTCTGCTTTTGTAGGAATCGGCAGTTCTAGTGGTTCCTTTAGATGCCTGTTGGATTCAACGATGTCCGCTCAAATGTGATGCTCATCACATTTAGTAGCTCCAGAGCGTTGAGATTCTGACAAAGCCCACTTCTTTTGTAATTACGGTATTCGTGGTGGGGCATTCTCTAGAGTCTGTTCGAGCACTACCGGCGTCTTACGGTGTCGAGTGATGTCTCTTCCGGGTATCAAAAACGCCTCCGTAGGGATCTCGTTGTTACGAGAACAACGATGCAATCTGAACACTTACCCCTGTAACGAATCTTTCTTGTCACAGAGAGAGCGATTCACGATGAATTTAGTTATCTAACGATATTGTGGAAATTTAAAATGTCCCCTGTGTGAAATATCTGGCATCGAAAGGGGAGACTTATCTATTCAGAACCGAGGTGCCCCATCAATTTTCCTTCGATGTATAGTTCAGATAGATAAGAGTCATAGAATTGGCGGGAGCTTTTTCCCATTGATGATAAAGCCGTTCGATCTTCGATCAGAGATCTGAAAAGATTCGCGAGAGGCTCTGGGTTATTGGTGTCGACTTCGAAAAATGCAGGATAGTCCGCTTTTTTGGCTAATCTCGTACTCGTAGGGGAGCGTGTTGTGACTAATGGTCGACCACAGGCCATGTATAAATAATTTTTGAATGGCCATACTCGTTGGCTTTTGCCTATCGGGTTCAGAATTCCAACGCAAATATCGCTATCGTGTACAAGTTTGGCAAGTGACCGTGAATCTTGCCATTCTTTTATCCAATGGCATTCAATATTTGTGTCCTTGAGGAGTTGACGTTTTAAAAACTCATCCAGGATACTGGCTTGTTGCCCATTCCCCACAAAAGTAAATGTTATATGGTTTTCTTTATCTAGCATTTCAATGGCTTGACACAGTATTTCAATTCCGTGTAACGGAACTAGTGTTCCTATAAACAGTACTCGCAAATCGACACGTGAATGTTCAATTTTATGGTCGCAAGGTATAAAATGATCGCGAACAATAGACAGTGGTATATCTGAAAATTTCTCAAGATCGATGTCGTACAATTGAGAATAGTAGTGTGAATTTTCAGGTGTGTCAGTCAATGAGATCGAGCTAACTGATAGCGCTCTTCGTTCTATTCGCCGTAAAATTCGGGCAGACCATTTTTTCTTTGCAAGAATATTCCGATCTATAACAACGGTATCATAGAGAGATATAAATACATCCGCGACTACACGCTTTGGTCTAAAAGTTATGGGTAGTAGGCTTATGAGCCACAGCAGTGGAATTGCCGGGTAGGGAATATATACAGTATCGAATCTTTTTTTTCGACGAACGATATATATAAGTGCTCTGATGTTCGCCAAAATAAGCGAGAGAGCCATTGACATCAATGACAGGATTTGCCCTGTTTTTGTTCTGTAGCTAACTTTTTTTGGCGTTCCGGCGTTGAATTCTTCCGATGAGATATTTGAGAATTCTTTAATTTTTTGAATTCGATATTTGACATTGGGATACGCATCTGTGCTTGTGTAAGCTCCGACGATGAGAACCCTAGGCTTTGTCATGGTTTTTTACAAACAAAGACAAAGCCATCCCCTAATTTGGTCAGGCCAGGGATGGATTGAAGCCAGGAAAATGCAGTGACTACGTTATAAACGAATTTTTTGTTGAATGATAATGCCAGGCCTCTGGATATACCGCTTTTGGCAGTAGCCAAATCCTTATCATGATCGCTTCGTTTACTTAACAGTTTTGAGTAATAGTATTGGCGCCAAGGGTAAAGAATATTAATTAATGGGAATCCATAGGTATGGATTTGGATATCGGAAAATCCGGCTTTTTCCAACTTAAGTCGAAGCTCATCCGCTTCGTATCGACGATAATGACCCGCCAACTCATCTACAGCTTGCCATTTACTCATGTAGCAAGGCACGGATCCGCAAAAAGTACCACCGTTTTCTAATGTCTTGTTGATCTGTTCCATAAACACCAAGTCGTTCTCGATGTGCTCCAGCACTTCGAAGCACAGAGCAACATCATAATGTTTGTTTGCAGAAACAAAATCCTTGTGTACATCAATGTCGTTGTTATTGGAAAATCGCCTTAATAGAATATCTCGTGCATCGTCAGAGCTCTCGTATAAATCAATTACTGCTGGCGATAACTTGTTTGCAGCCAAACTGGCAGCATCCCCAAGTCCAGGGCCGATTTCACAGATAGTTGTGACCCTATTTGCCGATTTATCAATGCTTTTCAGCAGCGATGCAAATTTCACCAACCTTAGAATAAGTCTTGGGGCAGGAGCTGTTAGATGATCAATGAGTGACATCGGCGCTTCTGTGTCTGAAGGTAATGAATGCAAGAGTCAATGTTCCATATGCGAGGTCGAAAAGCGCATATAGACCTCGATGTAAAGTAATCCAGAAAAGCCCTTGTTGCCATGTCAAAGAATTGGGTGAAATATATGAGAAAACAGCTTCTCTAATGCCTAAGCCACCGGGTGTGAATACAGCTAACCAACCCGATATCATCGCGCTGATAAATGCTGTACTAGCAATGATGATTTCTACTACTGACATCTGAGATTTTGCAGTCATGAGGATAATTAATGGGACCGCACTGATCAGCCACATTGACATATAAGCAATCGTAAACGAGAGAATTTTCCAGTTAATATTTGCTATGTTGGCCAAATTGAAATTGCGATTTGTCCATCGCCATGCAATCGCAACGAGGGCAATCACGAGAAGTGCAATTCCTGATATTGGTAACCAGAAATCTTTAACAAGCTTGAAATTGGTACTTGTAAATAAAACGATGACTAACAAGATTCCACAACCGAGTGTGAATGCCTGCTCGATGATGGATACCGAAATCTGCTTTCGGGAGATTTTAACCCCATCCTTTAATATCGCGCCTCTTGCGACAACTCCCCAGAATTTGCCCGGGATGTATTTTCCGATAGCAAGTAAGCCAGTGTCGATGAAAGCGTCATGTGTATCTCTAGGTTGCCCAAGCAGCAGGCTGAACCGAGTCCATAGGTAAAATGAAAAAAAATAGATAAGCGCAACTGATACGAAAAACGTCAGGTACGTTGATGGGTTCAGATTTTCGAATTCAATAGAGAATCTGTCACCAAGTATATAGGTAACAACAAGGCAGGCAATCACGATAAAAAATGAGATCGCCAAGGCAAAAATATACTTCCTATGTTGTGACAAGTTCATAATGACGGTCGATTAGCTGAAGTCTAACCGTTTACTCTTTACTCTCGATATTGAAATCCTGACGGATGCCACGGCTTGTATCCTTGTAGTGTAAAGCCGACACTTGCTCGGACACAATTCCAATAAGGAAGACGGTTAATGCTGACAGATATAGCAACATACCCATATTTGTAAATCTACCGTCACTCATATAAGTGTATATATAGTAGGTAGTTGCAATCGAAAAAAGCCCCAAGCTAATTGGTAGAAACAAGCGCATGGGAGAGAACAGGGCGCCAATTTTCAGGATGATGATTAAAAATCTCATCCCGTCTCGGAATAGTTTTATGTGACTTTTCCCTTCTCTGGCCTCGGCAACAATAGGGACATACGCGACGAAAAAGCCTGAGCGAAAGAAGGCCATTGTACTTGTGGTGGGGTAGGAAAATTTATTTGGCAGTAAATAGAGTATTGAAAGAAATTTATTCCGTCGTACTGCTCTGAATCCCGATGTCAAGTCAAGTATTTTAAATCCGGTCATTAGTGAAGCTAACTTGTTGTAGGCATAGTTTGCGATCGCTCTTGCCTTTGTTGCCTGACTGGTGTGTGATCGGGCTCCGACTACTAAATCGAAATTTTCGTCCATCTGGGCGAGTAGGCGAGATATATCAGCTGGTTTGTGCTGACCGTCTGCGTCCATGAATACGATAATTTCACGTGAAGCTGATCTAGCGCCAGTCTTTATCGCACCTCCATTGCCAAGGCTGACCGGATGGCTGATACAAATCGCTCCAGCATCACGGACAGTATTCGCGGTATTGTCGGTAGAACCGTCGTCAACAACAATTAGCTCGGCATTAGGATAAAGCTTCTTTATCTGTGGTAGTAGTCCAGTTAATCCAGCTTCTTCATTTTTTGCCGGAATTACGATTGAAAAATCATTGCGAGAATTTACGGACATATCGAGCGTCATCTTTATCAATATTCAAGGAGTTTAGTCTTCGTCCGGAGATTGTGTTAAATCCAGATATTTGCCTTCGTGGCTCTTGGTTAATGTTTCGAGCCTGTTGATCCTTGTATGCTGCTCGTCGGTTATCAGGATATCGGTCGGGATTTTGGATATTACATCCGAGATCTGCGATTGACGACCGAGTGCCTCTAGCACTTCTGCCATCATGATGATAATTTCAGGATTTCGCGAATTGAGTCTATTCGCGAATTCAAGCGCTGTTAATGCTTCTTTGTATTGCTTTTGCAGGGAAAGAGATGCTGAGTATCGGGCGTAGAGGACAGCCCTGTTGTTGTCGTGAACCTTTATGTTGGGGTTATCAGTAGCAGCTTTGAATAACTGCGACATTTGCTTGAAATTTGGTGAATGATAAATGCCATTGGTCACATTTGTCAGCATGCCATCCAGAACCATTACAATGTCATTGGTTACAGGTCTGGTTTTCACCAACTCTAAAGTATTTTCGAATTCGTCTTGATTAAATACACCACCATAAGCTTTGAATTGAAGTAAATGGAGGTGGGTATGCGCGTCATACGTATTTTCTTTTGAGGCGGCTTCAAATAAATTAACGGCTTCGGTCAATTTTGACCTGTTCAGTAAGCTGATGGCTAGGGACAATTTTGCTCTTTCCGAGCTTGGATTATTTTCCACAGCAAGAGAGTTGAGGACAAGGTCGTCACTCCACTCCACGCTTCTAGAGTAGGTTTGAAAACTCAACAGTGCCAGAGTCAAGACAGCGCAAATGGATTTTATTGTCTTGAAGTCTGGCTTCACCAGAAAATGCGTGAAAACTGAAACTACGGCCATAGAAAGGCCGATAGTGCCTATATAGTTTCGATGCTCGAAAGCTAATTCCAATGGTATAAATGTAGATTCCAATGTGTGCGACAAGAAATAGAAAAATATACCAAAGGTGAAGAGTGGTATTTTTTTTCGTAGTAGCATGGCTATTGCCAGGAACGCAAGAAGTATTGAAATGCTCTTCAGAAAAATGGTACTGCTGAATGAGATTATCAAGAAGTCGTCCCAATATAGATTCATATTTGAAATATTGGGTATCAGTATATTTTTTAAATAAAGTACAAGTACACTTCCCTCCGTTGCCAGTCTTTGTGACAATGAAAAGTCGCGTATTTGATAAGAGGATAAGAGGCTCTCTATGTTGAGGATGAAGTATGCTAATCCAGCCAGTATCCCAAGACCTATGAATGCAAGAAGTCCAATGCTGAGACGATTTTCCGTTTTGGTCTGGTTGAAGTAGGATTTGTTCTTTCGGATCAGGAGTTCAATGATTCCGATGTAAAGGATCACGAGTACCCCGTTTTCCTTACTTAGGCACGCGAGAATTGAAAAAATTAGCGTGGATGCGGTATAGAAGAAAAAATTTCTAGTACTGTTGCTGTATTCAAATCTCGCATTCAGGTAACAGATGATCGCTAGTATTGAAAAAGTTGTCATTAGCATCGTCATTCTTTGTACCGAATACAATACTGTACTAACTTGATACGGATGGAGTGCCCAGAGCGCCGATATTATGAGTGTGCTTGCGAATAACCTGGATCGAGCAGTTCGATGAGACTCTTTTGAGGTTATTTTTAATAGTAAGTGGGCAAATATAAATACCAGTACTGTGTTGAAAATATGGATAACAACATTGGTCAGTTTGAATGCGTACGGTGTGCCGTCACCGAAGTAGTGGTTTAGTGCGAATGTCGCTACCGGGATTGGTCGGCCGAAGATTCCGCTTGTGTTATCAGTTGCGACTCTGCTGATTGACTCTAGAGTGAGGTAATCAATGCTCGTTTGGGGGATGTTTGTAGCGTCATCTAAAACGAATGGCCCATTCAAGCCTGGCTTATAGACGGCTACAATTGCAAGGAGCAGAAATAGCAGCAATGCACTGCGGACATATCGATTGTCAGTTACGCTCATAACTTGCCGATTCGATCTGAAGAAGATGGAGAGCAAGCGCGTTCAATATATGTGTACTTGCGGTTTAGATTAGCGCAAGATATATGCCACAGGGTAGAAGCATCGCGTTGGTGATGCTATAG
>CAYUZB010000059.1:13988-16266 GCA_964449565.1 uncultured Granulosicoccaceae bacterium | reverse complement strand
GTTGGTGATGCTATAGGATTATTACATCAGGGTCGGCACAGGTTTTTTGTAAGGCAATTGCCAGCTACTATCCACTCAAGCTGATTTTCTATTGGGCTAAACATTGGCTCTAGTCTCAGAACTCCATTGTCGAGTTCGTTAGTGGCAGTAACTTCTATAATTCCGTTCGACGAGGTCATGCTGGCAAGATATTTATCCGGCGTTGTAATGTCATAGGGTACGCCGTTGAGACCGTTTTCACACTCGGATAAAGTATTCAAGTCTTGAACACACAAGTGAATTGCAGATTTTAGTGTGGCAGTTCTTTGGACAAGATCTGCGAATTTTGCGCGTTTTGTATAAGCCCCATACTGCGGGACTGCTACGGCTGAAAGTATTCCAATGATTGCTATTACAATCATCAACTCTATCAGAGTGAATCCATTTCCTAGTTTTTTGTCCTTAGCAGTCATGTGAAATATATTTCCTGGAAATGGAAAGTGAAAGGGAGCATAAAAATGCTCCCTTTCAGTATCGTTACAACTTAAAGTGTGTGACTTACTGACGGCAAAGGTTAGAAGTTACACAGCTACCGCTAGCAGTCCAATCAAGAGTGTTGTTAGCTGCGTCATAAGTAGGTGTCAATGTGTAAGTGTCATTGTCGACTTCAACTCCACCAGTTGCTGTGATGAGGCCATCAGCAACAGTAAGGCTAGCCAATGCGCCCGTTACACCCAACTGGTTTGGAATGTTTTGTACGTTGTGGTCACAACCAACTGTAGTATTCAAATCCTGGATGCAAAGACTTGCAGCAGTTTTGAAAGGAGCTGTCTGATTAACTACTTCACCAACAAACTTAGAACGCTTTGTGTACTGGCCATACTGAGGAACAGCAACAGCTGCCAGAATACCGATGATCGCGATTACGATCATGAGTTCGATCAATGTAAAACCTTTTTGTACTTTAACCATTTGTTTTATATCTCCAGAGATTTTGTATTAGCAGACTAGGTGTCAAGCCCTGATCCACGAATGTTTTATCGTCCGTAGGGACAAGTTATTAAGTGCAGGCGCTGTGCCAGTTGCGGTTATTTTGTGAAAGCAGTAAAAAAGCTAATGAAAACAGTAAGATAGGCATGTTGTGATACGTATCTACATTGAATTGATCGGCATCTTGGAGTGACATTTATGTCAACAAGTGACAATTGAAGTGTCCATTGAGTGACAATTTGTGCCAAAACTTAAGGCTAAGGCTCTCCGCGGGAGACGCATCAAGTGACCTCAAGTGCCTGTGTCGCTATTATCAATGCCAAATTGTTTGATCCGGTAGCGCAATTGGCGGTAGGTCAGCCCCAGTTTCTCTGCTGCGGCCTTTCGATTCCACCGCGTCTTCTCCAGTGCATCGAGAATATCCTGGTGTTCACTTGGGCGAATTGCAGTAGGAGCTACGTGATTATCTTCTGACGCAGGTGTATCCGATGAACTAGGCATGATGGCAAGTTCGGTTTCTTCGATAGTTCCGCCGTCAACCAATGCAGAGGCTCGTTCGAGAATATTTTCAAGCTCTCGTATATTTCCTGGAAAATTATATGATTCCAGTATTGAGATTGCACCGCTCGACAGCTCCAAAGGTTGGTTCAAGCCATTTGTTCTTGCGATTTTCTTTAAAATAAATCGAGCGATGTCAGTAATGTCACCGGCTCTGTCCGCGAGTCTGGGGGAGCAGATCGAAATGACGTTTAAGCGGTAGTACAAGTCATGTCGGAATTTCCCTAGCGTCACTTCTTCACCTAAATCTTTGTGGCTGGCACTGAGAATTCTGACATCGGTCGGAATTTCGGTATTTCCACCCACATGCCTCACCGACTTTTCTTGAATGACACGTAGTAACTTGACCTGCATATGCAAAGGCAATTCGGCAACTTCGTCAAGGAAGAGCGTACCGCCGTTAGCTTGTTGAAACAATCCCTCATGGTCATTGTTTGCTCCAGTAAAGCTGCCTTTTTTGTGTCCGAACATCTCACTTTCCATAAGCTCGCTCGGAATTGCGCCGCAGTTGACTGCGACAAACGATTCGTTTGCCCGTGCGCTGTTCTGATGTACCAACCTTGCAATGAGTTCTTTACCGGTACCTGATTCGCCGGTTATCCACACGGGGGCATTGGTCCGGGCAACCTTGGTAATGAGTTGGCGAAGCTCGCGCATCGGTGCCGAGTTACCAATTAGCTTTTCGCCGCCAACAAGCGACTGCTCATCCGAACGGGGCGAATACTTATGCGACAGAGATTCCAGACTTCCA
>CAYUZB010000059.1:0-13888 GCA_964449565.1 uncultured Granulosicoccaceae bacterium | reverse complement strand
CGCAGCTGTTCGATATCAACAGGTTTAGAGACGAAGTCAAAGGCTCCTGCCTTCATCGCATCAACCGCCGCGTCCATATTTCCGTGGGCTGTGATAACGGCAACGGGTAAGTCTGGCTGGGTTTTGACGATGTACTCAACAAAGTCGATTCCGTTGCCGTCAGGCAGGCGCATATCTGTCAGACAGACATCGAATCGGTAACTGTCAGCAAGGTTACGGGCCTCCTCAAGGTTGGCCGCGGTATGTGTATCGAAGCCAATCCGATCGAGCGTCATCGCAATCAGGCTTCGAATGTCTGCTTCGTCGTCGACAATGAGGGCAACTTTAGACATATCAGGCTGCCATTTCCTGGGCGTTACTCAGCGTAATACGAAAATGTGCGCCTTCGTCCCGCTTTAGACATTCTATTCGTGCCTTGTTCAGATCACAGAGTTCACGAATGATGAAAAGACCGAGGCCTGTGCCCGCATGGTGAGTTGAGTAAAATGGCTCGAACAGGTTCTCGCGTTCCATATCTGAAATTCCCTTTCCATTGTCCATAAGATCGATAACAGCGGTATTGTTATGAGCGCGCCAACACTTGATGATGATGGTCAGATCCAACTCACCATTATGCAATCGAGCATTCGAGCAAAGGTTCCATAACACTTGATCCAGGTGCTCGTTATCGAACATCGCAAACAAGCCCGGTTCGATATCGCACTTGATTGAATCAGCGTCGAGTCCGTTTTCGGCGAGGAAACGGTCTTTGAAATCAGTGATTACCTTCGCCAAGTCCAGGACATCGAGAATGACGCGCTGTCGATTCGATAATTGCAGAACATCTTCAACAATGCGATTGATTCTCGTTGTATGGCGTTTGGCTATGTTCAGGAGTTCGAGATCTTTTTCGTTGACCGTAGATGATTCCTGGACCAGTTGTACGGCATGCGAAATTGCACCGAGCGGGTTGCGTATCTCATGAGCAATGCTTGCCGACAAGCGTCCAAGTGATGCCAATTTCAGTTGCTGATACTGTTGGCGAATGTGTGCGTGATCATCGAGTTTGATCAACATACCGCCATTGGACAGTGGTATGTACTGAGGCAGAATCGATTGATTGCTACCGGCGACTTTGAAAGGCCGGGTGCCTAGTGTCGGCGAGACCTCTGAGTCTTTGAGATGATTGTCGAGGTCTATGCTAAGGAGTCTTAGTGGTATTGGTATTGCCGTAAATTCCGCGCCGAGCAAGGATCGCGCTGTGTCGTTTATCAATTGAATTTCATCAGCGTTGTCGATGACAATGACACCGGAATCCAGTTCGCGAATAATTTCTTCGTTCAGATGGGCGATCTGTTTGACATCGAGTCCGACACGCGAATGAGTCGCTTCTGTAATGTGCCTGCTCGTCAGGCGACGCATGGGCACAGCCATGACCCAAGCTGTCAGAAAGAGCAATGTCCCGAGTAAGGCTGTTGATTGAAAATCGGCTTCTCGGTTACCCAATAGAAATTGAGCTAGGAGTTCCTCACTGAAAACAACGCTTGTGGCGATCGCTGCGAACAGCAAGGCGTAGCGAACGCTTGTCATTTGGCTGAGTAACGCCAGATTGATCAGTAGCAATGGACCCAAGCCACTATTGATGCCGCCGCTGGCGAACATCAAGCCGCCAATCGCAAGAATATCAACGTAGCACTGCAAAAAAAACTGACTTTGCGCATTCGGCTTACGTAGCAATATCAGGTAGACAAATAATAAAGTGGTTACCAGATAAGCAAGGTGAATCGTCGCAAATAGCTCGCTGTCGCGAGATCCCAACGTTTGCTGATCCTCGGCGATGTAAAAAACGGCGGCCAGTGCCATCAACATCAGCAGGCGATATTGGTTGAACAGGCGCAGCACAGGCCAATCGGCAACGTGCGTTCCGGGGTTGGTGTGGCGCTTGATAGTCGGTTCGATGGAACTCAAAGGTCGGCTACGTTTTTCGAAGCATATGACCCAGCCTTGAGGCAAGTATCAGACCATTGAAAACGCAGCCGCTTGATAGACAGCCGCAGACGGCATTCGAGTTAATTTGTGAAATACATCACACACACTCTACGTGTGCACTAAATTGGGGGGTAACTTGATTGGGGAAACTTGCTCGAAGACCCCCCTGTCAGTTCAACTCTTGACGGCTGGGTGATCTGGTTCGGTCAGAGACAGTACACGAAGGGTATCAGACTTCAAATCATCCTGACCTAAGGAGTCATAGGCTCTTGCCAGTAAGGCCAGCGCATCTGGCACATGCTTGGAGCCATCAAAATGCTCGAGCAAGTGAGTCATACGGTTTATGACTGCGACCATAGCACCACGCTCGAAATAGAACTCAGCGGTAATCAGTTCGTGACGTGCCATCTCGTTTCTTAGATGTCGCATTCGAGCGATGGAGTCATCGGCATATTCGCTGTCAGGGAAGCGGCGTACCAGATTGTCGAATTCAGCAAAAGATGAGCGCAGCCAGTTCTGATTTACGCGCGCAAGGTCGCGAGGAAAAATGCGCTCCATTGCCGATCCACCGCGGGAATAATGGCTGATTCCCTTGATGTAAAAGGCGTAATCGATGTTATCGCTGCGCGGGTACAGCTTGATGAAGCGATCGGCCGAATCGACTGCGGCGTCGTATTGATCCTGCCTGAAATAGGCGTAGGCAATATCCAGCTGCGCTTGCTGGGTATAGGTCCCGAACGGGAAGCGAGCGCCCAAGGATTCGAAAAAGCTGATAGCGGATTGAAAATCGCCCTGATTCAATGAGCGTTTGGCGTTGTTATACAGTTCTTCAGCACTGCCGTCCGGCGCACGAGTTTGCGGGGCACTGCTACAGGCGACGCCGAGCAGAATGGCGGTGGCGAGTGCAATCCTGGCTGCAAATCGAACCGGGCCGCTTTTTTGGGGGAGAGCTTGAAACGCCATGCGCTGCGCCGACTGAATGTTTATCATGAGAAAAGTATAGCGAACCCATCGGGTTCCTTTGAGATCAATGAGTAAGCTTTGAGCAATTCTTTAGTAGATGTCACATTTCAGGTTGACCCTGATCAGGCCGGTGAACGCCTTGATCGGGTCGCCGCAAGCCTGTTTGGCACCTATTCGCGCAGTCGGCTGCAGGGCTGGATTGCCGATGGCTACCTGACCGTCAATGGGCAGTCGCGACGCAGCAAAGACCGCTTGATCGGCGGCGAGCAGCTGGCGTTGTCCTTACCGCCTGATGTGCGTGATGAGTCAGCGATCGATTTTGACGGAGACAATGCCCGGGAAATTCAGGCGGAGTCGCTGGCGTTGAGTCTGGTGCACGAGGATGCGGATGTCTTTGTGATCAACAAACCGGCGGGTCTGGTCATGCACCCGGCACCGGGCAACTGGACGGGCACTCTGATGAATGGCCTGCTGCATCTTGATCCTTCACTGCGTGCCGTACCTCGGGCCGGTATCGTCCACCGGCTGGACAAGGAAACGTCAGGACTTTGTGTCGTCGCAAGATCGCTGGAAGCGCATACCGATCTGGTCCGGCAACTGCAGGCGCGCACGGTCAGCCGGCGTTATCTGGCCGTGGTGCAAGCCGATCATGATCTGATCAACGGTACGATTGATGAACCGGTTGGCCGGCATCCTCGTGATCGAAAACGCATGGCGGTGGTATCTGGCGGCAAGCATGCCGTTACGCATTATGAAAGCCTCGAACGTTTTACCGATGCCGCCCTTTTGTCCGTCAAACTCGAGACCGGTCGTACTCATCAGATTCGTGTGCATATGAGTCATGTCGGCCACCCCTTGTTAGGCGACCCGGTATATGGGCGACGTGCTGCCGTCCTGCCCAAGCGCCTCTCCAATTTGCCGGAAGTCTGCAATTTCAAACGCCAGGCCCTGCATGCGACGGAGCTTGCGTTTTATCATCCAGATACCGGGGAGTTGCTGTCTTGTGAGGTGGGCGCGCCCGAAGACATGCAAAACCTGATCAGTGCGCTTCGATACGCGCATCAAACTCTATCGAGCAAGAACGATGGCTGAGCTATTGACATGTATAACGCCGGGTTGGTCGGAACCTGGCGGGGTGACTGCATTGACGTCGACCCGTCTCGGTGGTGTGAGTCGGACGCCTTATGATTCATTGAATCTTGGCTTGCATGTCGATGATGAGAACCATTCTGTTGAAGAAAATCGGCGACTATTTCGCGAAGCCTGGTCCATACCGTCTGAACCGCTATGGCTGAATCAAGTGCATGGGACGCAAATTGAAGTGATCCGAGAGAGTGAACACGAGACGGCATCTGAAGAGTCTGATGGGGCGTGGACAAATCTTCCGGGAAAGGCGATTGCTGTGCTTACCGCGGATTGCCTGCCGGTGGTGGTTACGGATACTGCCGGAACCGAGGTAGCGGTCGTGCATGCGGGATGGCGTGGCCTCGCCGCAGGTGTTGTAACCGCCGCACTTGAGAAATTTTCTTCAGGATTAACACTGCATGCCTGGTTGGGTCCGGCGATCGGGCCAACTGCCTTTGAAGTGGGTGAGGAGGTACGACAGGCGTTTGTTGACTTGTCGCCCGACAATGCAGCTGCGTTCACTGCAAGGAAGACTCCCGGTAAATTTCTAGCCGATCTGTACCAGCTCGCGACGCGAGAACTTAACGATTGGGGGAATATTCAACTCTACGGTGGCAACCACTGTACCTTGACCGAAGCGACGCTATTTCATTCCTATCGCCGTGATGGCACTGCCAGCGGCAGAATGGCTACCGTGGCCTGGTTATCGGATCCTGAAAGCCCGTCTCATTAGCCTTGCTTGAATTGACCGCTGTCAACACCATGATTGCATCATCTGACTAAAAATTCGTTTTACGTGGGGAGATACTCATGCGAATGGACAAACTGACCAGCAAGTTTCAGCTGGCTTTGCAAGACGCTCAATCACTGGCTCTGGGGCGAGATCATCAGTTCATTGAAGCCGCCCATCTCATGATCGCCATGCTTGATCAGGACGGCAGTGGTGTACGACCGTTGCTCGCGCAATCGGGTGTCAATGTCAACGGCCTTCGTGCTGGATTGGATCAAACACTCGACAAGCTGGCGCAGGTACAAGGTGGCGGCGGGCAGCTTCATGTATCCAATGAGCTGAACCGCTTGTTCAATTTGACCGATAAACAAGCGCAGACACGCGGTGATCAGTACATAACCTCCGAGATATTTGTACTCGCGGCCCTTAGCGACAAGAATAATGCGCTTGCAACATTGATGCTTGAGCATGGTGCCAATCTAAGTGCACTCGAGAAAACCATCGAGACGGTACAAGCCGGCCCGGTGACCGATCCGAATGCCGAGGAGCAACGCCAGGCACTGGAAAAATATACGATCGACCTTACCGAACGTGCCGAGCAGGGCAAGATCGATCCCGTCATTGGTCGTGATGATGAGATCCGCCGAGCCATTCAGGTGCTGCAACGCCGAACCAAGAACAATCCGGTCATTATCGGAGAACCGGGCGTCGGTAAAACCGCGCTGGTTGAAGGTCTGGCACAACGTATTGTCGACGGAGAGGTACCTGACGGCATTCGTAACAAGCGCGTGCTGTCGCTTGATATGGGTGCGCTGATAGCGGGTGCCAAGTTTCGTGGTGAATTTGAAGAACGTTTGAAGTCAGTTCTGAATGACCTTGCCAAACAAGAAGGGCAGATCATTCTGTTTATCGATGAAATTCATACGATGGTTGGTGCGGGTAAGGCCGAAGGGTCTATGGACGCTGGCAATATGCTCAAGCCTGCCTTAGCGCGTGGCGAATTGCATTGCATTGGTGCGACAACGCTTGATGAGTATCGTCAGTACGTTGAAAAAGATGCCGCCCTGGAGCGGCGCTTTCAGAAAATCATCGTCGATGAGCCCACGGTAGAGGAGACGATCGCCATTCTTCGTGGATTGAAAGAACGCTATGAAGTGCATCACGGGGTCGATATAACCGATCCGGCCATTGTTGCAGCAGCAACCTTGTCGCATCGTTATATCAGTGATCGTCAGTTGCCGGACAAGGCGATTGATCTGATCGATGAAGCAGCCTCGCATATTCGCATGGAGATCGATTCGAAGCCTGAAGAACTCGACCGTCTCGAGCGGCGGCTTATTCAATTGAAAATCGAACGTGAGGCACTGGCAAAAGAGCCCGATGATGCATCGAAGCAGCGCTTGCAAGATCTCGATGAGGATATTGCCGGGTTTGAAAAGGAGTTTGCCAATCTCGAAGAGATCTGGAACGCGGAAAAAGCATCGGTACAAAATGCTGCGGGTTTCAAAGAAGAGCTTGAACGTGTTCGACTTGAACTCGAGACCGCACGCCGCGCCGGTGATCTCGCACGCATGTCGGAACTGCAATACGGTCAAATTCCAGCGCTTGAAAAGAAGTTGAACGAAGCGCTTGAACAATCTGATGATCAGGATCTGACACTACTGCGCACGAATGTCACCGAGGAAGAAATTGCCGAGGTTGTTGCGAAGTGGACGGGCATCCCGGTCAACAAGATGATGGAAGGGGAAAAGGAAAAACTGCTGCGCATGGAGGCCGAGCTTGGTAAACGCGTTGTCGGACAACACGAGGCCATGGAAGCGGTGTCGGATGCGATTCGACGTTCGCGTGCGGGTTTGTCCGATCCGAATCGACCCATCGGCTCATTCCTGTTTCTCGGGCCGACCGGCGTTGGCAAAACTGAACTGACCAAAGCACTGGCAAGTTTCATGTTCGATGCAGATGATGCGATGGTGCGAATCGACATGTCAGAATTCATGGAGAAGCATTCAGTTGCACGATTGATCGGTGCACCGCCGGGATATGTCGGTTACGAAGAGGGCGGTTACCTGACTGAGTCAGTGCGTCGTAAACCTTACTCGGTCATCTTGCTGGATGAGGTCGAAAAGGCACACGCGGATGTATTCAACATCTTGTTACAAGTGCTTGATGATGGGCGCCTGACGGATGGACAAGGGCGTACAGTGGACTTCAAGAATACCGTCATTGTCATGACCTCGAACCTCGGTAGTCACGCGATTCAGGATATCAATGACAACAAGGGTGACAATGCAACGCTCGGCGAAGCTGAAAAATATCAGGCAATGAAATCGGCCGTTATGGACATTGTCGGGCAGCATTTCCGTCCGGAGTTTATAAACCGGATCGATGAAGCCGTGGTTTTCAAGCCATTGTCCGCCGAGAACATTCGCATGATTGCCGGTATTCAGATAAAGCAGCTGGCAGCGCGTCTGGAAGCGCGGCAGCTTGAGTTGTCAATCACCGATGCAGCGCTTGATCGAATCGGCTCGGCGGGCTTTGATCCGGTCTACGGTGCGCGTCCGCTGAAACGGGAGATACAGCAGCAAATCGAGAATCCGTTAGCTCAGCGAATTCTGGCGGGAGACTTTGCCGCAGGTGAAACGGTCTATATTGATTCTGACGATGACTCGCTGACATTCAGCAACACAGCGTCAGTGCCGAGTGTGGCTGCCGTTCACTGATCAAGCGGCGGCAACTTGTACGACGATGGCGGTGACATTATCCGTGCCGCCACGTCTGAGTGCGAGTTCAACGGATGCAGCGAGTGCCTGACGGGGAGATGGATCGCGGAGATTCGTCTCGACCTCAGTGGGTTTTACATCCTTGAACAATCCATCGCTGCACAATAAAAATCGATCACCCGCTTCAAGTTCTACTTGTCGAACCTGTACGTCAAGCTCGTCATTGACACCAATAGCACGGGTAATCACATTTTGTGACGGATGATTTTCTGCCTCGGAAGCCGTGAGTTCGCCTAGACGATGTAGTTCCTGCACCAGTGAATGATCGTCAGTGAGCTGCGAAAACTCATCGCCGCGCAGGCGATAAATTCGGCTATCACCGGCCCAAACCACATAGGCCTTGTCTTGATGGATATGTAGTACGGCGACCGTGCTGCCCATCATTTGACCATCGGTGGCTTCTCGGCAGACATCATTGGCTTTGCGCAAACGTTCGATGATGTCGTCGAGGTTGTCGCGCGGTGAGTCTGAGGCGGAAAAATCAACCAGGTTTTCGACAATAGCCTGACTGGCGCGATCGCCTCGACTGTGGCCTCCCATGCCATCGGCAATTACCCATAGCGCTTGCTCTTGCGCATCCAGGTAGGAATCTTCGTTGGTCTTGCGGACATGGCCAACATCTGTCGCGGCACAGGAGAACCAGCGAGGGGAGGCAGGTCTTGCTCGGGCTTTTGTGTCGGTCGCGGACATGGGTGCTGATGGATCAGGTTGCGGTAATTATAGTCCTGCCCGGTACGATTGCGGCGTGAACCGATTGGCGCAATGGCGGTTAATTTTACCGTCTTTGATACACTCAGCGACCCTCAAGTGTTGCCATTACCATGACAGTCCGAACGCGTTTTGCCCCAAGCCCCACCGGTTATCTCCATATTGGAGGTGCCCGGACGGCGCTCCTCAGCTATCTTTTTGCGAAAAAACACGGTGGTCAGTTTGTGCTCAGGGTCGAGGATACTGATCGTGCCCGCTCGACCAAGGAGTCCGTTCAGGCGATTCTCGACGGCATGGCGTGGCTCGGCCTAGATGCCGATGAGGGGCCGTTCTACCAGACTCAACATTTCGACCGGTACCGGGAAGTCGTACAGCAGTTGCTCGACAGCGGCCATGCCTATCATTGTTATTGCACGCCTGCGGAGCTCGATGAGATGCGTGAGGCGGCCATGCAGCGCAAGGAGAAGCCACGTTATAACGGTCACTGGCGTGATCGTGA
Source organism: uncultured Granulosicoccaceae bacterium (assembly GCA_964449565.1). Classification (GTDB taxonomy): domain Bacteria; phylum Pseudomonadota; class Gammaproteobacteria; order Granulosicoccales; family Granulosicoccaceae; genus Granulosicoccus. The sequence goes on along the minus strand of CAYUZB010000059.1, from coordinate 5,115 downwards.
CGAGGCACCACCGGAAGGTGTTGAGCCGGTGGTCAGGTTCAAGAATCCCCTGCAAGGGAAGGTCATCATTGAAGATGCGGTCAAGGGCGAAATCGTTATCGACAATCGTGAGTTGGATGATCTTGTCATCATGCGCTCTGACGGAACCCCGACTTACAATCTGACCGTCGTGGTTGATGATATGGACATGGCGATCACCCACGTTATTCGTGGCGATGATCATGTCAACAACACCCCGCGGCAAATCAATATTCTCGAGGCACTGGGGGCTGCGCGTCCTGTCTATGCGCATCTGCCAATGATTCTGGGTGAAGATGGCAAGCGTTTGTCCAAACGTCACAACGCGGTCAGTGTTATGCAGTACAAGGATGATGGTTATTTGCCTGAGGCATTGCTGAACTACCTGGTGAGACTTGGCTGGTCACATCAAGATCAGGAGTTGTTCACTGCTGATGAGATGATCAATCTCTTTACACTCGAGGCTGTAAATCGTTCAGGTGCAGTGTTTGATACCAAAAAACTTGATTGGGTCAATCAGCAGTATCTTCAGGCCAAACCGAGTGCTGAGCTCGCTGAAGCCTTGCAACCTTATCTGGCTGCAATTTCGGTTGATAGCAGTGACGGACCTGCATTGAGCGAAGTTGCCAATCTGCTGCGTGACCGCGCATCAACGCTTGTCGAGATGGCAGCGTCTGCGCGTTACTTTTATGAAGCGCCCACAAGCTATGATGAGAAAGCGGCAAAAAAACAATTTAAGGCCCCAACGGCTGATGTGCTGAAGGCGGTTATCAAAGGCTTTGAAGCGCTGCAGGATTGGCAGCCTGACACTATTCAGGGGTTGCTTGATCAAACTGTCAGTGATCTTGAAATCGGTTTTGGAAAATTGGGCCAACCGCTAAGACTTGCCGTAACCGGTGGCACGGCGTCACCATCCCTTGCCGATACGTTGGCACTGATTGGCAAGGATGAAGTGGTCTCCAGAGTCGAGAAAGCAGTGTCGCTTTGTGTCTGACTGATTAGCAAGTCATAGTTAATTTGGATGTGCTGTAGCGATCAAGCGATCAAGCGAACCATGCCCAGCGTGGCGAGGCTGATAAGCAGCAGCAGGCATACCCGCTTGTACAAGACTTCGCGTGAGGGGTCGAACAACAGGCTCCCTAACAACACACCAATAATAACTACCGGTGCGAATACCAGACCACGCATAAAGGCTGTTTTTGTCATCACATCCATGAGTACGAGTGAAGTGCCCGACGTGAACATGCCGATAAACAGATACATCACCAGTGATCCGCGTATCGCCGCGATGGGTGTTTTCTGTGCCAAAACGTATAGCGCTACCACCATGCCGCCGAGACTGGCTAGCCCGGTGACAACGCCTGCCGTCAGACCGGCGGCATAGAGCCCGGGTCGAGTACCGAGAAAGGCGGGACTCTTCTTTAGTAGTTGCATCAATGCCAGGATGATGATCAGTACCAGTGCAGTCATCTGCGAGGTGGATGGCTCGAAAAATTTTGTTGCCGACAAACCGAGCGGAAAACCGATCGCTGAAAAGATCGCCAATCCCAAAACAATACGAAAGTCTGCGTTTCGAATACCGCCGCGTAACATAACTAGGCTCGCTGTCGCTTCGATCAGATAACAGGTAGGAATCAGCGCAATGGGGGGGATGATGACCGTTAGCCCAGCCATCGTCAGAGCGGACAGACCAAACCCTGAAAATCCTCGTACCAGCCCGGCGACGAATACAACAACCAGAGCGATCAGCAGATTAGTGCTGCTGAGACTGACGAGATTTTGCAAGGATTCCCACATTTTGACGTAAGCTACGCGAATACCAATGGGCAATTAAGGGTCACAGGAGCATACAACCATGGGCCAGACGTGGACAGTTTATTTATCCGGTGAGATTCACACCGACTGGCGTGAGCGAATTATGCAAGCATCGCTTGACGCAAAGCTACCGTTACGATTTGTATCGGCTGTCACTAATCATGAAGCAAGTGATGCCGCAGGTGACTATCTTGGCGAGGTGCCAGCGGGTTTTCTCCGCGACAACCAGTCTTCGAAAGTCAATGCGATTCGCACGCGTACGCAGATTCAACAATGCGATGTTGCGGTCATTCGATTTGGTAGCCAGTACAAGCAATGGAATGCGGCCTTTGATGCCGGCTATTGTTCGGCGCTGGGCAAGCCTTACATAACGTTGCACGACGACGATATCGTACATCCACTCAAGGAAGTCGATGCCGCGGCCATGGCTTGGGCCAAGACGCCAGAGCAAGTTGTGGAAATACTACGTTATGTGTCCGGTGAACCGGACGCTAGAGGTTGCGTCGCCGCGGGTGAAGCATCACTTGCAGGCGTTGCTTGAGAGACGATTATGAGTAGACTTGAATTTCATCAGTATCCATATGGTGGCGACAACTACGGTGTACTGGTACATGACGCGAAAACAGGTGCTACGGCCAGCATTGATTCTGGTGACGCGAGTGCCACGTTGGCAGCACTTGAATCTTGGGGATGGACACTAAGTCATCTGTTGTTGACGCATCATCATGGTGACCATACTGCCGGTACACTGGCGGTAAAAAAGGCGACTGGATGCAAGGTCATAGGGCCAGCGCCATTGTCATCGAAAATTGACGGGTTGGACGAGCATGTCAACGACGGAGATGTCATCGACTTCTCCGGTCACAAGGTTTCCGTGATTCACACGCCCGGGCACACCACCGATATGATGAATTATCACTTTGTGGATGCTCAGGTCGTGTTTACCGGGGACACCTTGTTTGCGATGGGTTGTGGTCGCTTGTTTGAAGGTGACGCAGAGATGATGTTCAACAGTATGCAGAAACTGGCCAAGCTTCCAGCTGAGACAACGGTTTATTGTTCTCACGAATACACCGAGACCAATGCCAGGTTTGCAACAGATGTTGATCCCGATAACAAGGCGCTTGTAACTCGTGTTGCGTCGATCAAGGCATTGCGTGCTGACGGTCAGCCAACGATTCCCTGCAAATTGTCCGATGAGTTGGCAACGAATCCGTTTCTGCGCACTAGTGATTCGGGAATTCGTAAAACCTTGGGGATGGAATCTGCCAGCGATGTCGCTGTATTTGCGGAATTACGGAATCGGCGTAACCAGTACTAGGTGTGTGTTGCGTTTTTTACGACTACCAAGCGCAAGCGAGTAGGCGACGAGATGCAGGGTGACGATTTACAAGTTGTAGATCGTCCATGCGTAGTAAGCGCCATAGCCCGCTAGCAGGAGTAACAGGATAGGGCGCAGCCGGGTAATGAATCGCGGTATGCGTTCTGATGGCAGAAGGAGCAAGGTGCTCACCGCCACCATCACCACACCTGAGCCTAGTGCCATATGCCCCCAGAATTGTGTGAGGTTCTGAAGTCCATACCAGAGAACATTCCATAGCCCAGCGGCCCCCAGAACAAAGCCCACAGCCTTGGTCAGCACCTTGGGTACAAACTTATTCAGCCCACCAGTTGGCGCTTGATACGCGAACAAGGTGCCGATCAGCATGGTCGCTGTGACCACGGTGCCCATTGGAATTTGCATGCAGGAACCTCTAGCTCGACGATGAGTGATGTGCGCAGTTTACTGTCTATGGGCGAGATTTCGGCCGACTATTCGATCACAACCACGAATGGCGTCAGACATTCGGCGTGAGTTTGCGTAAAACCCAGCCCCGTCGCTTGACACTCACCGGCGCTCGCCGTATTCTTCGCGTCCGCGTGGGGCTATAGCTCAGCTGGGAGAGCGCTTGCATGGCATGCAAGAGGTCCGCGGTTCGATCCCGCGTAGCTCCACCAACTTCCTTCTCAGCACTTTTTTGATCAATGCTTGTTCATCGATCAAACTGCTTGGTCGATGTTTACGACCTGTATCCCTTGACCGCTCCCCGATAGTCGCATTGCGCTTCCAGACTTTATTCAGTCTTGCGGCGAGTCCGCGCTTTCTGCAAATTGCTCTTGCAAGCGTTTCAGTCCTTCACGCTGTTGTTCGTGTGCCTCAGGAAACTGATCTTTGGGCGTGAACAGGTCTTTCGAACTTTCATGCCATTTGAGAACTTCATCGATAGTCTCAACCAACGATGGCAAATCGCTTTGTGCATGTCCATTGACTATAGCGCCAATGAAGCCATTCAAACTTCCAAACAAGGCTGGGTCAGCCGAGGGGTCAAGATCAGGGCGGGCCGCGAGATGAATCCGGTAGCGAAGCTGACCACGATAAAAACAATAAATCGCTTCGTCGAATTCACCTTTCTCCATAAGAGCCATTGTTGTCTCGTACTCGACTAATGGATGCTGTTCAGTGGTCGCGGTTCTGCAGTTGGACAGTGTTTGGGATTCAAGCAGGTGATTTGCGTGAGCTTGAGAGAGTCCAAATACTGTTGCAACCAGCATGAGCAGTGCTGTATTCGTATTTGCGTTTCTCAATGTACGATATAAATATTTTTTAATCACGGCAAATTGTTCCCTTGGCTAGTCCTTCTTCCATGTCGCGGTAAGAAAAGACGCATTCGTGAATGATCCCGTTGACAGGTTTGTCAGCAGGTGAGGGTTTGAAGTCGACACCTTGATCAAATACCCATTGAATAAGCTCATTTCGTATGTCGTTCCATGGGTGGGCTTCATTGTAGTGTGAATGTTCTAGAAAACGTTTGATGTCATCGAGTTCGTTTGGGTGAGGTTCGTATCTTTTAGCTAAAGCGATTGCAAACGGAAAATATAATCTCGAAAGCGCAGCTGTGAGAATTGTTCTCCTGTTTATATGGATGCCCTCACATTCTTTGCATAGATCTGCATTAGGATTAGCCCCGATCTCCAAGAGAAACTCAAATGCTGGAGGGTTATACAAATCAACCGCGCAAGCTAAAGGTGTTCGTCTGGATGGGTACCCTACGTTGAAATATGTATTGGGCGATGCGCCGTATTCGACAAGCAATTCTATAAACTGAGAACCGCGATCATCAAGAGCGGAGCATACAGCATGGTCAGATTGTTGTTCACCGAGAATGGCTTCCGGGTTGGCTCCTTGGTCCAGAAAAGATTTTGCAGCGTCATAGTCCTTAGCAATCAGGCTATCTATTAGTT
>CAYUZB010000058.1:17756-23123 GCA_964449565.1 uncultured Granulosicoccaceae bacterium | reverse complement strand
CATTTTGTCGATGTACGCAGTTTCTGAATGGAGTACTGACACATGAAAGAATTCAATAAGCTTGACGGTCTGGCCTTGCCACTGATGCGTGCCAATGTCGATACCGATGCGATCATTCCGAAGCAGTTTCTCAAATCGATCAAGCGCTCCGGCTTTGGTGTCAACTTGTTTGATGAGTGGCGTTATCTTGATCCGGGGTTTCCCGGTCAGGACCCGAACAGTCGTCAACCGAATCCGGATTTCGTACTCAACGAACCGCGTTACAAAGATGCGCAAGTTTTAATTGCCGGTGAGAATTTTGGTTGTGGTTCTTCACGGGAACATGCTGTTTGGGCACTCGATGACTATGGCTTTCGTTCGGTGATCGCACCGGGCTTTGCCGATATTTTCCACAACAACTCATTCAAAAGTGGTTTGTTACCGATAGTTCTAGACAAGACTATCTGCGACAAGCTCGGTGCTGAATGTGCGTCAACACCGGGTTATAAACTGGCTATTGATCTGGAAGCACAGACCGTCACGACCCCGAATGGTGATGTCTATCCGTTTGAAGTGGACAGCTTTCGCAAACACTGTCTGTTGAATGGCTTTGATGATATCGAGCTGACACTGCAGCAGCGTAATCATATCGAAGACTACGAAGCCAAGCGCCGTAAACAAGCTCCCTGGCTGTTCACGTGAAGCTTGTTATCGGCAACAAAAATTATTCTTCATGGTCCCTGCGTCCCTGGATATTGATGAAGCATGCGAGCATTGGCTTTACCGAAGTCAATATCCCGCTATTTACTGACAAGATGGACGCCATGATGGATGAGTGGTGCCCTTCAAGACAGGTGCCGGTGTTGCATGACGGGCCCTTGGTGTTATGGGATTCTCTGGCTATCTGTGAGTATCTCGCTGACAAGGAAGGGGGTATTTACTTATGGCCGCAAGACAGTACCACTCGCGCACGGGCACGAGCCATGAGCGCCGAAATGCACTCAGGTTTCGAATCCATGCGTAGCACCATGCCGATGAACTGCCGGCGCATTGTGAATGGTTTTGAACCAAACCTTGAAACACGTATCGACATCAATCGCGTCGTGCAGTTGTTTGAAGATGCCTTGCAGGAAAGCGGTGGCCCCTGGTTGTTTGGTGATTACAGTGTGGTGGATGCGATGTATGCGCCGGTCGTATCGCGCTTCAATACTTATAAAATACAGTTGCCTTTTGAATCCGCCCAGTATGCAAAGCGAGTACTGGAGGATCTGCATATGCAGGCCTGGTATGCGGCGGCTGCCAACGAGAAACAAGTCCTTGAACAATCTGAAGTACCCGACGCGGAGACCGTTTGAATGAGTCAGTCAAGAAAAATCGCCGTGCTGCCGGGTGATGGCATCGGTCCCGAAATCATTGCCACGGCGGTTGATGTACTCGAGGCCGTCAATACATCACACAAGCTTGGCTTGACGACCGAGACACATGTTTTCGGTGGCGCTGCCTGGGACAAGCATGATGATCCCTTGCCGGCTGCAACGCTTGACGCCTGCCGTGATGCTGATGCCATTCTGCTTGGTGCAATTGGTGGGCCTCAGTACGACAAGGCACCACGTGACAAGCGACCTGAGCGTGGCTTGTTGCGCTTGCGTTCAGAGCTTGGTTTGTTTGCCAACTTGCGTCCGGCGATTCTGTATCCGGAACTGGCCGCGTCATCGGCGTTGAAGCCAGAGCTGGTCGGTGGTCTTGATCTGATGATCTTGCGCGAGCTGACTGGCGGTATCTACTTTGGTGAACCACGTGGTATCGAAACACGTAATGGCGAGCGCGTCGGTTTCAACACGATGGTGTATAGCGAAAGCGAAATTCGGCGTATCGCCGTCCGTGGCTTCGAGATAGCCCGTGCACGTAACAAGCAACTCTGTTCGGTCGACAAGGCCAATGTGCTGGAAGTCTCTGAACTGTGGCGTGAAATCGTTGTTGATGTTGCGAAGGACTTTAGCGACGTTGAACTTAGTCATATGTACGTCGACAACGCCGCCATGCAACTGGTAAAAACGCCGAAGCAGTTTGATGTTGTTGTCACCAGCAATATTTTTGGTGACATTCTGTCTGATGCAGCTGCGATGCTCACGGGTTCGATCGGCATGTTGCCTTCGGCATCGCTCGATGAACAAGGTAAGGGCATGTACGAGCCGGTGCATGGTTCGGCGCCGGATATTGCCGGCCAGGGAATTGCCAACCCGCTGGCGACCATCCTGTCAGCGTCGATGATGTTGCGCTACACCTTGAATGAAGCCGCAGCCGCCGATGCCATCGAAAAAGCAGTCGGACAAGTCGTGACGGCAGGCTACCGCTGTCACGACATTGCCACCGGTGATGCAAACGAAACACTTGTTAACACAAAAGATATGGGTGCTGCCGTGCTGGCTGCGCTCTCAGGAAACTAGAAATCATGTCCAGGAAGTTCGATGTTGCCGTTGTGGGTGCGACGGGTGCGGTCGGTGAAACCATGCTGTCGATCCTCGCCGAGCGAAATTTTCCCGTTGGCCAGATTCATGCGTTGGCAAGTGCCCGCTCTGCGGGTAAGCGGGTCGAGTTTGGCGACAAGCAGTTGGTTGTTCAGGATCTGGACACCTTCGATTTCAGCACCGTACAGATCGGTATATTTTCGCCAGGTGCATCGGTGTCAAAAATTTATGCTCCAAAAGCCGCTGCGGCCGGTTGTGTCGTCATCGACAACACCTCCCAGTTTCGGTACGACGATGACAAACCGCTGATTATCCCGGAGGTCAACGCCCACACTCTGGGCCAGTACAAAGATACCAATATCATCGCCAATCCGAATTGCTCGACCATTCAGATGCTGGTCGCATTGAAACCCCTGCATGATGCGTTTGGTATTACCCGCGTCAATGTCGCCACTTATCAGGCGGTATCAGGCACCGGCAAGGACGCCATCGAGGAACTTGGCGGCCAGACTGCGCGTCTACTTAATGGTTTGTCGATCGATCCGGTGATCTACCCGAGGCAGATTGCCTTTAACGCATTACCGCATATAGACAGTTTCCAAGAGAACGGCTATACCAAGGAGGAGATGAAAATGGTGTGGGAAACCCACAAGATCATGGAAGACTCAAGCATCCGGGTGAATCCCACCTGTGTGCGAATTCCTGTCTTCTATGGTCATTCAGAGGCCGTGCACATCGAAACTCGGGAGCCAATCAAAGCTGATCAGGCCCGGGAATTGCTGGAGAGAGCCCCTGGAGTAGTGGTATTGGACGAGCGAAAGGACGGGGGATACCCGACTGCCGTGACCGAATCAGCAGGTACTGATGCGGTTTTTGTAGGGCGGATTCGCGAGGACATAAGCACTGAAAACGGGCTCAATCTTTGGGTTGTTTCCGATAATGTGCGAAAGGGTGCTGCGCTGAACAGCGTGCAGATTGCCGAATGTCTGGTGTCTGACCATTTGTAAACGCTAACTTAAGCTGCTGAATTGATGCGATAATTCAGCTATAGATAGCGTTGTGACAGATAACTTCGTTTGACACGAGCCACGACGATACCAACGTCGGGTCCGTGTCGATCGACATAGCGGGACACAGAAAAAGTGCGAAAACTTGCAACGGCAGCAGCAGTCAGCCTAGCGCTGGCCTCCGGAGGCGCCTTCGGTCTTGGACTCGGCGACATCGAGATGCGCTCGGCTCTAAATCAACCAATGAACGCCGAAATCCGCCTGACTTCGGTCAAGCCCGGCGAATTGGATGGCATGATAGTGCAGCTTGCATCGGAAGATGCCTTTTCCCGTGCGGGAATCGATCGCACTCAAGCCCTGACCGATCTGGTCTTCACGGTCGACCAGAGTGCCAATGTCCCTGTCATCCGGATCAGTAGTAGACGACCGGTTGTCGAGCCGTTTCTTAATTTTCTTCTTGAAGTCGACTGGCCGCAAGGTCGTATGGTGCGTGAGTACACCGTCCTTCTCGACCCACCCGTTTTCATAACCGCTACCGAACGCAGTACGGTGACAGATCAGCCGGCGATCGTGCAACGTGATACCGAAGTGTTGGTCTCACCGACACCGATCCAGCGTGATACGAATGCGGCTGTTGCCGATACCTTTGAAGTAGAAGTTTTTGATGGCAGCGGTGATGAAGTCGCTGACTCGGATTTCCTCACAGAGTCTGACGTCTCGGGTGAAGGTGATATTGTGTCACTGACCGATCTGGCCGCACCAAACACAGACGCCATCGATGCCCGTGAAGCAGAACTCGCTTTTGACCCTGACTCGTTTGAAGTCGAGGTGTTTGGCGGCACGGAAGAAGTCGGTAATGATTTTGTCGTTGCCGAAGACAATACAGACGCTGCGGAAGACTTCGACGTTATCGAGATCGATGACATCGATGGCACTGTTGATGAATTAGATGACGGATCGACCATCGTATCGCTGGATGACATCGATACAGGTTCTACCTCTGATGGAGCGACAGAAGTCACGGTGCAGCAAGGTGATACCTTGTATGAAATCGCCACAGCCAATGCGCAATCCGGTGTATCGGTAGAGCAGATGATGATGGCTTTGCTTGAAGCCAACCAATCTGCTTTTATACAAGGCAATATCAACCTTGTGAGGGCGGGTGAAATTCTACGCATCCCCAATGCAAGTGAAGTGACTACCTTGTCTCAATCGCAAGCCCTTGCCGCTGTCGACCAGCAAAGTCAGTTGTGGCAAGAATACCGTGACAACTTGATCAGCAACCAGCCAACACGTTTGGCCGGAAACCAAACGTCTGATGATAATGCATCGAGCGATACAGTCACTGCTGATGCAACAAGTGCAAGCGCAAGTAGTACTGACGCGGCGAGCGTCGATGCAACCGGCGATCAAGTTTCCGGTAACGATAGTGATGCTACCGGAGACACGGCCAGTGAATTGTCTTCTGAAGCGCAAGCCATTCTCGATTCAGCTCGAGATGAAATTCTCAATCGAGATGAGCTGAAGATCGTCGCTGATTCATCAAGTACAACGAACAGTGCCAGCGCCACGAACGATAACCCCGATAGCGCTCGTTTGTCGGAAGTTAATCGCCAGTTGCAACTGGCACGTGAAGAACTGTCCGCCACACGATTGCAATCAGAAGATCTGGCCGAACAGGCGGGCGAGTTAGGTGCAACGAATGAAAACCTCGATGCCTTGGTAACCTTGCGTCAGAACGAAGTGGCGCGGCTCGAAGCGCAGCTGAGTGAAGCGCGTACCGCTGCGGCCGATACTGCCGCTGACGCGAGCGATGCAGAAGCAACCGAGATTGCTGGCGACAGCGATGCCGCTGGGACAGTTGCCGAGTCAATTGCTGACGCTACAGATGCTGCTGAAACGGCGGTTGATGG
>CAYUZB010000058.1:16406-17656 GCA_964449565.1 uncultured Granulosicoccaceae bacterium | reverse complement strand
ACGCTTGGCGCGGTTGAAAATGCTGCCGAGACGCTGACTGATGTAGATACATCGTCGGCGGCTACCGATACAACGACAACGGCTGCCACTGATGCAGCAGTTGCCGCTCCCGAAACACAAGCCGCTACCCCTTGGTATCAGGATTTCCTCAAGAATCCAATGAAGATGCTGATTGCGGGCATCGGATCGCTTGCCCTGTTGTTGTTAGGCTTCGTGTTGTTCCGTCGCAAAAAGCCCGAGCCTGACGATATCGATGCCGAAGTTAATATTCAGGATGTTCATGCCGAGCGTGATTTTGATAAGGCTGATGCATCCATGGACGCATCATTAGACGCATCAATGGATGCAGCCGATGCTGCTGTTGATGGCGTTACTGATGCTGGAGCACGCGGTGTAGACGCTGTTAAAGGCGCTGCCGTAGCCGCAGGTGCTGCAGGTATCGCGGCCGCTGGTGCCGGTGACCTGTTCGGTAAAGATAAAGACGAGGCAGATCCTGCCGAAACCGTCAGCTTTGCCGATACCGATGACACGTTGGATTTCGGCTCCGAGACGCAGGCTATCTCTGACCTTGACGACGATGGTATCGACAAGGATGACACGATCTCCGAAGTTGACGTCTACCTCGCCTATGGTCTGCACGGCCAGGCTGAAGAATTGTTGAACAAAGCCATTGACGGTAAGCCGGACAACCCCGAATACCGCTTGAAGTTACTTGAAACGTATCATGCGCAAGGTAACAGTGAAGGTTTTCATGCTGCGGCCAGTGATTATCACCAACGCTTTGGCGGTAACACGCCTGAGTGGGAAAAAATAGCAGCACTTGGCGTTGAACTGCGGCCTGGTGACAGCCTTTATTCGTCAGCTGCCTCGGCGGTTGAGACAGTGGGTACGGGTCAAGTCGGCGGAACTGCGCTTGATGAGACCGACTTTGCCGCATCGGACGATAGTGGCGCAGCAGCTAGCAGCGTCAGCCGCGACTTCACTAGTGCCGAAGATGTCGTTGACTTCAACAGTGATGACGAATCCGATCTGATGGATCAAAGCATCGATCCTGCATTTGCCTTTTCTGAAGAGGATCTCGAAGCAAGCGGTGACTTCACGTCAGTTGCCGAAGAAATCGCGGATGAGGCAGGAACCATTGAGTTTCCTGAGTTCAGCGACGATGCCAGCAGTGCAGTTGATGCTGTAAAAGATGCCGGCAGCGATGGTCTTGCAGCAGGCTTGGCAGGTGCAGCCGGTGCAGCAGGTGC
>CAYUZB010000058.1:0-16306 GCA_964449565.1 uncultured Granulosicoccaceae bacterium | reverse complement strand
CTCGATCTTTCAGCGGTTGCTGATGACCTGACGCTGGATCTTGATCAGTTGTCTACCGACATGGATCTCGACGGTACCGAGCTCCTCGGTGACGGCGGTGCCATGAACGATTTGGAGATCCCCGATCTGACAGCTGACAACGAGCTATTGACCGGTGAAGGGATTGCTGGTGACAGCGATGAGATGGATACGATGATGGATCTCGCCAAGGCCTATATTGATATGGGTGACAACGACTCTGCCAGCAGCGCGCTAGGCGAGATCGTTAAAAGCGGTAGTCCACAGCAAATCACTGAAGCGGAAACGCTCCTGCGCAAGATCAGCTGAAACCTTGCGTTATGCACTCGCCGTCGAATATGACGGCGGCGGCTTTTGCGGCTGGCAGCGCCAGCCGCATTGCCATTCGGTTCAGGCAGAGCTCGAACAAGCGCTGAGCCATATCGCCCAGACACCCATCACCGTTCATTGTGCTGGACGCACCGATACCGGCGTGCATGCACGTGCGCAAATCGTGCATTTTGAAACCAGCGAGACGCGCCCATTGACAGCCTGGACGTTTGGCGTCAACAGCCATATGGACAAGCGTGTCGCGGTGCATTGGGCATCGCCGGTCAGCGATGACTTTCACGCCCGATTCAGCGCGCTGAATCGAAGCTATCGATATACGCTTCTTAACCGCGCTACGCGTCCAGGCTTGCGTGCCGGCATGATGGGTTGGGAACGGGTTCAGCTCGATACTGAGCGCATGCATCTGGCAGCGCAGGCACTGATCGGCGAACATGACTTCTCAAGCTTTCGCTCCTCCGAGTGTCAAGCAAATCATGCCATCCGCGAAGTGCAGGCCATCAGCGTATCGCGTGATGGAGACGAAGTACATATCGACATTCGCGCCAATGGATTTCTGCACAATATGGTGCGTATTGTGACCGGATGTTTGCTGGCGGTTGGGCGCCACGAGCAGTCGGAATCTTGGATCGCGGAGCTGCTTGCTCTACAGGACAGGACGCTCGCTGGCGCCACGGTTGCCCCGTTCGGTCTTTATTTTATCCAGCCACAATACCCGGCCAAATTCGGTATCCCGGATTTCACCGACCATACCACGCCACCCTGGCACCCCTAACTGGTGCACTTGGCTGTTGTTAATGCATTGGGTGATGGTTCCACGACGCGAAGTGGTGCTTCTGGCCGCCTTTGACGGTGATAACGACAGCGAAGTAGACCCGTTAGAAACAACACGAAACCATGCCATTTTGCTAAGGTTCAAGGCTTATGGCGCGCCGAACCCGAGTCAAGATTTGCGGCATCACTCGTGTCGAGGATGCATTGCGCGCTGACGAGCTCGGTGTGGATGCGCTTGGTTTTGTTTTTGTCCCGAAAAGCAAGCGATACATTGACGTTCAAAGCGCCAAGGCCATCGCTTGTCAGGTGTCACCGTTTGTCACACGAGTAGGCTTGTTTCTCGATGCCGAAGCTGCTGTAGTGCATGAGGCACTGGCGGCAATTCCGGAACTGGTACCGCAGTTTCATGGTCGAGAAAGTAGTGACTATTGCGAGCAGTTCGAGCGGCCTTATTTAAAGGCCATTGGCATGGCTGGTGGTCTGCCGACCGAACAGGAACTTGCCAGGTTCGAAAACTGTGGCGGGTTTCTGTTTGACAGTAATGCGCCGGGCGAACTTGGTGGGACAGGGCACACGTTTGATTGGCAGTCATTGGTCGGTGGCGTGAATGTGCCGGTGATACTTGCTGGCGGACTCGATGCACATAACGTCGGGGACGGTATCAAGACATTGCAGCCGTTTGCGGTCGATGTCAGTTCAGGGGTAGAAGCGGACAAGGGCATCAAGGACCACGACGCCATGTATCAATTCATGCAGGCCGTTGCACGGGCAGATGGGTAACTTAAGAGCAACGCAAGGTCAGTCTTGTGGACTGACGTTCAACAGCGAAGAAATAATGTGAGCGACGAAAAACAAAACGACAACAACAATGAAACGGCGGCTAGCGGCAGGCGCATGAGCTGGTTCGAAAAGCTCATACCTGCGCGTATTGGTGCGCGCAGCAATGAAGACAAGGGCAACGTCCCTGAAGGTGTTTGGGTCAAGTGCGATCATTGCTCCAATGTGCTTTACCACGCTGAGCTTGAACGGGCTCAGGATGTTTGTATCAAGTGTGGGCATCACATGATGATCAGTGCCAGAAAACGCCTTGATCGTTTACTCGATCCTGGTGAACGCGAAGAGATTGGCGACACCGTCGAACCGGTTGACATGTTGAAGTTCAAAGACTCCAAACGCTACAAGGATCGTTTAAGTCAGGCGGCCAAGGACTCGGGTGAGAAAGATGCACTCGTAGTCATGCGAGGTCAGTTGCACGGTATGCCAGTCGTCGTTGCTGTCTTCGACTTCCACTTCATGGCAGGTTCAATGGGTTCGGTTGTTGGCGAACGATTTTGCCGAGCTTGCGATCGGGCGCTGGAGGAGGGTATCCCGTTCATTTGCTTCAGTGCCAGTGGGGGTGCCCGCATGCAGGAAGCGTTGTTCTCCTTACTGCAAATGGGAAAAACCAGTGCCATGCTTGAACGGCTGGCGTCTCACTCAATCCCTTATATTTCGGTACTGACCGATCCGACCATGGGCGGTGTATCGGCATCTTTGGCCATGCTCGGTGACATCATCATTGCCGAACCGGGTGCACGTATTGGCTTTGCGGGTCGACGTGTCATCGAACAAACCGTCCGAGAAAAATTACCCGATGGTTTTCAGAGCAGTGAGTTTCTGCTTGAACACGGGGCCATTGACATGATTTGTGATCGGCGTGAGATGCGTGATTCTCTGGCACGCCTGTTGGCCAAACTCGGCGACAAACCCGAGCTGAGCCTTGCCAGCGCTTGATGCCTTTATCGAATTCGCTTGAGAGTTGGCTCGACTGGCTCGAAACGATTCACCCGACGACGATCGACATGACACTCGAACGTGTCGAGCGTGTGGCCGCGCGCTTGCAGCTTGGCTCTGTCGAGATACCCCTCATTACCGTCGCCGGCACCAATGGTAAAGGTTCAACTGTAGCGATGCTGGCGGCTATCTATTCGGCCAACGGATATAACGTTGGCAGTTATACGTCGCCACATATTATCGACTTTCGTGAACGTATCCGAATCAATGGTGCGATGGTGGATGGGTCTGTCATCGTTCAGGCTTTTCGTGCCATTGAAGATCTGCGCGAGCCTGACACGCTGACCTTTTTTGAGTACACGACACTGGCTGCCATGCAGGTATTCATCGACGCGGCGGTTGATGTCATTGTGCTTGAGGTGGGACTGGGTGGCAGATTGGACGCGACTAATCTCTGGGATACCGATTGCGCAATCCTGACCAGCATTGCGCTGGATCACGAAAGTTATCTTGGTTCAGACAGATCTGTCATTGCGACTGAAAAAGCCGCCATTGGTCGACCCGGTAAACCCTTTGTACTGGGTGAGCTGGACCCCCCCGATTCTTTTTGGGCGTACGCAAAAGAACATAGCTTGCTGGTCGAAGATATCGGCTCACTGCCTATCGCTGCATTGCCGTTGACTTCCCTGCCGGGGGATCATCAACGGCGTAACGCGGGCTGTGCCGTAACTGCCGTTGAACTGATGAGCAAACAACTGCCGGTAGATGCTTTGAAAGTCGACAGTGCGCTGATGCAAGTTCAGATCGATGGGCGATTTTCTCGGCATCAGGTCAACGGCATCACGGTCATTACCGATGTGGCGCACAACCCGGCTGGCGCGTCGACGCTAGTTGATACCTGGTATGCCGAGATGGGTGATCAGACCGCGCACCTGGTGTTTGCGGCGCTTGGCGACAAGGATATTGCAGGTGTTGCTACTGCGTTGGCGCCAATCGTCGCGCACTGGCATTGTGCCGCTCTGGATGATGCGCGTGCCATGCAAGCCGGTGCCATGCAAGCCATCGTTGAGCAAAGTCTTGTTGAGCAAAGTCTCGTCGAGAATTGTCTTGCCGACCCCGCGCTTACCGGCCCCGCTGTCACCGACCCCGCGCACGCGGACCTCACGCACGCGGACTTCGCGCTTACAGACTCCGCGCTCGGCGCGCAAGCTGCGACCGTCACCGCTTACGCGAGTACTGCCGACGCGCTGGATGCGGCAATGACGGCTGCTGGCACCGACAACAAGCCTGTGCTTGTTTGTGGATCGTTTTATACAATAGCGGCGATACAGCCGAGCCTGTTGTAAAGATTATGGCCCCCGACGACATCAGCGAAGAGCAGCGATCACTGAAACTGCGCCAGCGCCTCTGGGGTGCGGCAGTGCTGATCGCCATCGCGGTTATTGTGTTGCCACTGATACTGGATGGGGCAGGGAGCGAGAGCCAGTTTCGTCGAGTAGAGCGCCTGCGCGAGGAACCACCCCGCATCATTGACGAGCAAGGCAATTCCGCTCAGGTGACAATCCCCGAAATGCGGGGTGTGGACAATCCCGAAGCAACCCCTGCAACGGTCGATATACGTGTTGGCGAGGATGATCCGCCCGATTACCTGACGGATAAGCAGCCCGGTCAGGCTACCTCAGCGCAACGCAGGCGAACTGAATCCTTGAGCGCTTGGGTGGTGCAGGCGGGCAGTTATCGTGAAGAGATCAATGCGATTGCGGTACGCGATCGCCTGCGACGCGCTGGTTATCCGTCGTTTGTTACCGAGTCTGACTCGGCTGGCATCGTGTTTCGTGTCCAGGTCGGTCCGATGATAGATCAGGGGCGCGCAGAAAATACCCGCAAGAAGGTTGAAAACCTGCTGGGTCGAGATGCCATCGTCACCAGTTATCCATGAGGAATCTTGCTAAAATACGTGTTTTCCCACTGAGTTGGCGAGAGGCACCGTGTCAGGTATAGACCTCGCTGTATTGGCTGTCATTGTCTTGTCGGCGTTTATCAGTTTCATGCGTGGCTTTTTCCGCGAGGCTGTCAGTCTGGCAATGTGGGTCATGGCGATATTGATCACGCTGACGTTCACTGCGCAGTTTTCCACACTGTTGCCGGACACCATTGAAACTGCTGCTGCCCGTGCCAGCATCAGTTCGATGATCCTGTTCTTTGGCACGCTGGCCATCGGCACCATCATCAGCTGGTTGTTTCAGCGTATCGTCGATAGTGCATCACTGACCAAGATAGATCGCTTTGCGGGCGTTGCCTTCGGTATGGGGCGCGGGTGCATTCTGATCATACTGTTGGTTCTGGCCGCGCATCTGACGCCAGCCATGAAGCAGGAGGTTTGGTGGCGGGAGTCCGCCACCATGCCATACTTTGAAAAAGCCGCGCGTTATCTGCATGCTCAGCTTCCGGCTACGATTGCCACTCACTTCGACTTCTCAAGCGGCTAGGTTCAAACACTACTATGTGCGGCATTATCGGTATTGTGGGGCGGGATAGCGTCAGTACGCGTCTGTACGACGGATTGACCTTGTTGCAACATCGTGGTCAGGATGCAGCGGGTATTGCAACTTGCCATGACGGGCGCCTGATTCTGCGCCGCGGCGCCGGCTATGTACGCGATGTGTTCCGCAATCGCGACATGCAACGACTCGAGGGAAACATGGGCATCGGGCATGTTCGCTACCCGACCGCGGGTACCAGTGCGCAGGCCGAAGCCCAACCCTTTTACGTCAATTCGCCGTATGGCATTGTCATGGGGCATAACGGCAACCTGACCAATGCCGATGAGTTGCAACGCGAGCTTTTCGAGTCCGATCTCCGGCATATCAATACGCGCTCGGACAGTGAAGTATTGCTTAACGTCTTCGCTCACGAACTACAGGATCTCAAACCCTCAACAGAACTTTCACCCGAGATGATCTTTGACACGGTCAAGGCAGTGCATCGTCGCTGCAACGGCGCCTATGCTGTGATCGGTATGGTTGTCGGGCGCGGTGTGTTTGCGTTTCGCGATCCACTCGGTATTCGACCTGCGGTCATTGGCGAACGTATTACCGATACGGGAACGGAGTACGCGATAGCATCGGAGTCAGTCGCGTTGCAAGGATTGGGATTCAGCTTGATGCGCGACATCGCCCCCGGTGAGGCTGTGTACATCGATGCCGACGGTACGATCACATCCCGACAATGTGCCGATAACCCGCAGCTCTCACCTTGTATCTTCGAGTATGTCTATCTCGCGCGACCCGATAGCATTATCGATAATGTCTCGGTCTACAAGGCGCGATTGCGCATGGGTGAGACCTTGGCGAAAAAGATCAAGCAGGAGCGGCCTGAGCATGATATCGATGTGGTGATCCCTATTCCTGATACCAGTCGAACCTCAGCGCTTGAAGTGGCCTTTCATCTTGGCGTCAAGTACCGCGAGGGTTTTATCAAGAATCGCTACATCGGCAGAACCTTCATCATGCCTGGGCAGCAACAGCGCAAGAAGTCGGTGCGCCAAAAACTCTCACCTATCGATCTCGAATTCAGTGGCAAGACTGTTTTATTGGTGGATGATTCGATAGTACGCGGTACGACATCGGGTCAGATCGTGCAGATGGCGCGCGATGCAGGTGCTAAAAAAGTGTACCTCGCTTCGGCAGCACCTCCGGTGCGTCACCCGAACGTTTATGGTATCGATATGCCAGCGGCCACTGAACTGATCGCGCATGATCGGACCGTCAAGGATATTGAATCAATCATTGGTGCGGACTGGCTGGTGTATCAGACTATCGAGGATCTGATCGAGGCGGTGCGTTATGACAAGCATCCTATCGATGAATTCGAGACGTGCTGTTTTAGCGGTAGTTACATCACCGGTGATGTTGACAAGTCGTATCTCGACGCGCTTGAGCAGCGCCGCTCCGATAGAGCGCAGTCCAAGGAAAATATGACCGACGATCTGACCGTACTGTAGGAGCCTGTCGCTCCTAGCCCATGCGCAGACCGGCACGCTGGAAGTCGCCAACGTCAATACCAAAAGCGCCGTCGCTATGGGTAGTCTTGATCTGGTAGATATTGCTTTCGTCATCGACATCCATTTGCGACAAGTCGGCAATTTTTTGCGGCATTGGCTCGTGGCCGGAGTCAAGGATCATGATGACGCGAGGGCGTAATTTGTCGTTCGTGTTTGACAACACAATGCCAACTTCGCCATTGACCATCTCGACGATCGTACCGGGCGGGAAGATGCCCACCGAGTCGATAAAGCGAATAACCAGATCTTCATCGAACTGTTTGCCGCGCTGGGCATAGAGTTCCTGAATTGCCTCCGACGGTGACACAGCATCGCGATACGGCTGGCGAGTGGTCATGGTGTCGTAGGCTTCGGCGATCGCGACAATCTTGGCATACAGCGGGATGCTATCGTCATCAAGACGGCGTGGATAGCCCGTGCCGTCGGGTCGTTCATGATGAGAATGTGCAACGTCAGCGGCACCTGACATAACACTTTTTGTTGAAACAAGAATATCCCGGCCGTAGCGGGTATGGCGCTGCATCTCAGCCATTTCTTCAGGTCCAAGTGGACCTGCGTTGCTCAGCACCTCGGTTGAGATACTGGTTTTGCCGACGTCATGCAGCATGCCGCAGACGCCGATATCTTCCATCTCGCGAGTGGTCATGCCCATGGACTTAGCCATGACGATACTGAGCGCAGAGACATTTAATGAATGTTGCGCTGTGGCTTCGTGTTTGGCTTGAATCCGTGTCAGCCATACTGAGGCGTCAGGGTTTCGCAGAATACTGTCAACACATCCATTGACGGCTTGCTTGACTTTGCCACCGTCAATCTCGGCACCGAGTCGGATTTCTTCAAACAGCGTTGTTATTGTCTCACTGGCCAGCGAGTGCACTTCGCGTGCAGAATCGAATTCATCCTCAACCGATATGCCATCTTTCAGGATTGATCCGGCACCCGGTGTCGGGTTAAGGCCAGTAGAGGGCTTGTTCTGGCTTAACGAGAACTCGTCATAATCAACCCAGACGAAGGAGCATTCCTTTTGCACGTCGGTGATGTCCGAAGTGCTCTTGATTTCAAGTCCCTGAAACATGAAACTCGATTCTTCCCAGGGTTTGTCGAGTTCGACCACGAACATACCGACACGCAGGTCCTTCACATCGATCTTTTCACGATGCTTGCGGTTGAGTTTCGTCCGCTCACCCTTGTTTTGAGACGTCGAGCGTCGCCGCCTGACTTCAGGCGCCTTTTCTTCCGACTTGAATAGCTTTTTGAATAGCATTACGAGGCGCTAAATCCGAGACGGTCGCAGTGTTGGGTTTTTCGAGCTCACACTGGTACAGCGGCATGTCTGGTAGAGACTTGAGCAAGCTTCCCCGAATGCTGGTAGTCCGGTATTAGGTGCCGGTCGTAACAAGCTTTTCGCTGACAATTTCCCACTGGCCGGAAGCTTTTTGCCCCCAGTAAAGTGTGATGTGGTTCTCATTGTTAGAACCAAATCGACCTTCCATGACTATATAAGGCGTGTCTCCGGCTTGAATCACCGGAATTTTCACGATGCTTAATTTTGTTACATCGAGCGTGTGCAGATCTCGGTACTGCTCAATGTGCTGGTGTGCATTGACCTGGTTTGCGACACGCATTGGCTTGGGCCTGGCGTTTTGTTCGTGCAGTTGTGCGGTATTGATTGCTTCTCGCACAAAGCCCGGGAGTGCCGATGGCGCATAGATCCCCTCCAGTGCTGCCGTGTCACCGGTCAACCATGCCGACTGGTAGTCGTTGAAACGTTGCCGAAAATCGTTTAGTTCGGAATCCGGTCCGCGCTGCCAGTTGATCGAATGCGTCAGCAGTACATGCGTCGTGCTGGCGACAATGCGGTCTTTCAGCGTCACAAAGTGATCGTTGGACATGGTGACGCAACCTTCACTGGAGTTAGGTGCCCGGCTGTGTTGCTTTCGCGGAACACCATGCAACCAGATACCCGAGCCGGTACGACCAAGATGGCGATCCAGTGCATTCGGGTAATCGAGCATCAGGGCTCCTGCGCCATATAAATCGGGAAGTGAAGCATCGTCGCGAAAGCCGTTAATCCGATACAGCCCCAGCGGTGTTTTTTCATCCCCCTCGAGGAGTTTGCCGAATCCCGCGCTGCCACTGCCAACGTAGTGTTGGCGGACGAGTGAAGGCACGCCAGCCACGGATTCGTATTGGTACAACATGGAGTCGGCCAGATCAACAACCACGAGATCAGTTATATGAGTACCGATTTGCAGGATGTTGGACGGCAGAATTTCCTCAGTAGAGACATCAAAGATACGTGCACTGAGACGAATGGCGTCAATTTCACGTTGCTCCAGACGTACGCGTGCCTCGTTTAACAGATCGATCAGGGTCTGGGTCATCGGCAGTTCGTCAGCGACTCTCAGGTTATCAAACGCCGCAGTCGCTTCCAACTCGGCGTACAGCAGTTGTCCCAGGGCGAAATTGGGAAACCTGGCGGCCATACTGCGCGACAAGACTCTTGCTTCGTTGATATCGCCACGGACCATTGCATCGAGCGTGGCACTGATTTCCGCGTCCAGCTGTGTGGACGACAGCGGATCAGTGTGTGGGGCTGCGATAACACTGGATGCCGTCAGTAGGGTGATAGCCAGTGCCATCGCCTTACTCTTGCGCCAGACTTGCCTTTCAGCTCGAGGATTAGTCAAAGCGACGTTTCCTGGTAGATTTTCCATCGATTGCCTTCAAGTCTCATCAACAGTAGGTTTTTTTCGGACGCATCTTCACGACTCACATCAGAGAGGACAACAACGGCATCCTCTTGAGTAAAGCTTATGTCACGCTTAATGTCACCCCAGCCAACATCGCCAAAACGCTCAATTGCTTGTACGATTGATACCTCAGGATAGTTTGCAACGTAGTGTTCCCGAACATCCTGACGTTCATCATGTCGAGTCTGCCACCAGGCATATAGCTCGTATTCGATAGTCTCTACCGTGTGGAGTTCCGCACGTTCCCGTTGCAAGCGCAGGCTGTCACTATTCTGATCCGATGAATCCTGAAACACATACTCGGGTTCTGCGGCCTTGGTCCTGGTGTTCAGAGCGCTGGCATAAGCAACACTGGCGCGGTAGCGGAAAATATCCTGTAGATGACTCACACTGAGTGATGCCCTCGGGTCAGCAGCGACCGATGCTTCCAGGTAACTGATGGCCTCCGGCAAGCGATTGTCCATCGCGGCCAGGACACCCAGATTGTGCTGAATCTGAGGCACATGCTCGCAGACGCTTGCCAATGCTTCGAGTTGTTCAGTCGCTGCGGCAAGATCGGGTTCAAGTGCCAAGTTTACGGCGGCATCGAGCTGCGCCAGACATTCAGATGCCGTCATGGTCGACGGGATAGCCCCATGAGATGTCATGGAAAAAATCAGTAGCAAGGGGAGTCGATCTATCGACAGGTGCACGAAGCCGCGAGCCGTTTGAACAGTTGTTACAAGTATAACGTAACATACGGATAACGCGACAAATATGAATCTTGATTTCCGATGAGCTACAGCGCCGAAGACAACCCTGATTGGTCAGTCACCACGCAAGCGGTACGTGCCGGTTTCGAGCGTAGTGCCTTTGGTGAGCACGCCGAGCCGATCATGACCACATCGAGCTTCGTATTCGCATCAGCCGAAGAGGCTGCTCGTCGCTTTAGCGGCAAGGAACCCGGCCCGATCTATTCACGCTTTACCAATCCGACCGTACAGATATTCGAAAAACGATTGGCCGCCATGGAGCAGTGTGAAGCGGGTATGGCAACCGCCTCCGGTATGGCCGCGACGATGATGCTGATGCTCGGCACCTTGCGTCAAGGCGATGAAATTATCGCCAGTCGCAATATGTTTGGCAGTACCGTCAATCTGTTGCAAAATTTCCTGCCGCGCTATGGCATCAAGGTAAATTGGGCGGACGGTCTTTCAGTCGAGAATTGGGCACCACTGGTGACTACATCGACAAAATATCTCTTCCTTGAAACACCGACCAATCCGTTAACCGAAATTGCCGACATCAAGGCGATGGCTGACCTGGCACATAGTGTTGATGCACGACTCGCTGTTGATAATTGCTTCTGTACACCGGCGTTGCAGCAGCCGGCGGCATTGGGTGCTGATGTTATTGTCCATTCCGCCACCAAATACCTTGATGGTCAGGGGCGTTGTGTCGGTGGCGCGCTGGTGGGTACACAGGATTTGATGGATGAGCTGATGCCTTTCATGCGAAGCGGCGGACCTTGTATGAGTCCATTCAATGCCTGGGTTTTCCTCAAGGGTCTTGAGACCTTGCACATTCGCATGCAACAACATTCCCGGAATGCTGCGACCATCGCGCAATGGTTGACATCTCATCCGGCAATTGACCACGTTTATTATCCGGGTCTTGCCAACCATCCACAGCGGTCACTGGTCGATGCTCAACAGACAAGTGGTGGCGGTATTGTGTCTTTTGAAGTGCGCGGCAAGCAAAAGGAAGCCTGGCGCGTCGTTGATGCGGTCAAGCTCTGTTCGATAACCGCTAACCTCGGTGACTCGCGAACCACGATTACTCATCCTGCGTCAACGACACACGGGCGTATGAGTGAAGAGGATCGACAGGCGGCCGGTATCCACGAGAACCTGATACGTCTTGCGGTCGGTCTGGAGGATGTTGTCGACATTCAAACCGATCTGGATCGTGCATTGGCGCAAATCTGATGTTTGCCTCTGGATCGTGCATTGGCGCAAATCTGTTCGCCTCTGGATCGCGCATTGGCACAAGTCTGATGTTCGCCGGCTAGATGCACTTGCTACGCACAAGATCACACGAACTGGTGCGGACACTTTTTCACGCGGGTGTGCAATCGGTCAGGGGAGACAGAGCTGTTGAGCGGTTTCTGTCAGATTGGCCATGCCCTGCGCGCATACAGCTCGTCGCCATCGGTAAAGCTGCCGACAGCATGTGCGTTGGCGCAATGGATAGGCTCGGTGATGCCTTGTCCAGCGCGCTTGTCATCACCAAACACGGACATGCCGGTGACCGGATCAAGTCTGATCCGCGCATTGAATGGCATGAGTCGGGCCATCCTGTGCCTGATGCCGCATCTATCGCAGCGGGGGCCAGACTCACCGAATATATCAAAGCCGTTCCGGCAGGCGATCATCTGCTGATGCTGATCTCTGGCGGCAGCTCCGCGCTGGTTGAACATCTGCTTGACGGTGAAACGCTCGACACGCTTACAGCCACGACCGAGTCACTACTGGCCAGTGGTGCTGCGATTGGGGAGATGAATCGCCAAAGGAGAGCACTGTCACGCATCAAAGGCGGACGTCTCGCCCGTTATTTATCCGGTTGCCAGGTTACGCAGTTGCTGATCAGCGATGTTCCGGGTGATCATTTAAAGGATATCGGTTCCGGACTCATGATCCCCGATGCCGATAACGATATGCCAGAGGACAATCCCATCTGGCGCAAGGTCGAATCGCATATCGTCGCCTCGAATGCGATTGCCCAGGCTGCGGTTGCCCAGGCTGCAAGGGACTTGGGTCTGGATGTTGTGCAAGCCAATGGCACCATCGATGGCTTGATGGATGACGTTGTTCCGCGCGTTTGCGATGTACTGACGCAGGCGACAAGGCCCGGTGTTTATATCTGGGGTGGAGAACCGACCATCGCACTGCCGAGAAAGCCTGGGCGTGGAGGGCGTAACCAGCATCTAGCGCTGGCGCTGGCAAGCAAACTGGATCAACGACAAACTGCCTGCGCAGGGCCGATGACCGTTCTGGTTGGCGGCACCGATGGGACCGATGGTCCGACCGATGACGCCGGCGGTTGTGTTGATGATGCGACTGCTGTTCGAGCTGCGGCATTGCAACTCGATATACAAGATTATCTTGCCCGCGCCGACGCAGGTAGCTGTCTCGAAGCGCTGGACGCACTTCTGACAACGGGGCCTACAGGGACCAATGTCATGGACCTTGTGATTGCTATTGTTGGCGAGCCTTAGCGAACAATATCCGCTTCACTGACCAGATTATCCATAACTTCGGTGATCTTCGCGCGCGTCGCCAGATCAACGATGCCAGCCTTGACGGATTCAAAGTCAGGCGCTTTTGCAGCACGTGAGTCGACCAAATGAATGACGTGGTAACCGAACTCGGTTTTGACCGGTGCTTCTGAAATGGCGCCAACTTCCATCACTTTGACTGCGTAGTAAAACTCGTTAACCATATCGCCTTGTTGAAACCAGCCAAGGTCACCTCCGCTGTCAACAACAATATCTATTGAATGCTCAGTCGCCAGTTCGCCAAAGTCACTGCCGTCATTCAGCAGCTTCAATATCTTGTCCGCCTCTTCTTTTGTTTCCAGAAGAATATGGCTGGCACGAAATTCATTAACTTCCAATGCGGCAACCTGCTCGTCGTACATGGCGCGTATATCTTCGTCCGGAATATCGATATCTTCGGATAAGCGGGTAAGGTAGGCATTCGCCATTGTCTGCACATATTGCAGCTTGAGTGCGGCTGCGACTTCCGGATCCTGGTCGAGTTCCAGTTTCTCGGCCTGCTGTGTCAGCACGTGCATATTGATGATTTCTTCGAGAATACGAGCGTCGTCCGCGGCCTGGTCGTTCGCCTCGAATTGTCTCAGGATCGTGTCAACCGTTTCGGTGTGGACCGGCTCGCCATTGACCGTGGCACTGACGCCTTCCGGCAAGGTGCTCTGGGCGTGGGCGTTGCCGAACGTGAAACAGCTTGCCGCGAGCGCAAGCGGGAAAATGCGCTGAGCGAGTCGCCCGCGCGCCTTTGATGTGTGTCGTAAAGCGGCCATATTGTTGTCCTCAGGTCGAATCATGTGCCGGGATAAGGGCTGATCCTCAAGACCATGCAAGCTCCGCACCGCAACGGGCTACAATTCTTGCATGGTCAAAAGTCAACAATGAGCCAGTATTTCGACATCCACCCCGACAACCCTCAGCGACGGCTGGTCGGACAAGCTGTGGCGATTATCCGCGACGGGGGTGTGGTCGTGTATCCGACCGATTCCTGCTATGCGCTTGGCTGCCTCGTCGGCGACAAGCAGGCGATGGAACGCATCGCCCGCATCCGGCGTACCGATGCCAAACATAATTTCACACTGGTCTGCCGAGACCTGACGGATATTTCCAACTACGCCCGGGTAGACAACCCGACGTATCGAACGTTAAAAATGCTCACGCCAGGCCCCTATACTTTCATTCTCAAGGCCACCAGTGAAGTGCCGCGACGCTTGCAAAACCCGAAAAGAAAAACCATCGGTATTCGTGTTCCGGACAATGCGATCTGTCAGGCCTTGCTTGAGGATCTCGGCGAACCGATGATGAGCAGCACCTTGATCCTGCCCGACAATGAGCTTCCTGAGACCGACGCGATCGACATACGTGAAGCGCTGCAGAAGCATGTCGATCTGGTTATAGATGGGGGAAATTGCGGTTTTGAACCGACTACGGTGCTTGCCTTTGATGACAAGGGTGGAATCGAGATAGCGCGACACGGCAGAGGTGAGTTGAGCTTCATGGAATAGCGGTATAATCAGGCAAACTCGGAGCCCTCCATGCACGCAGATCAACCTGAAGGTGACCCAATCGCGCTGGTAAAAGGCGAGCCGTTCACACAGCTACCGCTTGATCTGTATATCCCTCCCGATGCGCTCGAAGTCTTTCTCGATGCGTTCGAAGGGCCGCTTGATCTCTTGTTGTACCTGATCAAACGCCAGAATCTCGACATACTCAACATCCCGATTGCGGAAATTACCGCGCAGTACATGAAGTACATCGGACTGATGGAAACCATGCGTCTCGAGCTTGCTGCCGAATATCTGGTCATGGCAGCCATGCTTGCCGAGATCAAGTCGCGCATGTTGCTGCCGCGTATGGACGAACTCGGTGATGATGAGGATGATCCGCGCGCTGAACTGATTCGCCGCCTGCAAGAATACGAACGCATCAAGGAAGGCGCCGAGACAATCGAAAGCATGCCAAGAATCGAGCGTGAGAACTTTCAATTGAAGGTCGAAGCGCCGACCATTGAACGCGAGTTACCGCTACCTGACATTACCCTGAAGGAATTGATGCTGGCGCTGCGCGATGTGGCAGAGCGTGCCCATCTTGCCGGTCACCACGAAATTGCCCGCGAGACATTATCCGTGCGCGCGCGAATGTCAGCGGTATTGACGACGTTGCAGATCGGTGACTTCTGCGAATTTACCACCTTGTTCAATCCCGAAGAAGGGCGTCTCGGTGTTGTCGTTACCTTCCTTGCGATTCTCGAGTTGTGCAAGGAGTCGCTGATCGACATCGTGCAGGCCGAGCCATATGCACCGATTTACCTGAAGACACGAAGCGAAGCGGTGGATACCCCCTCCGACGCTTCGGTGGAAACTGATGCGGCCGGCACACCGGATGGTGCTGATGATGTACCCGCTGACAACAATAATGCGGGCGGCGACGATGCTGCCCATATTGACTTACCTGAGTAATCCAGATGGACGCCCAACAAACGCGAAACATTCTCGAGGCGTGTCTGCTTGTTGCCGGAAGGGCAATGAGCGTGGCACAACTCGAAGCCTTGTTCGAATCCGATATCGACCGACCTGATCGCAAAGAGATCAAGTTGCAACTCGAAGAGTTGCAAAAGACCTATGAAGGTCGTGGTATCGAATTGATAGAAGTTGCCAGCGGCTGGCGACTGCAATCGCGAAGTTCAATGGAACATTGGGTATCGCGACTGTTTACGGAAAAGTCTCCGCGCTATTCACGTGCCTTGCTCGAAACACTCGTACTGATTGCCTATCGCCAACCGATAACCCGCGGTGAGATTGAAGAGATTCGTGGCGTCGCCGTCAGCTCCAACATTGTCCGCACATTACAAGAACGCGAATGGGTGAAAGAAGTCGGCCACAAGGAAGTACCCGGTCGCCCAGCATTGCTCGGTACCACCAGACAATTCCTTGATTACTTCAATCTGAAACGACTTGATGAGTTGCCACCACTGAGTGAGATCAAGGATCTGGAAGAAATCGATGCAACACTCGCGGCTGAAATGGGTGTGGCGGGCTTAGGTGTGGCTGGCGAAAGTGAGGCAGGCGCAGGTGAGGCCGGGCTTGAAGCAGACGGCTCAGGTGAGGCCGGCCCAAGTGAAGCCGACGTGGGCGAAGCTGATGTGGGTGAAGCCAACGCAGGCGATGTGGGCGATACGGAAAATGAAATCGCTGAGATAAACATCGAGGGTGCTGGTGGCCACGGTGTTGACGAGTCGGACCAAGGGCCTGTTAATGAAACAGCGAACGACGTCAGTGATTCGAGCGAAGA
>CAYUZB010000057.1:20635-24004 GCA_964449565.1 uncultured Granulosicoccaceae bacterium | reverse complement strand
GAAATAATGCCGGTATTGATTACGCTACCATCGGCGGCGATCTCCAATACACCGGGCTCAGCCATGAACAGCAATTCCGGTGCTGCGTCGTCAGAAGTGCGTTCACGCAGAATAGCGGCAGGTTGGGTGTCGACACCTGCAGGTGCCGCACTGACGGGTACGGGCTGATTAGCCGCGACGACGACTTCACCTTCGCGGTCGGTGCCTTCACCAAGAGTCAGTGTCCACTCGGTGCCATTTTCACCACAGCTCGATTCGAGTAATGCATTGCGCTCTATTGGTTGATCGGGCATGGAGGCGTTGTAGCTGAAGATGGGATCTCTGGTCATCTCCTCAGCAGACAGTGTAGTGAACAAGCGAGTCATGTAAGCGCCTTGCGGTAGCAGGGCGGTCGCATTACGAATGGGCTCAATTTCGCGGGTGACGATAACGTCTTGCAGTGCAATGCGTGCGGCCTGCAATTGCTCTGGTGAATATAGAAACTGCAGTGCCGCTGGATCCTGATAAATAAAATTGTCGCTGCCATCCTGAAGCGGCAACTCACGTTGTAGCACCGCCAGTCTGGCGTCGAAGCTGCCACCGCTAAATATAAATTCAAACAAGACACGCGAAATATATTCAGCATCACTCAGGCCATCAAGATCCGCTAAAAAAGACTCGAAAGCATCAGTTGTTGACAGTTGGGACACAAGTTCATCGCTTATTCCACCAGCAAAATCAGTTGCGAATCCCTGGCCTTCAGCAGTTTCATTCATCGCATCGGTGATTAGCGTCTGGTAGCTGGCATAGGCATTACCCGAGCCGGTATACCAATTGAGTCGTGTGTAGTTCGGCGTTACGTGCTCATAGTTTTCAGGTACTGCACGTGCGTCGGCGACGATCCAGGCAAGCACGCCCATATCTGGCATTGCGGCAACTGCTGTCAGCCTGATTGGAATAACAGGATTGTCGCTGGTGTACTTCATCAACAAGGGTTGAATGCTTCCGGTATCTTCACCATTAAGTAGTTTGACAGCGACAAACTTCATCCCATCGGTGATGTAGGGTGCGAGCAATTCAGCGCCACGGTCTGTCAGTTCATAACCGTTGTCTTGCAACCAGATGGCGAGATCATCGGGGTTGTCACTACTGACAATATCTATGTCAAACGGCCCGACTGTAAATTCTTCTTCAACGACAACGCCGCTGTCGTCCTCATCGTTTCCTGGTGTGGCACTGTCGGCTGTACCACTAAAATTCGGTACAAACTCTTCGCATTGCTCGCCACGTCGTTCAAGGAAGAACTGGGGGCGGGTGGCGAATTCGAGTTGAGTAAATGTTATGTCCGAACCAAGCGATATCTCTGGCGTGTTGGGCACCGGGACGACCCAACTGAATTCTTCTGCGCTGCCTGAGTACAGGATGCGCACCATGGCGGTGATTTCGTTGCCTTCCTGGCGGAATACGATTTGCTCGCCAGCCTGGTTGATCGGGGTGGTCTGGCAAAAGAACCCACCACAGGCCTGCAGCGGCTTGGATGCGGTGGTTAGTGTCGAGGCTAACAGTATGGTCGCGGTGGCGACAGCTACACGAATCATAGTGATCTCCTTGTCCAATAGTTGGGAATATATTCCCAAAATAGCAGATATGCAAGCATTAAACTGCGTAAAATTTGAGAATAAACGCCGAACGTTCGTCTGTCCAACCGTCGAAGCCCATTCTTTAGGCCAGGTGATTTTCCGATCTGGATCAGGCAGCTGGGCTCAATGGGTTTTGCTGCTTCACTTGGGACAATGGATTTTGCTTTTGCACAAGTGATATGTGTGGAAATGGAATTGTCCAGTTTTGT
The DNA here is from genome assembly GCA_964449565.1 of uncultured Granulosicoccaceae bacterium. Classification (GTDB taxonomy): domain Bacteria; phylum Pseudomonadota; class Gammaproteobacteria; order Granulosicoccales; family Granulosicoccaceae; genus Granulosicoccus. The sequence goes on along the minus strand of CAYUZB010000057.1, from coordinate 22,176 downwards.
GAAGTACATACGTCCACACAAGCGCTTTGCACCGCGCGCTGAATCCGCAAATAGGACTTGGCCGCCTTGCTTTCCATGGTGACGAAGATCCAATAGTCAATTGATGAGGAACCGGCGGCTTTAAGCTCGACCTGAATGTCCTTGACGAAGTCAGCAAGATCGCTGTGCGCAAGGGATTCGCGCACTGCTTCCCTGAGGATTTTCGGGACATCGCTGGTACTGATTTTCTGGTGTCCGTAGTCGATACCGAATGTGTTGACGACACCAAACGTTCCACTGCGTGTCAGATTGATCATGCTTGTGTTGTAGAACTCGACGGTCGGGATTGATCTGACCTGACCGCCGCGTTCACGCAATTCCACGGTATCCGGGTTTTGGTCAATGACTTCGAACAAATCATCATCGTTTAACAAGATGATATCGCCACGCGATGTTGGGAACCAATTGTCTTTGCCTGCTGGCCGAGAGCTGACACCATGAAATTCGGCAAGTGGTATACGAAGCACGCCATGCAGCTCCGGATTTCTAAGTACGGTATACATATTGATCGACTCTACCCGCCATGGTAGTCCACGATATAAAACACGTTCAGCTTCACGCATTGCTCCGATATTCAACAACAGTCGCGCTTCGGATACATAACGTGGCAGCAGTTGGCGGATGCCAAGCGCTAACCCGACCATCAACAGAATCAACAGACCTAACAACAACACATCGCCTCGTTCGTAGAACACTACGAATACGGCGATCAGAATGAGGACGAACGTCAGTGCGTGCACGCTGTATTCAGCGAGACGATAGCGCGTTCGGCTCTCAGCCTGGCTTTTGTTAACCAGCGCCGCACGATAACCCTTCAATAGAAAACGCACCGCAAACCAGACACCCAGTGCAGATGCGATGGCCAGGGCTATGGTTAGTCCGCGGCCTTTGACGAATGTCAGCAGGGCGTTAGTAATAGTTTCGAAGATCGGCTTGTCGCCTTGCAAATCGCTGATTTGAAAATTGGCAATGTCGATCGCATTCGCCGCATCGTCACGTCGACTGGTCCATGTCCGCAGTAGTAAGTCGAGTGAGTTATCGAGATCCCCATCGCTTATGAATTCGGCTGTCGGTTGTAAATTTTGTAATGCTTCTTCTGCGATCGCGAGTTCCTGCTGACGCAGCGCGACTTCATCGTTGAGTGCCTTGAGCTTGCGGGGCTTGTCGGTGAGTTCTTTTAAACTGTCGATAACCGGTCGGGCGATCAAGGTGATGTCTTCGCGCCAATCGCTTTCCTCGGGCTCTTGCTCTTGCACAAACAGACTGATATCAACGCCGCCGGTAGCGACCGATTCCAAGGTCCGACGCAGCTGCTTGATATCGTCACTGACGTTATCGGCTTGTACACGCAGATCGATCTTGTCCTGTTCGTTGGCCGCTTCGATTTCTTCACCGAGACGACTTCGTTCAGCTAATTTGTTGGTCAGGACATTCTGAATGAGCTGCAGACGTTCTTGCGTATCGCTGAGCTCAGCTTTTGTTTGGGCTTGAGCTTGGGCTTG
>CAYUZB010000057.1:16246-20535 GCA_964449565.1 uncultured Granulosicoccaceae bacterium | reverse complement strand
GCTTGGGCTTGTTCGGACTCAGAGGGCGACGGCTGGTCAGCCTCGGTTTTCCTGGCCGCATTGGCGTCGGATTGTTCGTCGATGACCGGATTGGCGCTTTGTATTGTCGGCGCAATAGTGCCTTGGGCGAACGTCAGGGACGCCCAGGTGGTCAGTAACAAGGCGGCCAGAAGCCGGATGACAGAGGTCGGTTTCACCCTGTCTGAATAGCCACATCCGTGCCGTTACAGCGAAAACCCCCAACTGGCAGCTATCTGCAGGCTAATTTCTCACGAAAATCGGGAATGCGGTGTTGATTCCGCCGCGTCCGGATGTATATCCCTGGATCTGAAAACCGAGTCCGGATGGGCCTTCGAAGGGCTGTGCATTGGGGTTTGGGCTCTTGGAATAGGCGTTGACGATCGCGTCCAACACCTCTTCCCGCGAGAGTGAATCGGGGAAAAAGCTGGAGAATTTCTCCTTCCACTGGTCACCGTCTCGGACAGCGATCTGGGCGGTATACACACCGTGACGGTTAGGTTTGTCCCTAATTGACACGATTTTGGCTCCTGATGGGTCCCTGCCTCCCGGTCGCGAGTGGAAACCTGTCGGTTTTCCCTTACGGTTGATTTCCCCTTCAAAAATGTGCCACAGGTTGATATTCGGCTCTGTTGTTGTGGACCATTGTGAATATCCAGGTTCATTATGAGGCCCGGAAGCCGTGGTTCTGTTACTGTCGTTATTCGACGAAGCGCTGATGCTGCCACCTGAGCCGCCGTTCGATAACGATTGGAGGATATCCTTAATCTTCCCTTCGCCGCCTACGCCCAGGGCAATCAAAATGGCGGCAATAATCGGGATGTAGCGTTTGTATTTGTTCATGGTCACAGGTCCTGGTGCGTTTCGGTAATATTACCAAGTCCGCGACAGGGTCGTATTCGAGGTGCCTAACGGGGCAGAATACTTCCACGGTGAATCGACAGGAGTTTTAGCCTGAGTGTCAAAGAGGAATGTGTCATTCAGATTGATCATCATTCTGATCTTCGCGGTTGCGGAGCTCACGGCTGCCGCGCGCGTATCATTTGCACAGACACTGACCTTGGGCCAGACAGCAGCAGCGGGTGTGGGTACGCAGAGCTTTGACGATCCCTGGCAACTCGCGCAATCGGACATCGATGTCGAGCCACCATTGATCGAGCACGAGCCGGTGCCGGAAAGCGATGCGAACATTCGGCAAACCTTTGTCGCCACCGTTGTCGATGACCAGGAACTCGATCTGGTGCAGCTTTTTTATCGCTTTAAAGGCGAGTCACGCTATACCCGAACGCTCATGAATCGGGTGTCGTTCTCATCGACCTGGATTGCCCAGATCGCAACCGACCCAGCAACCCCGATGGACATGGAGTATTACATCGAGGCGAAGGACAATAGTGGTAATCGAACCGTGCATGGTTTCGCCTTCAGTCCATTGGTACGTAAAGTCATTCCGGGCGATGTGGTCGAACCGGTCACGGAACAACCTCAGGCGAGTCCAAAACCCGCGATATCGAATTCTCGAAAATTGCTCTATGTCGTTGGCGGTGTGTTGTTGTTGGGGCTTGTCGCCGCGGCAGCATCAGGTGGTTCTGATTCTGGTTCGGATCCACCAGGCGATGAGACCTGCACGGGTGGTCGTTGTACGGTCACTATTTCAACGGTACGGCCATTTTGACATGACTAAAGCTTCATTAAATTTCTTTATTACCCGTCGTTATCGTTCCGCGGCCATGCTGGTTTCCTTATTAGCTGTTGCGGCTTGTCAGCCGGGTGAGACTGAGCTTGAATTCGGTGACGGTAGTATGGTCGTGGCACCACCAGGGTTCCTGGTGACGCGTGCCGTGGATGAAAACAATCTTGAAGCGCGGGTTTCGGTAACGGGTATTGATGAACCATTCGTGCTGACTCCCAATGGTGATACCTGGAGCGGTTCGGTCGATGTACCGCAGAATAGCAATGTCACATTAACAATCGATTGGGTCGAGTTGGTTGACACTCGTGAATTGATGCTGGCGTCCTATAGCGAATCATTCGTGAACATCAGTGAGGACGAGAGCCTTTTGATTGCAGAGTCCGACTATGAAGTCTCGAGCTTTGACGATGACGTTGATGGGTTCAATAATCTGGCTGAAAGAATTGGCAATTCAAATCCTTTTGACCCTGATAGTCCAGGTCAGAATGCGCCACTTGCTGAAATCAATGCAATAGCACCTGCCAGCGCAGCGCTGATCGAAATTGACGGAAACTATGATCTTGAATGGAATACCTTGGCAACTTTCAGAGACGTCAGTGGTGAACTACTGAAAATTGACAACTTGATGATTGATCTTGGTGCAACCCAGTTGGATGGACAACCGGATTATGTCTGGGGCGGCATGCATGATGATGAGTACCTCTATCTTGTCATTCTCACAGATGGGCCAGCCACACACACGCCGTTTGGAGATTCATTCTCCGCGTATAACGACGATACAATCGATATATTCATTGATGCGGATAACAGCAAGGGCAGCGCCTATGATGCCAATGACTATCACATGCTGATACCGCTATTGGCCTCGACTGACGATGGTCGGCCCAATGCGTCCGGTGAGCCTGGGGAGCTTCTTGAGGCTGGTGTGAATTCGGCACCGCTACCCACGAGTGCTGGTTCGATCGAGTTCGCCACCTGTGTGTGTCCTACCGATCGTCATATCTGGGAAGTCCGACTACGCATGGCAGATTTCCAGATTGATCCGACCCAAGCCTTTGGATTTGAAATCCAATACAACGATGACATTGATGGCGGTACGCGCGATGCCAAGTGGGGTTGGTTTCATGAGTCGCGACAGAGCATCAACATTGATAGAACCTGGCGATTTCCAAGTTATATGGGCACGATTCAGTTACAACCGTCGCCGTTCTGATAAATTTCAGTGATATCCCCTGATGCACCCGCCTTGAGTCGTGGGTTGCTGTTGGCTTATGGCAGTCTCGCTTTTCCGCTGGCTGCGGCATTTATTGCCTTGCAAGTTATTGTTCCCACTTACTACGCCGAAAACACAACTTTAAGTCTTACTGCGGTGGGTGGCATACTGCTGCTGGCACGTTTGTGCGATACCGTGACCGATCCACTAGTCGGTTACTGGTCTGATCAGACGACGACACGTTTCGGTCGGCGCAAGATTTTCATGGTGTTATCAGCGCCACTCATTGCAATTTCCGTCTGGTTTTTATTTAACCCGAGCGATACTGCGGGTGCTGCTTACTTATTGTTGTGGACCGTGGCCATCTATGTGGCAGGTACATTGTCGATCGTGCCGTCAAGTGCGTGGGCGGCCGAACTGTCTCAGGATTACAACCAGCGCAGTCGAATAACAGGTTTTCGAGTTGGTTTCGGGCTTGCGGGTACCCTTGCGGCACTGATAGTGCCGGCAATACTGGCAGACAATGAATCAGCTGCATTGGGCGAAACGCTCTTGGTTATTTCTTGTCTCGTTATCATCACCTTGATCATAGCAACCGTATGGGCGGCTGTTCGCGTACCGGATAATGCCGACATCAGTTTGCCGCATGAGTCTGTCAAAGCGGCCTGGGCCTTGATGCGATCAGCTAATCCTTTTCGACAACTACTGATCAGCTTTTTATTGAACGCGGTAGGTAATGCCATTCCAGCGACCCTGTTTCTGTTGTTTGTAACCCATGTGTTAAAAGTGCCGGACAAAGCCGGTGTGTTTCTGTTTATCTATTTTGTTGCTGCGGCCATTGCAGTGCCATTCTGGGTTTCAGTGTCACGACGTTTGGGTAAGCATCGAACCTGGTCGGTTGCCATCGTCATCGCCTGTGCGTTCTTTCTGTGGGCGCCGCTTCTGGATGCGGACACCGTCTTCTGGTTCTATGTAATTGTTGCAGCAACCGGTTTCGCAACCGGCGCCGACCTTGCGCTACCCGCTGCGATCAATGCTGATGTCATCGAATGGGATGATCTGGAGACAGGCTTTCGACGTCCGGGTTTGTTCTTTGCGCTATGGGGCACGGCGACCAAGCTCTCGTACGCGCTGGCGATTGGCATCGCTTTCCCCTTGCTCGAGTTCGCAGGCTTTGATGCCAGAGGTGACAATGATGCTGGCGCGATCACTTGGCTGGCGTTTCTGTATGGAGGGCCCTGCATTGTGTTCAAGCTGGCTGCGCTCTGGAGCATGCGAGCCTACCCGATCACTGAAGCGGTTCATCGCAACATTCGTGAACAGTTGGCTCTACGCTCATCGGACTAGTGCGGCTCGGACTAGTGCGGC
>CAYUZB010000057.1:0-16146 GCA_964449565.1 uncultured Granulosicoccaceae bacterium | reverse complement strand
TCGGACTAGTGCGGCTCGGACTAGTGCGGCCTGTTTTTATAAACAACTAATGCAAGGTCCGCGGTTTGCTGTCGTCAACCTCAACATGGATGGGTTCTGGTCGTTGTTCAATGACGGTTTCATCGGATGTACCTGCAAACAAGTCCAGGATGTCGTCCGATGTCAGTTCAGCCAGCGGTTGTTTGCCGGCTCGGTTGATGGTTTGATCGGCAAGTGATTGCTTGTTCTGTTGCATTGCCATGATTTTCTGTTCAACCGTGTCACTGGCAACCAGTTTGTAGATAAATACAGGTTTTGTCTGACCGATACGGTGTGCACGGTCGCTGGCTTGATTTTCTACGGCAGGGTTCCACCAGGGGTCATAGTGAATAACCGTATCCGCAGCGGTCAGGTTGAGGCCAGTTCCACCTGCTTTCAAGCTGATCAGGAAGAGGGGTACGTCGCCATGCTGGAAGGAATCAATAACTTCATCGCGCTTGCGCGTGCGACCAGTCAGTTTTGCATAACGGATATTTCGTTTGCGCAGTTCTATTTCGATAAGACCGAGCATTTCGGTGAATTGCGAAAATAGCAGGATCTTCTTTCCCTCATCGATCAATTCATCCAGCATATCCAGCAGCATATCGGTTTTGGCAGATGCGGTAACCCCTTGGGCGCTGTCAAGTTTGACCAGTGATGGATGGCAACAGGTTTGTCTCAGTTTTAGCAGTGCATCGAGCATTTCGATATGGCTGCGTGCCAGACCGCGTTCGGCGAGCAGCGCGCGTACTCGGTGTTCCATACTGACGCGAATACTCTCGTATAGTCGTGCCTGTTCCGGATCCAGCGTCACTTCCTTGATGATTTCTGTTTTCGGTGGCAATTCGGTAGCGACTTCTTCCTTGCGTCGACGCATCAGGAAGGGCGAAATACGCGCAGTTAGCTGGTCCTGTCGAGCCACATGTCCGTGATTTTCGATAGGTGTTCGGTAATAGCGATTGAAGTGCTTGCGCGAACCGAGAAAGCCTGGCATCAGGAAATCAAACTGTGACCAGAGTTCGCCCAGGTGATTTTCAAGTGGTGTTCCCGTCAGGCAAATGCGACGGTCGATCGGTAAGGTCTTGACCGCCTGCGTCACTTTTGCTGTCGGGTTCTTGATGGCCTGCGCCTCGTCGAGTACAACACAGCCGAAGTTCTGTGCCGACAGTAGTTCGATATCTCGCGTTACCAAGGCGTAGCTGGTGATCACTATATCGGCCATGGAAAATTCAAGGTCACGGCTCTTGCGTTGGGTGCCGTGCCACACAAGTGTTTGTAGTCCCGGAGTGAATTTCGCCGCTTCGCGTTGCCAGTTCCCCAGAACGCTGGTCGGTGCGATGATCAAGGTTGGATCGTTGAGTCGACCCATATCGCGTTCCGCTTGCAAGTGGGCGAGAGTTTGTAAGGTTTTGCCCAGTCCCATATCGTCAGCAAGAATGCCGTTGAAACCGTATTCAGCGAGAAAACCCAGCCAGGAAACGCCATCGCGTTGATACGGGCGTAAAGATGCCTGCACGCTGTTGGGTATTAAAACCTGAGTGATGCCGTCGAAGTTCTTCAGGCGCTCGCCAATGTCAAACATCCGTTCTGCGTTGTGCCAGGCGACATGAATGCCTTGTTGCTGCCACTGGATATCCAATTCTTCCAGCGTGTTGGCGCGTTGCTTTGGCAGACGTAGTTGATCACTGCTGCCTGGTTCGTCATAAAGTTCGAGAAGAGTATCAGCGACTGGCTTGACCAGCTCTGGTGCAACTTCCAACCATTGTCCGTCATCTGCCTGCAGCAGGATGGAGGAGTCACGTGAATCACCTTGTAACCAGTCAATCACCAGTGGTAGTAAATCAAAGGTTTGATCTCCGTGAGTGAGCTTGAGCGACATATCGAACCAGTTGGATGTGGTTTCACTGACGGTTGCTTCGATATGGGTCACGGACTGGAAGGACAAGTCGAAGGGCTCGCGAATTTGTAGCGTCCACCCTGCATTGGATAGGTCGTCCTTTTGATCCAGCAGGTGTCGCCAGGCGTGAGCGATGTTTTGCACATCCTTGGCTTTGGGCTGACGGTCAGCGCGGGAGTAGAAATCCTTGTCATTGTTAATGGCGGATTCGTAATCGGGAAAGCGCTTGCCAAAGTCCACCGCATAGCGACTCTCGGCGACAAGATCTCGTTTGAGTACAAGGGATTTGCCGTCGTTGGTTTTGCCTTCGAGTGTGTCTTCGGCTTCCATACCATCAAACGGCAGCAGATATTCCGCGTAGCGAAACCGGATGGAGGCGTAGAAATCGCGAATGTCGGCACTGTCGTCTTTTGACTGTAGAAGTAGCACCGGTTGTGGCGCTTCGCTGATGCGGACAAAGTCGGGCTCTTCTGGCAGTGGCAGTCGTGTATCTGGCAAGCGGGAAGCGAGGTAGTTGCTGACCGCCTGTGCGTGCGCCTGCGGCAGTGGTGGCGCTTCAACGAATTGGCTCAACAAGCCAATCGGTGGCACATGATCAAGCTGCGCGGCGGTTTGCGTCGAGGTATCGATATACCAAGGGGGGTCGCTCGGAACCAATGCCCAATGCTCGACATCGTCGATGGTAGACGTCAATTCATAGTCGTGATTGTCGTTCAGTGTCCAGTCGAAAGACATTGAACGATTCTGACCGCGAGTCAAGGGTTGGTCGCGGTCGGAACCCCAGAAACAGCGGCGGGTTTCCAGTAGTTTGTTCATGAGCAGGTGCCCGATGTCGCCCTCGATCGTGAGCACGCGGTAGCTGAAGTCACTTTGCTTGCCAGTTGCCAGCTCGAGAATGGCGCGATCACTTTGCAGCACCCAGTCCGGATGGTAATAATGACTGTTATATCGGTAGGGAGTCTCCTTGCCATAGCCGCCACGTTTGAGCAGTCGGCTTTGCAATACCTGAAGGGTGACGCCTGACTGAAGCTGGGTCAGGGAGGTGTGATCCAGCTGATAGAACAGCAGCGGTTCGCCAGGCTCGTGGTGTTCGTGACTGGGGACCGCCTGCCGTCCATGGTCGACCACCCGCTGCAACCATCGATTGACCGCGCGCAGTGCCTGATCATCCGCTGACGGTGTTGCGGTTTGTTGGTCTATCCAGCTCAGCAGAGCCGCAGCGACATGTTTGCAATTGTAATGGACAGGACACGAACACTCGCCGTCGAAGCGATGAGCAGCGAGGGTGATTCGTAAGTGGTAAGGCTCTGATTGCTTACCTTGCACCGTGGCGTACAGCACCTGCGCATCGGCCATCCAGTCCAGCTCGATAACCGCATTGCTCGCCTTGTAGACCTGTCCACGAGATGTTGCCACCGAACCGCATAGTTCGATGACGTCGTCGAAATTGATAACACGCGGTTGATTGTTCACCGACGGATTGTACCCCGTGAAAATCCAGCCGGCGCGCTGCTGCCGGAATCTTTTCTTGCTAGCAGGTTTTCTGCCGGATTCTGAGACTGTCGATTGTAGTGAGTGGAGACGCAGGGAAATTCTCACGCCGGTGGCGAGAATTGGTCGAAATACGAGCCTCAAATGTGATCTGGTTCCGTTACAGCACAAAGTGTTGAATTGGTAACCTTGTATCACTTAGCTCCTCGGAATTGGTGCCGTTATGTGCATCAGGTACTTCGAGAGTTATTCAATATGATCAAATCCATTTTTCGCGCAAGTCTGGCTCTGGCACTCGTTGTCGGTCTGAGCGCTTGTGGCAGTAAAGCACCCCGTCCCGTTTCCGAGCTCGCCTTGGCCGATGCAGCGTTACAAAACGCTGAAGTTGCTGGTGCTGGTGAGCATGCGCCCATCGAGCTGCGAGAGGCTTATGAAAAGAAGGAGCAGGCAGACCTTGCCGCGAAGCGTGAGCAATTCAAGAAAGCGTTTCACCTGACCAACGAAGCAGCCGTGGATGCAGATTACGCGCGTGCCAAGGCGGAGGCCGAGAAATCGCGCCTGGCTCTTGAAGAAGCCAGGAAGAATATCGAATTGATACGTACCGAATCCGTACGTACCAGCGGCCAATAAATCCATCGCATCGAATTGGGGAGATAGTGTAAACATGAACAAATTAAAACTAACGCCGATGCTGACAGCGGGTATTGTTGCCGCCTCGTTGACAGCCTGCGGTGGAGCACCGAAGAAAGTGGAATCTCTGGAAGAAGCCCGTGCGGCCTACAGCCGCGCCAGCCAGGATGAAGTTGTTGCCCGTCATGCCCCAGAGGAGCTTGATCAGGCACATGAAGCGTTGAAGCTTGCTGAGAGTCGCTGGAAGAAGGAAGACGATCTCTGGCGTATTGATCACTACGCCTATCTGACCAGTCAACGCGTTCGTATTGCCGAGTTGATTGCCGAGAGCAACGAGTCAAACCGTGCTTTGGAAAAGATGGAGCTAGAGCGTCGCGACGTTACATTGAATATCCGTGAAGCTCAGTTGGCAAAAGCCGCTGAAGAAGCGCAAGCCCGTGAAGCCAAGTTGCAGCAAGCAGCAGCAGAAGCTGAAGAGCTCAAGCGTCAGATGGCAGAGCTCGAAGCGAAAAACACCGAGCGTGGCATCGTACTGACGTTGGGTGATGTCTTGTTTGATATCAATGAATCAAGCCTGAAGGCGGGTGCGATGCGTAACATCGATAACGTCGCGGCATTCATGGATAAATATCCTGAGCGTCAGGCTGTTATTGAAGGCCATACTGACAACATCGGCGATCCCGATTACAACATGGGTCTGTCGCGCGATCGTGCATTCGCAGTTCGTTCTGCATTGGTTGCTCGTGGTATCAGCCCAGCTCGCATCACGACAGAAGGATTCGGTATGACTCTGCCTGTTGCCAGTAACAATACGGCAGTGGGGCGTCAGGAAAACCGCCGTGTCGAAATCATCTTTCCAGATGTTGCGACTCAGGTAAGTTCAGCCGAATAGTATTGCGTGTGAGGTGAGTAATGCCTCGATTGGATGTACCGCAAAATGGATGTACCGGAAAAGAGCGGCTAAGGCCGCTCTTTTTTATTGCCGAACATAAAGTGTTGCTCGTCCGTCCTTGCTGATGGTGATCATCCTGTGCTCGTCCAACTCGAGCACATTGGTCACATTCCCAAACTCCTGGCCTGAGGAGTTCAGCACCGCGTTGTATTGCCGAGCGTAAGCACTGTCGCCAACAGCATTGAATACGATGTCAGTGTGTCTGAGCCATTCGCCGTCAGCTTGCCAGTTGCCGGTCAGATCCAAACGCAGTGCAGGGGCGCCAGTGGTTTTGTTAGGTGGTGTCTGGATGGAACCCCGCAGCATGCCGTCAGAACGATATTCAATAATGGTCATTGAACTCGGCGCATCGCTCGGCGCATTGAGTGGTGTCGATTGCCATTTTCCAATGATCAGGTCGCTCGGGATAATCCCGATGTTATCCCTTGCTTCGTAAGGTTGCGGCTGGGCCGCCGTGCAGGACCACAAAGAGGTGGCCAGTGCAAGGCCTGTAAGCAATCGTCCGGTTGGCGATGCAAGTAGTGTCGTGGGAGTTAATGATTTGTTGTCTTTCATCGTCTTAGCCACCCAAAGCTGGTGTCGTTCCAAGAAATTGATTGATAGCTGCAGCAACTGGCTCAGGTGTATCCATGTGCACGTGGTGGTACCCTGTCAGTGATACCGTTGTGTGATGACGGATTTGTCCAAGTCGCTCAGCGGTTTCGCTTCTTGTTGCAAGATACCCCTGGTTTGCCACAATACTCAGTGTCGGGCAGCTGATTGCTGACAGAATAGCGTGGACTTGTTCTTCGGTTTGGTATTGATAGGATGCCATACGCAGCGCCGGGTCGAACCGCCAACGCAGTCCGTCTCCGCCCTCAATTACTTGTCGGTCAATGATCAGTTTAGCTGATGCTGTGTGCATCTTCGCAACCTTTAGACGTGCGGCGACAGCCTCTTCCTTGTTGGCGAATGTGCGTGATGCGTACTTCTCGGGTGTCAGTCTATCGTGCAAGGCTCGTCCAAGCCGTTCGGGCAAGGCTTCAGCCTTTTCGCTTAGTGGCCCCGCGGCCTCGATAAGTGTCAGTGAGCTGATGCGCTCGGGTGTTGCCACGGCAATCAAGGGGGCAATGCAACCGCCCATGGAGTGCCCTATCAGATGACAGTCATTCCAGTCGAGTGCTTGCATGATCTTGACGACATGCACCATGACTTCGGCTTGTTGATAGCCCTTGGTCAGTGGATCACTATAACCATGACCGGGTAGGTCTACGGCAATCAGATCGAAGGCTGGCAGAAAAGGCATCATGGGGACAAAGCTGTTTGCGTTGTCCAGCCAGCCGTGCAAACAGAGCAATCTAGGCTGTGACTGGGCCTCTTTCACGAACTGGCGAATACCCGTTACCGTCATGCCATCGACGTCCAGAGTGATTGATTGGAGTGTTGGCCTCATTCAGGTTCTTCGAGTTGATATTCAAAAATCATCGTTTCAGGATCGTCCGGATTTTTATGCGCCTTGAATTCCATGGCCTTCATCAGTTTCCGCATGGCGCTATTGGTGCGCAGCACGTCACCATGGATTGAGGATAGACCTTGATATCGGGCATGTTCGATCAGAACGCTCATCAGTTGTTTCGCGAGTCCTTGTTCCTGCCAGTCATCGCTGAGCGACACGGCAAATTCCCCCGTGGTCTTGTCTGAACTCATGATATAACGACTGACGCCAACGATACCCTCAGCATGGTTTTCAGCGTCGGCGACAAATGCCATTTGTCGGTCGTAGTCCAACTTGGTAAATTGCGCGGTCATTTGCGGTGTCAACTCGCTGATCGCATGCATGAAGCGATAAAACCGGGATTCAGCAGACATGCCTCTGACCAATGCCTGAATGGATTTGGCATCTTCCGGGCGAATAGGGCGTAGCTTTATGTTGGTTTTGTTTTTGAGTGTGACCGTGCGAATCCACTGCGCGGGATAGGGATGGATGGCCAGGTGTGAATAACGCTTTCTCGAAAAGGGTTTCTCCAGAACGACTTGAACATCCACTGCAACAATTCGGTCTTTGCTGATTCTCACCGGGTTCATATCCAATGTGAATACTTCGGGTAGTTCGGTGCTTAGCTCCGATAACTGGCGCAATAACTTGGCAACCCGCTTCATATCCAGCGCTTCGTTATGACGAAATTCACCAAAGTAACTACGCAGTACTGGTGTAGACAGAAGCTCATCAATGAGGAAATCGTTTAACGGTGGCAATTGTGAGGTTCGACGTAACAGAAGAGGTGTCAGATCACCACCAATGCCGACATTCAGCACGGGTCCAAATGTGGCATCGCGTGAAATACCAATGGCAAGATCGCGACGATTCTTCGGCTGGTGCATCTCTTCGACAAGTACACCGCGAAATTGCGCATCAGGGCGTTTACGCTTGAGGGCTTGTTCGATCATGTTCCAGGCCTCGTGTACCCCTTGAGTATCCATGATGGACAATTGCGTACTCACCACTGAAGCCTTGTATGAAATATTCGGTGATACCAGTTTCATGGCAACAGGAAAGCCGATTTGTTGCGCCGCTTCGATGGCTTTTTCGAGAGTAGTAGCCCGACGGGATTTCAAGGTTTCCATGCCGAATAACGACAGCAGTTTCTGTGTCAGTTGTGGGCCGAGCACTCGTACCCCCTTTGCCATTGCACGAACTATCAGCTCGCGAGCCTGTGAAATTTGTGTCTCTATCTCGCCTGAACTTGGATCAGGTAATTGCAGAAGCTGTTGTTGACTGACATAGTAGCGATGTAGGAAGTCAAAGCTATCGGCCGCGGCTTCTGGGGTACGAAAGTGTGCGACACCCGCGCTACTCAAAAGCTCTCGCGCCTTTGCAACGCTGGCGTCACCCATGAAGCAGACCAGGATTGGTTTGCTTGAGGGCAAACAGTCGATCAATGCTTCGGCGACAAGTGTCGCGTCATTGCGTGAATCCGGCACAAACAACACCAAGATTGCGTCCACTTCATCTGAACGACGCAAGGAATCGATCACATCGCGATAGTGCTTGAGCAGACGCGCGGGGCTGCGCAGCACAAACGGATTGTTGCCTTGTAGATATTCGTGGCTGCCTTTTTCCATGTCGCGTTTCATGGCTTGCAAGGCTTCCCCGCGAAATTGCGGAGTCGAGAAGCCTTTGAGTTCGATGCGCTCGAATGCGAGCATGGCCGGAGCGGCACCATTGCTGACTATGGCTACGCGATCACCTTTGGTACGCATGCCGGATGCCAGCATTTTGGCCGCCGAGAACAGGTTGCTGAACGTTCTGATACGGACAACTCCTGCCCGACTTAATGCTGCTTGAAAGACATGGTCTGATGAATGCACATGTCCAGTGCGGGTCAATGCATCGCAATAGCGGGCACCAGCCTGAGTCGACTTCATCAACACGACCGGTTTGATACGCGCAGTCGCGCTCAAGGCGCTCAACAAGGAGCGTGTACTGTTGACCGTATCGAGATAGACGATGACCGCTCGCGTCTGGTAATCCTCGGCGAGTAAATCCAGTAGATCTGCCAGTGTGATATCGGTATCGCTACCCGTGGATAGCAAGGCTGAGAAGCCGACACCACTTGTCTCTGCCCAGTCGAGCATGGCGCCACTGAGTGATGCTGACTGGCTGACGATCGCCAGCGAACCTTTGGCAATTCGGTTGACGTTGTAGCTTGCATTGATGCCGAGATGTGGTCGAATCAAACCTGCACAGTAGGGGCCCAGGATACGTAGACCCAGCCGCTGCGCATAGTGATGCATGTAAGCTGCATTGTCGGCTCCCGACATGACGATTGCGACCTTGGTGCCGCGACGTGCACATTGGACCAGCGTTCGCTTGAGTAGTCGTGCAGGAGTCAGAATCAATGCAAGGTCTGGTGTCTCCGGCAAGGCTTTCAAGGATGGATAGCAGGGTTCGCCGAGAACGTTTTGGTAGCGGGGATTGACGAGAAAGAGTTTGCCCTGGTAATTGCCTTGAAGCAGGTTTCGCACAACGTCAAGTCCGGCTGACGTCTCGCGTGTACTCGCTCCGATCACGACAATGGAGCGAGGATTGAGGAGTCGTGACAGATGCAGGGTAGACATGGATTCGATGGTAACATCCAGCTCCATGTCTACCGTATTGATAAGCCATCGTGCCTGTGTGCTGCATGAGATCAGTCCAGGTCATCCTGAATGCCCACAACGCATTGATGCCATCAATGATCAATTGAAAAAACAGGATGTTTACGACCATTTGCGTCACGAAGATGCAACACCTGCTGATTGGTCACATTTGTTGCTCGCTCACAGTGAAGCCTATATCGATTTTATCCACAAGCAGGCACCGAGCACGGGCTGGGTGGAACTGGATGCCGACACCGCTATGAACCCGCACACCCTGGAGGCGAGTTTGTGTGCAGCTGGAGCAGGCGTACAAGCGGTTGATCTTGTCATGAACAAGACTGTCGACAATGCGTTTTGTCTGGTACGACCACCGGGTCATCACGCTGAGAAGATTCAAGCGATGGGTTTCTGTTTTTTTGGCAGTATCGCCATCGCTGCCCGTCATGCCATCAAACAATATGGGCTAGAGCGCGTGGCAATTGTTGATTTCGATGTGCATCATGGCAATGGCACGGAAGACATCGTTGACGGTGATGAAAAAATCCTGTTCTGCTCCTCCTTTCAGCATCCCTTGTATCCGGGTGGCTATCGGGACAATGTGAAGCTTCAGCGTGTCAATGTTCCCCTCGCTGCGGGTACGGGCAGTGCGGACTTTCGTGCTGCGATCACCGATCATTGGTTACCCGCGCTCGATGCATTTGCACCCGATATGGTTTTTGTCAGCGCAGGATTCGATGCCCACCTTGAAGATCCATTGGCAGGTCTCGCCCTGCAAGATGCTGACTACGCCTGGGTGACGAGCAAATTGATGGAGCTGGCCGACAAACACGCCGGCGGTCGTCTGGTGTCCATGCTTGAAGGCGGCTATGCCTTGCCTGCGTTAGCGCGCAGTGCAACAGCACATGTTCGCGGCTTGATGCGGCTTTAGCATGAGGCTGTTTCTTTCAAGGGTTTGTCGAGACCTCCTGCAGTTTTGTCGGCTGTTGTTTGCGCTCAGCCTTTTGGCTGCTTGTGCGGACCACTCAGTTGATGTGGAAACGTCCCTGCCAGCACCGGAATGGATTGATTCGATAAAACTGGTTGAGTTGTCCAGTGCTGAAGAGGTATCTCAGTTGTGGCGTTCAAAAAAACGCTGTTGTATCAAAGAGTCCAAGCTCAGGAAAAACCAGCGAGAGTTTTATAAGGCCTGTTATGTGGCTGTGGCGAGAAATCCGAATGATCAGAATCTGGTCGCGAAGTGTTTACAACTTATGGATAGCGGTATGGAATCAACGGTACGAAGACAGATCAATAAGCACTTTGTCAGTAATTACTTTTATTTTGAAAGCCCGATAGATCAATGTAGTAACTGCTTGCCTGCTGATCCGATCGCCAATGCATCGCACGACCTTGCCAGGTTAGAGTTCCGGTCAGACAATCCGCGTAAGGCCATTGAGACGGTAAAGAATGTGCTTAGCGCCCGCATGGATGAGATTTCGCCGTTTGTTCAAATGAATTTGTATGTCGCCCTGGCACATTTCTACACAACAACGGGATACAGCGATGAAGAATTGCAGGCGTTATTGGCAGCGAGGGATCGACTAAGAGCGCATGTTAAATCCAAAGGCGCTTCAAAGCATAATTTCAAGAGCCTTGAACGACACATTGGCGAGCTGTTGGAAGGCTAGCCGTAGCGCTCCATCATCACGGATCGAAAGCGTTCTATTTCGCTCTCTGGCAGGCGGTTCACGCCCGCGGCTGCCTTGCGACCACCACCGGTGTCGAACTGACGACAGACATCATCGGCACCTTCACGGTTGTTTAACGGTGCGCGCAAACTGACCTGATAAACCCCGCCTTCGAGTTCGCTCAACAGGGCATGAGCTCGGTCGGGATTGGCGCGAGCCAACTCATTGGCATAGACACCGCTGATACGCCGCGCGAACGGATCGTTGGGCAGGATATACAAAGCGAAGACATCGTTTGTTGTTTCAGCATTGATGGCTTCCACACGTTCACGATCATGCCGATAGCCTTCATCGAGCGTCTTGTAGGCATCATCTTTTTCGATGAAGTCAAACGGGCTGGTATACGGTTTGACTCGCAAGTACAGATTGGCGGGTGGGAAAAACAGATCTTCGATTGATGCACCATAGCCGTTGTAGTTGAGCAAAATGCCGAGTGTTTTCAGCTGTGCGATTTCGGTGTTGGTCAGCTTCAGAGGTGCCGCTGCATCCCTTGCTGCTACATCCAGATTATCGCCAAATGCGGCGGTTACTGCCCACGGCAGATGCTGACCATCAAGATGCTTGTTGACGATAAGACCGGTACAGGTTTCCGCGGCGGTATCGATATGCGTTTGTAGTGCGGTGTGTTCGGGTATTTCCCCGGGGAAATGGTGGTCGAAGTACTCGCACTGTGCGCCATCGGACAGCACCTTGAGAAGATCCGCGTGATTTTTCTCCATTGAGATATCAAGGATGGTCACCGAATCACCTGCCTCGGCCCGCACGTGTTTGACCAGCGAGATGTCACGTTTGACACCTGTGATCAGGACACTTTCGCGAGGATTGGCGAGGCGTAACTGATGCAGCGAACAAATGCCATCCGCGTCGCCGTTAAATACATCAAATTGTGTCATTGCGTTGCCTTTATACAATCCCGGACTAATGCCGGACCGTGATAGATCAAACCAGAATAAATCTGTACGAGTGATGCGCCGAGTGTCAGCTTGCGTTGTGCGGCGTTGCCTGAACTAACCCCGCCAACACCAAAAATGGGTAACTTTCCCTGTACTCGGTTCACCGTGTGTTCAAGTGTGCTGTCCGCAAGTGATGCAAGTGGCGCACCACTGAGGCCACCAGCTTCGCGTGCGTAGATATGTTTGCTGACGGGTGTTCTGGATTGCGTGGTATTACCGGTGATGATGGCATCGATTTCGTGGGCAATACAGGTGTCGCAGAATTCGGACAGTTCGTCGCTGGTCATATCGGGTGCAATCTTGACCGCTATCGGCACGGTTTTATCGTGCTCGGTGGCGAGTCTGGACTGGGTGTTTTTCAATGCCGACAGCAGTCGCGTCAGGTGTTCTCCATGTTGCAGGTCACGAAGGCCCTTTGTATTGGGCGATGATATGTTTACCGTGACATAGTCGGCATGAGGATACACGCGCTCCAGACAATACAGGTAGTCGTGTTCGGCCGCGCTCAGATCCGTGGTCGCGTTCTTGCCAATATTGATGCCGAGCTTGCCCTGATACTGGCGCTTCGACACTTGTTGCACCAGATGATCAACGCCTTTGTTGTTGAATCCC
This sequence comes from uncultured Granulosicoccaceae bacterium, assembly GCA_964449565.1. Taxonomy (GTDB): domain Bacteria; phylum Pseudomonadota; class Gammaproteobacteria; order Granulosicoccales; family Granulosicoccaceae; genus Granulosicoccus. The sequence continues at coordinate 3,747 of CAYUZB010000057.1, read as the reverse complement.
ATGCGATTGATCAGGGCGGCGTGTTGTGGCAGTCGGAAGAGGCGCGGCCGCGGGTTGCCTGCCTGAGGGCGGGGCGTGACCGTGCCAACTTCAATGTGACCAAAACCAAAGGCGCCGAGTGCATCCATGTAATCCGCGTTCTTGTCGAGGCCGGCTGCCAGTCCGATGCGATTGCTGAATTCGAGTCCGAGGCAAGTGACGGATGTTGATTCTGTGTGATAACGCCGCGTCACCCAGTTTTGAATCACAGCGCGTGACAACGCGCACAGGGCCAGATCGTGGGCGCGCTCCGGATCCATCTCGAACAGGATCGCCCTGCCGAGCGCGAATAGCGGGTCCCTGGGCGGGCTTTCGAAGTCAGTGTGGGCGAATTCTGACATGGTAACTTCTTGAGATTTCTTCCAAAGATAAACGGAGTACGGTCTGGATACCGTGCACGGATTGGGTATGCTACACGCTCACGATGACGATGCCGCGATGAAACTTTACCCGGACAAGCTTGATGCTCATTTATCCCGAGGTGCTGCGCCTGTTTATTTGCTGCACGGCGATGAACCATTGCAGAGTATGGAGATCGGTGATCGCCTCAGAGCGTTTGCACGCGAGGCGGGCTTTGACGAGCGGGAAGTCATCTTTGCCAATGAAGATGCGGATTGGGCACAGTTTCGCGAGTCGGCTGATAGTCTGTCGCTGTTTGCCGAAAAACGCCTGATCGAATTGCGCCTGATGACTGGTAAGCCCGGGCGCGTCGGCAGTGAGGTGCTCAAGCAATATTGCGCCAATCCCCCAGATGACGTTTTTCTGCTGATCACCAGTGCCAAACTTGATCGCGGCGGCAGCTCGAGTGCCTGGTTCAAGGCAATCGACAAGGTGGGTGTGACCATGGCTCTGTATCCGGTTCCGAGTCATCAGCTGCCGAAGTGGCTGGCTGACAGACTGGCGCGTCGTGGTTTACAGGCATCACCTGAAGCGCTGTCGATGATCGCCGAGCGTGTCGAGGGAAATATGCTCGCGGCTGAGCAGGAAGTGCAACGCCTCGCGCTGTTGCATCCCTCGGGTACCGTGTCTGCCGATGAGGTGCTGGCAGTGGTTGCAGACAGTGCGCGTTATTCAATCGGCGATCTGTCACTAGCGGCCCTGGAAGGTCAACCGCAACGCGCACTGCGAGTGCTGGCCGGCTTGCGCGAAGAAGCCGTTGCCGAGGTGTTGATCCTGTGGTCACTGTCACAGGAGATTCGCGCCGCTACCCGTGTTGCAGAAGCGACCGCGGAAGGTGTTGCAATCGATCGTGCCTTGAAAGCTGCTGGAGTCTGGCAGAATCGGGCGGCGCCCTTGAAAAAGGCCGTTGCCCGACACGACGCTGTCGCATGGCTGCATATGTTGTCAGCGTGTACCACTCTGGACCGACAGATCAAAGGTCAGGCAGCGGGTGATGTCTGGGACAGTTTTTCCGCGTTGGTTACGCAACTAGCCTCTACCGGCGATACCCTTATCAGTACCCATTCGAGTATTCCTGCATGAGCATGATGATTGTTGACCTGTTGAACACTGAACCTACCGGACAGAGTGTGACCTTTAGCGGTTGGGCGCGTAGTCGGCGTGATTCAAAGGCTGGTTTGTCATTCCTGAATGTCTATGATGGCTCGTGCTTTGATGCCATGCAGGTGATTGTTGATCAAGCCTTGTCCAATTACACAAGTGAGGTGTTGACGATTTCGGCAGGCTTTGCTGTTGAAATAACAGGCACGCTGGTTCCGTCTGAGGGCAAGGGGCAACGGGTGGAAGTACAAGCGACAGCGGTCAGCATTGTCGGTGACGTCGATGATCCTGAACAGTACCCGATCGCCAAGAAACGTCATACGTTCGAGTACTTGCGTCAAGTTGCACATTTGCGTCCTCGAACCAATGCCTTTGGTGCGATCAGTCGAGTACGCAGTACCTTGTCATCATCGATACATCGCTACTTTCATGAACGACATTTTCATTGGGTGAATACCCCCTTGATCACCACCAGTGATTGCGAAGGTGCTGGTGAGTTGTTTCGTGTCAGCACACTTGATAGCGTCAACCCACCGCGCACCGATACAGGCAAGGCTGATTTTGACAAGGACTTCTTCGGTGAAGAAGCTTTCCTGACGGTGTCCGGCCAGCTGAATGCCGAGAGTTACGCGCTGGCGCTTTCCAAGGTCTACACCTTCGGTCCGACTTTTCGGGCCGAGAATTCCAATACGAGCAGGCATCTTGCCGAGTTCTGGATGGTTGAGCCGGAAGTGGCGTTTGCCGATCTTGATGACAATGCCGATCTCGCTGAAGATTTTTTAAAGTATCTGTTTCGGGCGGTGCTTGATGAGCGCGGTGATGACATGGCTTTTTTCGCGCAACGCATTGACAAGGATGCCATCAAACGTCTTGAGTCACTCGCCGATGCAAGCTTTGAGCGCATGGATTACACCGATGCCATCAAACTGCTCGAAGGTTGTGGCAAGTCTTTCGAGTTCCCGGTCAAATGGGGCGTGGATCTGCAATCGGAACACGAACGTTGGCTTGCTGAAGAACATGTTGGGCGGCCGGTCGTGTTGATGAATTACCCCAAGGAGATCAAAGCCTTTTACATGCGTCTCAATGACGATGAAAAAACGGTTGCCGCAATGGATGTGCTTGCACCTGGTATCGGTGAAATTATTGGTGGCAGTCAACGTGAAGAGCGGCTTGATGTGCTGGATGCGCGTCTTGCTGAGCAAGGCTTGACTGAGGAGCTAGCGTGGTATCGCGATCTGCGTCGCTATGGAACTGCACCGCACGCAGGTTTCGGGATGGGATTCGAGCGCGTGTTGAATTATGTTACCGGAATGGAAAATGTACGCGACGCGATCCCGTTTCCACGGGTACCTCGAAGTGCACCTTTTTAGCAAGATCCCTCGCTGGATTCCTTGCCAGTAGTTCCGCGATGATCGCTTGATCCGTATTACTGGCTTGTTTATTCTGTATTCGTGATTGACTCTGAGTGGCCGTGACCGATGTCTAACCGTAAGCATAACGTGACCGAATCTGTCAGTCGGACTGCTTGCCGACCGAATCAAACGATCGGGAGACAAATGGCTGGAAAAACTCGGGGTTTTACCCTGGTCGAGATAGCCATCGTTTTAGTCATCATTGGTTTGATTTTGGGTGGTGTGTTCAAGGGGCAGGCACTTATTGACAGTGCGCGAGTTCGTTCGCTGACTTCAGAAGTGTCAGGCATACGCACTGCCTGGTACTCGTTCCAAGAACGTTACCGTTCAGTTCCTGGTGACTTTCCCAATGCCAGTACTCAAATCGATAGTGCTGCCTTGCCGGGTAATGGTAACGGGCGTGTAGATGGGAGTCAGGAACGTGCGGGTGTCTGGCAGCAGCTGGCCTTGGCGGGTTTTATCAATGGCAATTTTGATGGTGCGCAAACTGCTATTGGTACCGCGACCGATGTCGAGTGTGGTCCCGGCACCTGTCCGAAAAATCCCTACAACGGCTATTACAAGATCAGCTACAGCGCACAAGCGGCTGATACACAAGATCCTGCGCATGAGATCTTCACTGGCAATCAGATTCCAGTGAGCATTTTGTCACAGCTCGATATCAAGCTTGATGATGGGCGCGCCAATAGCGGACGTTTTCGCGTCCATCGTGCTTATGAGAGCGCGTGTACACGCGATGGTAATTGGGATGTGACATCCGCGCATGCCAATTGTGCTGGCGTACTGCGTGATTGAG
>CAYUZB010000056.1:8731-24021 GCA_964449565.1 uncultured Granulosicoccaceae bacterium | reverse complement strand
AACTGTTGTGCGAGAGATAACAGTACGTCATCTTTCATCAGCCAGTTGCGTGGCAGGTTCAGTTCACGCGCTTTTAATTCACGCCACTCCGCCAGCTTTTGAATCACTGACAAGGCTGGGCCTTTGTAACGTTGAATATTGCGGATCTTTTTCCAGCGCTCGCCAGCGGGTTGCTCATAACGCTCGGGCTTCTCCCATTCGGCGAATTCGGGTCTTAACCAGTCCAGTCGTCCGAGAGATTCGAGCTTTGCGTGAAAATCCAGGTAGAGCTGTTCGAGATAGATGACATCATCCAGCGCATAACTGATCTGCGCTTCAGGGAGCGGACGTCGCGTCCAGTCTGCGCGTGTATGTGATTTGGCCAACTCCACCCCCAGGTGCTCCTTGACGAGGTTGCCGTAGCCGATCTGTTCGTTATAACCAAGTAGAGGCGCAGCGATTTGCGTATCAAACAAGGGTGTCGGTACCTTGCGGCTCAGCTGATAAAAAATTTCCTGATCTTGAGAGGCGGCATGAAACACCTTGGTCACCGATGTATTAAGCAGCAGATCAGTCAGCGACGACAGATCCTTGATAGCCATGGTGTCGATACAGGCGAGCATCGATGCGTGTTTGATCTGTACCAGACAAAGCTCGGGTCGATAGGTGCGTTCGCGCAGGAATTCCGTGTCGATGGCGATGTACGGTTTTTTCTGTAATGAAGCACAGAAAGCCTCGAGTGCCTCGACGGTGTCGATGTACTGGAAATCGATGTCATTTGTCATGGCGACAGTCTACCTGTCCCACGTTCTGGATGTTTTATGGCTCTCGGCTTAAACGAAAGCCACCGGCAGGAAACCGTCAGAACGAAAACGCATAGAACAGGTCAACTGCGCTTTCCGCCCCTTGGGCTGCTTCAAGGAAAAGTTTCTTGGTCAGGTCATAGCGCACGTACAAGGTATTTTGCGTCTGGAACACGCTTCGTCCATAGCGCAGTAACAGTCGATCGTTCAGGCGGCCACTGACGACAATCTCAGTGTTCTCGCCACGTCCGCGTGTTTCAAGATCGAACTCGTCAACGCCAAGTGTTTTGGCAATGCCGCTGGTAAGCGTTTTGCCGCCTTTGACGGTCAAAGCCAGCGCGGCGGTAGCGAGCAGATTGGCTTCCTCATCGCTGGTTTCGTTGATATCGCGGCCGAGGACGATGTAAGACAGTATCGAATCTTCGCTTTTGTCAGAAGGGTCAGTAAAAAGAGTGATAACCGGTTTCTCGACAGTGCCCTTGATGCGTAGGCCGGCAACACGTTCCGGGCTCTCGGTGTCGATTTCACGCACCGCGTCGATAGACAGCCGCGACTGATTGACGGGACCCACGAAAAGTACCGAACCGTCAGCCCTGAGATCTTGACCATATTGTTTGTATATGCCATCAACCACTTCGATTTCGCCACCGAGCTGAGGTGGGTTCGAGCCGCGGATGCTGAGCGACATATCGCCTTTCAATTCGGCATCGAGTCCGTAGGCGGCAAGATTTACCTTGTCACCCAGTGAGACATTCAGATCAACGCGCAGTAGCGTATCGCTGGCGGCTTCTGCCGCTTTTTGTTCTTGCTTTTCTTGTTCATCTTCAATGATGACAACATCGTCTGACAGGGTTACCGCACCTTTTGGTAGCTCCAGCACGTCGATATCGGCATAGGGGATATCGATGTCGCCATCGATACGCACTGATCCGGGTTTCGCTTGCACGTTCACGACATGATTGACCGTAGCGCTTTGAACAGGATCTTGTGCGATGGTCAGGTCATTGCCGGTCAGGGTGAGCTTGGCGAGCCAGTCTTCCGTGCGTTGCCAATTGACATCGCCGGCAATCTTGATGTCACCATCGCCACTGTTAACGACGCCCGCTAGTGTTGCGCGTTTGCCGAATACATCCGCCGTTATGGTTCCACCGGTAAGAGGCAAGGGTAGCGTCGGTGATCGTACAACGGGCTCGCTCAAAACCACGCGTCCATCAAAGCGCGGATTAGTCAATCGACCGGACAAGATACCATTGGCAACCAGGGTGCCGTCGATCTCGTCGAATTCTGGCAGAAAGGCTTTGGCAACACCGATGTCAAAGCCTTCGAGTTTGACGAAGCCGGATATCGGTTTTTCTTCACTTGCGGGATCCATTTGCAAGTTTATATCGGCGCTACCGAGTGCCTCCGATGTCAATTTGAGTTTCGCTTTGAGATCGCTTGGATCAAACTGGGTGTCTAGCATAAGGTCGTCATAGCTAAAGCTGATCAGATTGTCGTTGGGGTCAACCACTTCAAAACCACCAGCGTTTATCCGGGTACTGCTGGTGACTGAAAAACCACCGGGTTGATCATCACCCCAGACAATGGTTGCATCGGTGTTTAGCATGCCCTGCAAAGTTGATTCGGCTGGCAGGAACGGATTCAATCGTTCCAGCGGATAGGTGTTTAATGTCACAACAGCGCTACCTTGGGGCAGGGCAAGTACTTTGTTTTCAAGGCAAAGGCTGGTCTCTTCGGTTCGCCAGCAATGTGTGTCGACGGCGAACTGTTTGTTGTCCATCATCCATTCAAGTGCGGTCGGTTGCTCGAGAACGATGTTGTGTGCAGGAACTTCAAGTTTCACGGATTGTAGCGAGCCTAGCCAGTCAAAACGTTCACTGAGCCCACCGATGGCGTCGAGTGTTATGGCGGTCTGTTGCGGGCCGTCTGTAAAGAATTTGATCGCATGATCTTCCCGAGCGCCGCTTAGATCCAGTCGCGTGTTGCTGAGCGTTTGTTGGCCTATTTGTAACTGGCCTAGTGCAAGTGAAACCTCACTATCGCTTTCAAACAGCTCCGAGACATCGGCCTGCATGCGAATGCCTGTGATCAGCACGTCTTTGAACTTGATCACCTGCGATGTTGCATCAAGATTGATCGATGGGGTTTTCAGCGGGCCGTCGATATCGATGTCGGCATTGAAACCACCGGCCAGATCGGGCGTCAGATTCTGCAGCTCCGGCAAATCGGTCCTGATCGCGAGTTGCCATTGTTCGCCGACGGTGCCGTTGGCGCGAATCCGGTTTTTGCTGTTATCGAGATTGACCGATTCGACTGTCCACAAGTCGTCCAGCCCTTTGGCGAACTTCGCTTCCAGTTCGAATGGGAAGTCGCGTACCGTGCCGTTGACATTGGCGCGTTCGACATCGACCGTCCAATTGCCGTCTGCGACGGTTCCGTTCGCTATCAGCTTGCCATCAAGCAGGCCACTAATCTCGGGCGTATGCAAGGCGGTGTTAATGTCAACGATATCCATTTCCGTATTCCAGGCAATGGTGTCAACCCAACTGAGCGCTGCATTGGCGGATATAGTGCCACCGAGTGTCGCGATGCCAATCGTGGGTAAGGTCAATCGTTCGGTATTGGCGCGGCCAGCGAGCTGAACACTGCTTTGTGGAATCTGTTCTCCATCGACCGAGGTGGTGATTCTCAATGCATAGTCATCGAGCGTTCCGTCTATCTCAACCGTTGTATTGCTGAGTTTTGCTTGTTCGAAGGTCTCGAGTGGCCAGCCAAGTTCCGCGGCAGCAATACTCAGCCTGGCCGGAAGATTTTTTTCCAGCGGATTCAATTGGCCGTTGAGCTTCAGTGCAGCAAGACCGTTTATCTCGGCATCAATATTAAGGTCAGCCAGCGAGTTGCTGAGGCTCGCCTTTAGCTGCACGTCCTTGTCTTCGAAAATTTTCCCGGCCGTCGCATTAATCGTCAAATCCAGTGGATAGTCCCCGTCGAGCGTCAAGGAGCCATCCAGGCGGGCATGGTGTTGTTGATAGTCGGCACTGAGTTCGGTCAGTGTCAGTTGAGTCTTGTCCGTTTTGGCGATGAGTCTTATATTTTCGACAATCTGCTCCGGTACATCACCAGCTGCCTGAAAACGCAGGCGCTTGATCAACACCTCTTTGGCGGTAAAGTCAATGGGCAGGTCAATCGTAGGCAATTCTATTGGGCCATCGTTCGGTGGGGGTGATTCATCGGTCGTTGTCTTGCTTTGGATGTAGAGATCATCCACCACCGCGCGGTCGAGGCAAAACTCCCGACTACGCAAACAGGACAAGCGCCAGGCTGTATCGACACCGGTCGCTGTCAGCACCAGCGAATCATTTTCATAGCGCACATCACCAGCCTTGATACCGCGCCGCAGGTTACCGTCGACACTCGTGACATCGAGCCCTTCGATTCGCTTGATGGCTTCCGCGCTCGCCAGTTCAAACCCCTTGTTGGTGGTCGCGATCAGGTAACAGACACCCGCAAGCACAAACACGAAGGCCAGGCTGGCCAACAGGGCCTTGAACATGCCTTTACAGAAACGCTTCATTACAGTTCTGCTCCGAGTGACAAATGTACACGCACGGAGTCCGTGTCGTTGTCATTGCCATTGATCGGTGTTGCGATATCAATACGAAACGGCCCAACCGGCGACTGCCAGCGCAGACCAAAACCCGAACCCACACTGTAGCTCGTGTCGAAATTATTAAATGCGCGACCTGCATCAATAAACAATGCACCACTCCAACGATCACGGAAACGATAGTTGTATTCAAGACTAGCAACCTCAAGGAAGCGACCACCGACGGTATTACCTTCGGGGTTTCTTGGCGAGATATCTCGAAACCCAAAACCACGAATGCTGTTGTCACCCCCGGTGAAAAATCGCTGCGAGGTTGGTACTCGGTCAAAGTCGTCAGAATACAGGGCACCATACTGAAATGCAGCGATCAGCGTGTTTCTGTCCGCAACCTCACGCAAGTATTTAAAGGAACCGCTGAATTTCAGTAAATCGATACTCGACAATAGACGGGAACTACCCGCTTCGACCTGAAAATTCGTTGATTGGCCCCACGTGACAAACGGTTCGCCGCGGGTGCGTGTGCGTGAGTAACTGAACCCAGGCAAGACCAGATCAGTACGATCCTCTTCACCACCGACGGTAAAGGTCTCCCGTTCCCAACGAATAAAGAAGGCTTCGATCCATTGCGATTTGGTACGTCGGACTCGTTGTAAATTGAGTGTACTGAGAAAACTTCGCGTATCCGAATCCTCTATATCGTTCTTCAGTCCGTAATCGATACCCCAGTAGTTGTGCAACGGCTGAGTATCGCGTGGGATCTGGTATCGGATACTGAACGTCTGCCGATCTCTGGACAGGCCAAGTTCTGTCTCGGCCGAGTGGCCACGACGATTGATGACAGGACGTCCCCAGGAAAGAGTGGTCCGCAGTTTGGTATCGGTTGAATAGCCGACGCCTACGGCGACCTGATTCTTGTCCTTGCGGGAAAGCTCAACGTTAACCGGAATGGTCCTGGCGTTACGGTTGTCGAGCTCTGGAATAACGCGAACGCTATTGAAGTAGCCGCTGGCTTGCAGGTTTTGCGTCATCTCTCCGACCAGGCCAGAGCTGTAGGGATCACCTTTTTCGAACGGTGCCCAACGTCTCAAGAAGTCATCGCTAAAGGTATTTTCAGCGAAGTTGATATCGCCAAACTCATATCGCTGACCGCTGTTGGCGATCAGTTTGATTTCGGCTGTCAGTTGTTCGCGGCTGACACGAACCGATTTTTCAATGAGTTGAAAGTCGAAATAACCCAGATCCTGTGCCTTGTCGATCAGGATTGATTTCGTCGTTTCGTATTCGTCAGAGAGAAATACGCCGTTCTTGCGCAAAGGTATACGACCCAGCACAGACATGAAGTCACTATCGAGTTTGGCGGAACCCAGAATCGAAATGGTGACGACATCCACTCGAACCGGATCATTCGGGATGACGCTGATGACGACTTCGGTATCTGCTCCGGCTGTGCGGGTTTTAACATCCACCTCGGCCGCGTAATAGCCGAGCGCCGCCAGAGCGATGCTCGATTGTTCGGGTAATGCGCGGACATAGCGTCGCAAGGCACGCTCGTCTTCTTCGGACGGCGGGGGGTTGCCGACCGATAGCTGAATGTTCTCTCTCAGGTCTTTGGGTGCACCCGTGATGATCAGGCGCGTGGCTGCCTGAGCGAACGATGGCGCCAGTAACGCGAGCAATAGAATGACGCCCATCAGACTATGGTGCTTTTTGTGCTGGTACTGACTCACTGTGGCTAATTTGGCCCTATATCGGTTGTTGCAGCAAACGGCAGAGACAACTCGGATGGATCGTCATAAAACTGACGTCCCCCGTCACAGCACGCGCAAGCTTCATGCAAGTCGTGGGGCAGGTCGCTGTTGCTGCGGAGATTCATCTACATTCTGTGACGTAACTACCGATTTAACTTACTCCAATGGGTCAATCTATATTCCTGCCCGGAACCTACGGCGATCTCTGGCATCTTATGCCGTCAATCGATCGCCCACTATTGAGTGCGTACCTATGTTGTACACCCGAAGCCACCGAATTACCGTAATAGCGGCCCTGATGGCCGTCACCGCTTCACTGTTGGCTTTGAACGGAGCCACGGCGGCGTCAGCTCAGGAAGAGCCGATGTTCGATGGCATGCTGACCACCGAGGGCAAGTTGCTCAAAACCCCGCCTTCGTTGACAGACGGTCGCTGGACCCTGGTGATGATTTGGGCGACCACCTGCCATGTGTGCAAGGCGCAGAAGGGTGTCATCTCTGAATTTCACGATGCTCACAAGGACAAGGATGCAAAGGTGTTCGGCATCGCACTTGACGGACGCAGAGGGCTTGACGATGTCAACGAATATCTGTCCGAACACAAAGCCAGTTTTCCAAATTATGTGTGGGATTTTCCCAGCACCGCCATTTCCTATATGAAGTTGACCGAGCAGGACTTGCGTGGAACACCCACCTATCTGTTGTTCGATCCCAAGGGTGAGTTGATGGGCAACAACCCTGGCCCGATAACGGCCGAAGCGGTCGAAAGATTCATCGCGCGTAATTCATAGTCGCCGCTCTCCGGCTCTCGGATCCTGGTTCCTGCGGGCCAGGACTTGTCCAGCCAAGGCCTCCTGATAGTCATTGGATACCGTGGATACCGTATCGCTTGCCAGAGTGCATGGCGAAGCACTGTGTCGAGCAGTCATCAAGGACTCTACTGCAGATTTTCACGTTAGTGAAGCGCTCGATGTCGACTTTGCGGGGGGTGGAGAGCACCTGTGGTTGAGAGTTCAAAAGACAGGGCTCAATACCGCAGATGTAGTGAATGAGCTGGCGGCGCATTTCTCGGTCAAAACGTCCGCTATCGGTTACTCCGGAATGAAGGACAAACAGGCAATCACGGAACAGTGGTTCAGTGTCTGTACGCCCAAGCATTGCGCCTCAGCAGAAATTTCCCCATCGATTAGCGTCGTCGATGTGCAGCGACACAATCGCAAACTTCGACATGGCACGCACCACAGTAACCACTTCCGCATCGTGCTCAGAAACGTCGAATGGATAAACAATGCAAGCCGGTCCGCATTTGCGCTTCGAATTGAACAACTGGCGACGATGGGCTTTCCGAATTACCTTGGTCCTCAGCGCTTTGGCTTCAACGGGCAAAATCTCAGGCGGGCAGAAGCCTGGTTCCGCAAACCGAAGAAACGTGTTAGCCGCCAGCAACGAAGCCTGTATCTGTCAGCGGCCAGAAGTGCCTTGTTCAATGCAGTATGTGATGCGCGGATTAGGGCAGGGCAATGGCATTCGGTACTTGATGGTGAGCCACTGGTACTCGATGGCAGTCGAAGTTTCTTTGTGCCTGATACGATTGATGAGCGCTTACTCCAGCGTTTCGCAGCCAAGGATGTGCATACCTCGGGGCCGTGGTGGGGGCGAGGCGAACCCTTGGCACAAGGCGATTGCGCCGAGCTTGAAACGAAGGTTTTAGCGGATCAACGTTGGCAGGGCTTGTGTCAGGCGCTAGTTGACCATCGCCTTGATCAGGATCGACGCGCGCTCAGAGCCGTACCGAAAAATCTCTGTGCAAACTGGTTGAGCGATAACGATTGTGTGCTTGAGTTTTCGCTGACACCTGGTGTTTTTGCCACCATGTTGTTACATGAACTGATGGCTTGAGTCACTCGGCTCTAGTCACTCGTTGAGCCGCGGCATCAACATCACCAAATTACAAGGTCGTGTGCGATTGTCCAATTGCGCCGAGATCAGCTTGTCCCAGGCCATCTGACAGGCACTACTGGAACCGGGTAACACAAAGATGAAAGTCGCGTTGGCTACACCTGCTGTTGCGCGAGACTGCAAGGTGGATGTTTTTATATCATCGTAGGACAGCACCCGAAACATTTCTCCAAAGCCCGTAATTTCCTTGTCCAGGAGTGGCCTGATAGCCTCCGGTGTTCCGTCTCGACCGGTGATCCCGGTACCACCGGTTGTTAGTACTGCGTCGACATCTGCAGCGTTTATCCAGCGAGAGAGGACTTCTCGTATCTGATACTTGTCATCGCGCACGATGGCCTTTTCAGCCAGTGCATGACCCGCATCGGTCAAAGCCGTGACCAGACGTTTGCCAGAAATGTCTTCAGCTTCGCCACGGGTATCGGATATGGTCAATACCGCGATGCGCAGCGATTTGAATTCAGGTGTGGGTGTAGCGTTTGTCATAGAATGCGATTATGGCAGAGCGTTTACAGAAAATACTAGCGAATACCGGCCTTGGCTCACGCCGAGAGCTTGAGTCGTGGATAAAAGCGGGTGAGATACGCCTCAATGGGCAGACTGCTCAGTTGGGTGATCGTGCCACGCTGGATGATGATCTGGTCGTGCGTGGCATGAATTACAAGGTGGTCCCCGATGATCAGGATACGCGACGCGTCTTGCTGTATCACAAGCCGCTCGGAGAAATCACCAGCCGCGATGACCCTGAACACCGTAAAACGGTGTTCGACCGTTTGCCGCGATTGCATCATGGTCGATGGATAGCGGTTGGTCGGCTGGATATCAATACATTGGGCCTGTTGCTGTTGACCAATGATGGTGAGCTTGCCAATGCGCTGATGCATCCTTCATCCGAACTGGAACGTCACTATGCTGTGCGCATCAACGGACGTGTCAGTCCTGATGTACTGGAGCGACTGCGTGCAGGTGTTGAACTCGACGATGGCCCGGCGCGTTTTGAAAAAATCTCTGCCGAGGCCGAAGGTGATGGCAGTAATCAGTGGTTTCGAGTGACGCTCAAGGAAGGCCGCAATCGTATGGTACGGCGCTTGTGGGAGTCGCAGGAGCTGACGGTCAGTCGCTTGATTCGCACTCGGTATGGGCCTGTCTCATTACCGCGCTGGCTGGCGCGCGGCAAGCTGCATGAGATGGCTGCCGGGGAAGCCGCGACATTGGCCAAGGCCGCTGGCTTGCAACCTGACCCGTCCGTCAAACTGCGCGTCGTTGCGATTCATCCCAGACAGAAACGCCGTGCCCAGAAGCAGCGTCGACGTCGCTGAGCATCGATGTTCATGCCAACAAACATCGTGACCGATTATCGTGACTCATCATCGCCGGTTCAGACTCGCGTAAACTTCATACCATGAGTGACGAACATCTTTATCGCATCCGCTTTGTCAATCAGGACAAGGTGTACGAAATTTACGCACGATCAGTCTATCAGGGAGATCTGTATGGCTTTGTCGTGATCGAGGAGCTGGTCTTCGATACCCAGAAAACGGTGGTTGTTGATCCGGGTGAAGAAAAACTCAAGGCAGAATTCGACGGCGTTCGGCAAACCATCATTCCGATGCATTCGATACTGCGTATCGATGCCGTCGAGAAACGCGGTACGGCAAAAATCGCCGATATCGAAGGCAATGTGGCGCAGTTTCCGTCACCCATCTATACCCCGGGTCGAACCACAGAGACCTGATATAATAAGTGTACGGAGAGGTGGCCGAGTGGTCGAAGGCGCCAGCCTGGAAAGTTGGTATACGGGGTAACTCGTATCGAGGGTTCGAATCCCTCTCTCTCCGCCATTTTATGTCTTAGCAGTTTTTGTCGTAATAAAGATGGACCGCCCCGAGATGGCTATCGAAATCCCACATCAAACCCAAGCCTCTGTTTGTTAACATGAATCGTTGATATGAAATACACGCTGCATTGTTTTGCCCAAAGTGGCAACGCCTACAAGGCGGCACTGATGTTGAGTCTGTGTGGTGCCGATTGGGAAGCCGAGCACGTCGACTTCTTCAACGGAGGTTCAAAAACGCCAGAGTATCTTGAGCTTAATGAAATGGGCGAGGTACCGGTACTGGTTGCCAAGGATTTGAAGCTCAGTCAGACCGGAGTCATTCTCGACTATCTCGCCGATACCTTCGAGATGTTTGATGCGAAAAGCGTCCCCGAGCACCGAGAAATATTGCGCTGGATCCTGTTCGATAATCACAAACTCACAAGCAATTTTGCGACGTTGAGATTTCTCCTGCAATTTGCCAAGCAGGAAGAAAACGATGTCACCCAATTTCTGCGACAACGCACAACTGGCGCGCTAAAAGTGCTTGAGCGACGTATCAGCGACACTCCATTTGTGATTGGTGATCGCTGCACGATTGCGGACATCTCGCTCTGTGGTTATCTCTTCTGGCCGGAAGAGGCCGGATTTGATTGGGCCGACTATCCGGGTATCGCCGCCTGGCTGGAGCGAATCAAGGCCTTGCCGGGCTGGGTACGCCCTTACGAGCTGATGCCGGGCCATCCGCTGCCCGATACGTGACACAATCGTCGAATTACCGCTCAGACACTTGGATGATTGAATCATCCACGTCACAGTATGCTTCTGGCAAACTGAGGTCTGGCTAGAGATCAGCCGCTACCATTTTAACGTGATGATTCAGCCTTTCCTACATATCAGGCGGTGTGTGCAGCGATGCTCTCGCGCCGCCGTGCCTGTTTTCCTGGCCGCCGCCTGTCTGATGATTACAACGGGTCTGGCCTCGGGTCCGGCTAGCGCAGACGACTATGCCAATGGCTCGTCCTTCGATATCAACGCGATTGTGGACGAATTCACGCCGCGCATCATCGGTGGCCAACCTGCTGCTATCGAACAGTTGCCCTCGGTTGTCGCTCTGGTCCGCGCGGGTAATTTTTCGGCCATTGATCGTCAGTTTTGCGGAGGAACGGTGGTCGCGAGTCGCTGGGTAATGACGGCCGCACACTGCGTACATAACGCATTCAACAACCTGATCACTAACACCAGTGTCCGCATCATCGAAGGTGTTAGCGACTTGCGCAATGATCCGATTGGCGAAGAACATGTGGTCGTCAATATCATTGTGCACCCTTTATATGATGACACGGTAGACGCGTCCTATAATGACATTGCCTTGTTGGAGTTGGCGACTGAGCTTGATGCGCCGCCGGTTAACCTTTTTGTCGAAGACAGCGAGTCACTGGTTGGACAAAGTGGTTGGATAGCAGGTTGGGGCGCTACCTCCTTTAGCGATACTGCAGGTGCGGTTTTCCCCGATAGTTTTCGTTCTGCCACGGTGCCATTTGTTTCTCGTGATGTGTGTAATGCGCCAATTTCATACAACGGTTTTATTGTTGGATTTCTGACTTGTGCAGGCTTTCAGGCCGGTGGCGTAGATACCTGTGTCGGTGACAGTGGAGGCCCTTTGTTTGCCGAAGTCGATGGCATTGTGCAACAGGTGGGTATCACAAGCTTCGGGCGAGGCTGCGCCGAGCCGAATTTCTTTGGCATCTATACGCATGTCTCGTCCTATATTTCCTGGTTGGCCAACTATATAGCGGTGCCCGACCAGCCGAATCCGCCAACGGGTGATAATGTTCCCCGTGCCAACAATCAGCCCTTGACCGAGCCAAGCGGTGGCGCTTCTTTTGCGGCACTTTGGTTGTTCAGTTTTGTCCTACTGAAGGGGTTGTTCCTATCAGGCTGTGCCGGCAGCATTAACGCGGCCACGAAAGTGGAAACTGTTGATACCAAGGTGAAATCGATAAGCGTGGTAAAGGAAGACGAATTACGCCCTGGCGTGCGTATCAGTCAGGATGATGTACGCATTGGACAAGCGCGCGATGTCGTGATGGCCAGCATGCAACGTGCAGGGTTTGACAACTTTGATTGTCAGGTGGAGCGAGTCGCAATGGTGGGCTCCAAGCGCGCGTTCCTGTTGGAGCGTTGTACCCGAGCACTTGCTATTTCGGATTGGCAGAAATCCGCGGCACTTGAGTCGGGCGATGGGGGTTTGTCAGGGGCAGTTCTGACAGCGGCTGACATTTCTGCAAATTCACTTGCCGTGTATTTTATTGACGAACAATTGGTTCGCATGGATGTCAATGTTACTGGCGATGTCGATGCAACAACGGCGATACTGGACAGGCATTTTTCGCGACACGATGATGTGTGGTTGAAGGGAGCGGATCAGGTACGCCGACAGGGAAGCAGCATTCAAATGATCGATGCGGATGTTGCCGTGAGAATTCCAAAGCTGTTCGAATAGAACGGATGGTTCGCCATCGTCGAGTTATAAGGAAAAAATATTAGTCATGAGTCATTTTTCAGTTTCTCTTGCTCGACGCAGCCTGCTGTTGGCTTGCAGTCTATGCATCTTGCCATCTGTCTATGCGCAGGACGCCGACACAACAATTGAGGCGGATGATTCGGCCTTTACCCAACGAATCATCGACGGCCTTCCGGCATCAATCAGTGAATTTCCGTCAACGGTTGCATTGGTCAGTACTGGAAGCTTCTCGGTCTTTGACCGTCAGTTTTGTGCGGGCACCGTTGTCGCTCCTCGCTGGGTCATGACGGCCGCGCATTGCGTGCACACAGCAACCAATGCGGTAACCAGCCCGAGCCGCTTACGCGTTATCGAAGGCGTAACCGCACTGCTAGAGTCTGAGGTGATGCAAGAGCATGTGGTTGTCAGCGTGATTCCACACCCCGCTTACATCAGTGCCACACCAACCAATTTCAACAACGATATTGCCTTGCTTGAAATAGCCACGGATCTGGACAGCCCGCCGGTAAAGTTGTTTACCGGTGAGGCTGACACATTGGCCGGCGAATTCGGGTCTATTGCTGGTTGGGGCGTTGTCGATTTCAGGCCCGATGGGCGCCCGGTTTTTCCGCTTGATTTGCGCACAGCGGAAGTCCCTTTCGTCACGCGTGAAGTGTGTAATGCACCGGAGTCGTATCAGGGCTTCATTCAGTCAACGATGGTCTGTGCAGGTTTCAGGGAGGGTGGCGCGGATACCTGTCAGGCCGATAGTGGTGGTCCCTTGTATGCAACGAGAGATGGCGCTTTGGAACAGGTCGGCATTACAAGTTTTGGTAATGGCTGCGGCGAGCCGAACTTCTACGGTGTGTATACCCATATCCCGTCGTTCTTACCCTGGTTGTCAGACTTCATCCCGGTCACTGAGTCTGTCCCTGATGACATCGTGATTGCCGAGGCTCCAACGTCCGGTGCTCCTACCTTGCCCGGTGACGATGATCCCATTGTCCCGACCACTGGCTCGAACGCCGAGCCAGTGAGTGGTGGTTCCTCTGGCGGTGCCTCCTTGGCCTTTTACTGGCTTTTGGGATTTGTTTTGTTTCGCGTCAAACGCAGGCGGCGCTAACGCCATTCATATAAACGCTAGTCATATATTTGACTAAGGAAGACTCAGTTGCGGCTGTTCTAAAAGTAAGTCATCGAACATGTTCACAACTTGAACTGTGCAGCGTCTATGCAGCCTCTATAATGAGGTTGGCAAAAATTCCACGTTGTTCTTTAATTCCACGCCTGACCCTCACCTATGGCTATCGAACCACCACTATGTGTTGATCTTGATGGAACCTTGCTTCGGACAGATCTGTTGTACGAGGCATTATCGGTTTTACTCAGGCAGCAACCACTGTTTGTGTTTTTTTTGCCAGTCTGGTTGTTCACTGGTGGCAAGGCGCGATTGAAGGCGGAAATAGCCGCCAGGGTCGATATCTCTTCATCCGATTTTCCACTTAATCAGGAAGTCGTTGAATTCACTCGAGCCGAGAAAGAAAAACGCGAAACGGTACTGGTTACCGGTAGTCACCAAAGATTTGCCGACAGCATCGCCGAGAATCTTGATTTGTTTGATCGCGTTCAGGGTTCGGATGAGAAAGTGAATCTGACCAATACGCGAAAGCGCGAGTGGCTGGTTGAGCAATACGGTGAAGGCGGTTTTGACTATATCGGCAACGACAAGGATGATCTCAAAGTCTGGCCATCGGCTCGAAAAGCATTGGCAGTGTCGACGCACGACGGGATAGCTGCAAGTCCAGAGGCTCGAATTGACCACGTGTTTGAACAAACCGCGCCAACGTTCAAGGAATACCTGGGACTGATGCGCGTCCATCAGTGGTCAAAAAATGTGCTGGTACTGGTACCGTTTTTTCTTGATCAACGTTTTACCGACGCACAGGCTCTGGTGACTATTGTTCTGGCGTTTTTCGCCATGAGTTTCCTGGCCTCTGCGACGTATCTGGTTAACGACATGCTGGACTTGCAGGCCGACCGGCAAAACACCGTCAAATCCAAACGGGCGTTTGCCAGCGGTCGCATTTCCCTGAAACGCGGTGCCTTTCTCGTTATCGCTTTGCTGCTTGCTGTGTTGTTTCTAACGTTTCTACTACCACAGTCTTTCAACTGGTTGCTGCTTGTATATCTTGTTTCCACGGTGGCTTATTCTCTCGTACTCAAGCAGCGAGCAATAATAGATGTCATTGTTATAGCGGCGTTACATACCTTACGGGTAATAGGTGGCATAGTTGCCATCAACGCAGAATGGTCTTTCTGGTTACTTGCGTTTTCCATGTTCATTTTCTTCTCCCTGGCTTTAGCCAAGCGAGTGGCTGAGCTGAAAAATCTGGAAAGTGAAGGGCGCAAGGTAACTATGGGGCGTGATTATCAGGTCGGCGATATACCCGTCTTGTTGGCCAGTGGGGTTTCTACCGGCTTTTTGTCCGTATTAGTTGTCGCGTTATACATCAACGGTGAGAAAGTTCAGGAGCTTTATCAGGCGCCGATGCTACTGTGGCTTGTCTGTCCAATCTTGATGTATTGGATTGCCAGAGTCTGGATCAAGACATCTCGTGGTGAAATGCATGAAGATCCGCTTGTGTTCGCGATAAAGGACACGGTCAGCCGCTTGGTCGTTCTGAGTATCATGTTGTCGGTTGCCGCTGCGATGTTTGTTGCATGGCATTAGATCCCTATCGCAGTTGGGGGTACGAACCTGTGGCCAAGCTCCGCGGGTACAAACCTGCATGGTCTGAAGATGTTTTTTTGTCGGGAGACGACCTTCAAGGTGACAAAAGTCTAGGCAATAGTCAGGGCAATAGTCGGGGCAGTAG
>CAYUZB010000056.1:0-8631 GCA_964449565.1 uncultured Granulosicoccaceae bacterium | reverse complement strand
TAGTCGGGGCAGTAGCTGGCTCCCTTTTGGCAACGGGCGGAGCTATGGCGATTCTTGTCTCAATCAAACAGGCACCTTGATCGATTCCAGGGCGCTGGATCGATTTATCGCGTTTGATCAAGAAACTGGGCTGCTGACGGCCGAGCCTGGTGTGACACTGGCTTCGATTCTTAAATTGATCGTACCGCTTGGCTGGTTCCTGCCGGTCAGTCCCGGTACCAGTTTTGTCACGCTCGGTGGTGCGATTGCCAATGATGTTCATGGCAAGAATCACCATTGTGATGGGACATTCGGTCGTCACGTTTCTCGTTTTTCCTTGCAGCGAAGTTCCGGCGAACAGCTTGAATGTTCAGCACAAGAGAATGTGGATCTGTACCGAGCGACGATTGGTGGTCTGGGACTGACCGGGATGGTCACGAATGCGACGATCCAGCTGATACCCATAAGTAGCGCTTACATGGATGTACGAATTGATACTTTTCAGGGGCTTGATGAATTTCAAGCGCTCTCCGACAGGCGTGCAGGTGACTATCGCTACACTGTGGCATGGCTTGATTGTGTGGCTGGCAAAAAAGAATTTGCTCGTGGGGTGTTTTTCAGTGCCAACCATGCCGATACCCCCCCTATCGAAGGTGCTTTTGAGGTGATCACACCAAAATTGTCAGTTCCTTGCAGTTTTCCGGCATGGTTTCTGAATCGTTATTCTGTAAGGGCTTTCAACAGTACCTACTATTTTTTACACCGACGAAAAAATGGGACGACGCTCAGCCAGCACTTCAAATCCTATTTCTATCCTCTCGATGCGCTTGATCGCTGGAATCGGATCTACGGATCCAAAGGGTTTTATCAATATCAGTTCGTTGTTCCGCGGGAGGCAATAGAGGTGCTTGATACGGTACTGAAGCAAGTTGTTGAAGCCGGTCTGGGATCGTTTCTGGCGGTGCTCAAGGAGTTTGGTGATCTGGAATCGCCTGGCCTGTTGTCGTTTCCGCGTAAGGGCTATTGTCTGGCCTTGGATTTTGCCTCACGAGGCGACAAGACCGTAAAGTTGATAAATACGATCGACAGCGCTGTTTGTGATGCCGGTGGTGCAGCGTATCCGGCAAAAGATCGATTGATGAGTGAAGCTTCTTTCAAAAGTTATTACCCAGATTGGGAACGGTTCACAGAGTTTGTCGATCCGCAATTCAATTCGGATTTCTGGCAACGAGTACGAGGGTAAAAACGAAGATAATGGAAGCAAGCCAAATTCAATCGGCTGAGACTGCCACGCCCAGTGCTGTTATTCTCGGCGCCAGCTCCGCACTTGCGCAGGCGGTTGCAAGGATTCTTGTCGACAAGGGGCAGTCTCTGGTGCTCGTGGGACGTGATGCTGAAAAGCTGAACGTTATTGCTGCAGATCTCAATGTACGGGCGGGTGACCAGGTATCCGTGCAAACGCGGATTGTCGATCTGGCCGATTCAGCGATGCACCAGGAACTTGTTGATTCCACGTCTGACGCCGAATCGTACTGGCTGTTCTACGGCAGTTTGCCTGATCAGCAAGCCTGCCAAGAAAGCTGGCAGGATACCGAGGCGGCGTTTACCGTCAATTTCACCAGCGCAGCCTCTTTGCTCGGACGTATTGCCAATGTGTTTGAAGCGCGTAAGCGGGGATCTCTGGTGGTTGTTTCATCCGTGGCAGGTGACCGTGGTCGCCAAAGTAACTATGTATATGGTGCTTCAAAGGGGGCATTAAGTCTGTTTTGTCAGGGGCTGCGAAGTCGTTTGCAAAAAAGTGGCGTGCACCTGCTGACCGTCAAGCCCGGGTTTATCGATACGCCAATGACGGCGGATGTTCCTAAAACGCCTGGTGTGTTGTGGGTAACGCCTGATCGCGTGGCACAGGATATGGTTCGCGCGCATTCGCGCGGCAAGGATGTTCTCTACACGCCCTGGTTCTGGCTGCCAATCATGTTGATCATACGTTTGATACCAGAGCGTATTTTCAAACGCTTGAGTTTATAAGGTTGTAATACCTTTACAGGTCTTTCATGAATCAATTCATCCCTTTAATTCTGTTTACCGTCGCGACAAACTTCTTTTCACAGATCATGCTCAAAAAAGGCATGACTGTTCTGCCAAGCTTCGCCTTGACCGCCGGTGGCATTGCCGGCTCGGTGTTTGCGATTCTGTTTAACCCCTGGGTGTTTTTTGGTCTGGTCATGATGGTGGTGAGTATGGGCTCACATCTGATTGTCTTGTCACGTGTGGAGATAAGTTTTGCCTATCCATTTCTGGGTCTTTCCTTTGTGCTTATTACTCTGTGGGGATACTTCGTATTGGGTGAGGCTGTAACAATATGGCGAGTCGCAGGCGTTCTATTGATTTGTAGCGGAGTGGCTTTGGTCGCTCGTAGCTCCTGAGCATACGCTCGCACTCGCATTCGCATTTGAACAATGTTAGCCAAACAACAATTGAGTATCGTAGGATGAAACATATTATTTTTGGTGGTGACGGTTTTCTCGGTACCGAGTTAACAAAGGAGCTTGTCAAACGCAATGAGCGTGTGCTTATCTGCGATGAGAAGCAGTCGCCACAGTTTGGTAATTACGAATTGCCAGGCGTCGAATACCTGAAAATGGATGTCACCGACAAGTCGTCGTTTGAGCCTATCGTGGTGGAAGAGGGTGATATCGTTTATCACTTTGCCGCGCGATTGCTGGTCCCGATCCTGCCACGCGCTGAACGCGAAGACTATTTTTGGCAGTCTTTGTACGTCGGCACCACGAATGTGCTCGAGTGGATGGAGTCAAAAGGATTACGTAACATGGTCTACTACACGACCGATATGGTCTATGGCCACACGGTTGAAAACCCACGCACAGAAGAACACCCCTGTGCGCCCATTGGTCCCTATGGCGAGGCGAAATATCAGACTGAGCACCTTGTCGACACCTACCGAGAAAAGGGTTTCAACATAACCTTGTTTCGCCCGCGTCTGATCATCGGGCATGGCCGGCTCGGGATTCTTGAAAAGCTGTTCGTTCTGGTGGACAAGAATCTGCCGGTACCGACCATTGGTAGTGGCAAGAATTATTATCAGTTTATTTCCGTCGGTGACTGTGCCGCGGCCTGCCTTGCAGCAGTGGATAAAAATTTCCCGAACGAAAATTATAATTTAGGGTCGACCAACCCGCCTACAGTCAATGAATTATTAAAGCAGTTGGTTGCTGAGGCCGGAAGTAAAAGTATCCTGATACCTACGCCAGCATTTGCGGTCAAATGGACTTTGGATATTCTCGACCGGATTGGCAAACCCTTGATGGATCCGGAGCAGTATTGGATTGCAGATGAAACCTGCGTGCTGGATTGCAGTAAGGCGCAAAGAGAGCTTGACTGGGTACCCAAGGACGACGATACCTCGATGTTGCTCGTCGCCTATCGTGACTACAAGGAAGGTAAGTCCCGGGAAGTGTAACGCCTCGACTTGTTCGACAATTTCGCAGTCAACGAATTCTCAGTCAACGAATTCCTTTCGAATCTGGTCAAACGAGGTGTGGCGTATGTCGCGCCCCTTGACCAGGTACACCACGTATTCGCAAATATTCACTGAGTGATCACCAATGCGTTCGAGCGCTCGGGCGCACCAGGTGATCTTGAACAATTGCGAGACTTGTCGTGGATCCTCAACAAGGTGGGTCGCCAGTAAACGCTCAAGCGTTTCATACTCTTTATTGACATCTCGATCGCGTGAAGCGATTTCGATTGCGGCATCGACGTCGAGCCTGGCAAAGGCATCAAGTGCATCACGCAACATGGAATTGACCAGCTCACCGAGATGACGCAGTTCCTTGCGATAGGTTGGTGCTTTTTCAGAGTCGGTCAGGTCGCAGGTGAAGCGTCCGAGTTTCTCGGCCTCATCACCAATACGTTCCAGATCGGTAATCACCTTGATGACGGTAACGACCAGACGTAAATCGCTGGCCGCGGGTTGACGCCTCGCCAACACATGTGTGCATTCTTCATCGATCTCGACTTCAAGCGCGTTGATTTCAAAATCCGAGTGAGCAACTTCATGGGCCAGATCATGGTCGGCTTCGAGCAAGGCTTGCAAACCTTTGCTGACTTGCTTCTCGACCAGGCCACCCATGCTGAGCACCTTGTTACGAATGTCTTCGAGTTCGAGGTTGAACTGTTGCGAGATATGTTGATCGAGGTGAAGCTTGTCCATGGGCATGCCTGGCGTTTGATGGCTAGCCGAATCGGCCGGTAATATAGTTTTCGGTCAGTTCGTGCTGCGGGTTGGTGAAAACACTATTCGTATCACCCACCTCAACAAGCTTGCCAAGATGGAAGTAGGCAGTACGTTGCGAGACACGCGCTGCCTGTTGCATGGAGTGCGTCACGATTGCGATAGCATAGTTCACTCTCAGCTCATCGATGAGTTCTTCGATGCGTGCGGTGGCAATCGGGTCAAGCGCCGAGCAGGGTTCGTCCATCAAAATGACTTCGGGACTGACCGCTATGGTGCGTGCAATACACAGTCGTTGTTGCTGCCCACCGGACAAGCTGGTGCCGGGTGCATCGAGACGATCTTTTACTTCGTCGTACAAGCCGGCCTTCTTTAAGCTGTCGACGACAATATCGTCCAGTTCGGCGCGGTTCTTGGCCAATCCATGAATACGCGGGCCATAGGCCACGTTGTCATAGATGCTCTTGGCAAACGGGTTCGGCTTTTGAAAAACCATGCCGACACGTGCGCGCAGCAAGACCGGGTCAAGATCCTTGCCGTAGAGATCCTCGCCGTCAAGTGACATCTCGCCAGTCACCCGACAAGTCGGAATCGTGTCGTTCATCCGATTGAGACAGCGCAGGAAAGTCGACTTGCCACAGCCCGAAGGCCCGATCATGGCAATGACTTCGTTATTGCCGATATCCAGATCGACATCGAAGATTGCCTGCTTTTCCCCGTAGAAAACATTGACGTTACGGGTTTGCATTTTTGGGTCATCGACCGTGACACTGCCGACGGTCTCGGTCAGTTGTTCGAATGCCTCTTCTGCCGAGCTCTTTGCCACGAGGGGTATCTGCCTGTGAGGGATGTCCAGTATATCCTGTGAAGCCACTGTGCTTACCATCGTCGTTCAAATCGTTTGCGCAGCAACACGGCGAGCGCGTTCATGACAATCAGAAAGGCCAGCAATACCATGATCGCTGCCGATGTTTTTTCGGTAAACGCGCGTTCGGGACTGTCTGCCCACAGAAAGACCTGAACCGGTAGCGCAGTTGCCTGATCCATCACCGAGGTCGGGATATCGACAATAAAGGCCACCATGCCGATCATCAAGAGCGGGGCAGTTTCGCCCAGCGCCTGAGCCAGACCAATGATGGTGCCGGTCAGGATGCCGGGCATGGCAAGCGGTAACACATGATGGAAAACCACTTGCAGCGGTGATGCACCAATACCGCGAGCGGCTTCGCGTATCGAAGGGGGGACTGATTTGAGCGCCGCTCGGCTCGAGATGATAATCGTGGGCAAGGTCATCAATGACAACACGATGCCGCCGACCAGTGGCGCTGAACGTGGCAGATGAAAGAAGTTGATAAACACAGCCAGACCGAGCAAGCCAAAGACGATGGAGGGGACGGCTGCCAGATTGTTGATATTGACTTCGACAAAATCGGTCCAGCGATTTTGCGGGGCAAATTCTTCAAGGTAAATGGCCGAGGCGACCGCAACCGGAAACGACAACAAAAAGGTTATTAGCAAGGTAAACGCCGAGCCCATCAAAGCGGCACGAATACCGGCTTGTTCTGGCTCACGCGAGTCACCGTTTTCAAAAAACGTCGTATTGAATCGCACATCGAGATCACCCTGATCCAACAAGCTTTTCGCCCATCCAATCTGTTGCTCGCTCATGCGAGTCTGCAAGGCTTCGGGTTGGGTCAGATCATCACCGGACTTGATCAATGCACTCAGTTCGTCATCAGCCAACACCCAGAAGCTTTGCGTGGTGCCAACCAAGGTTGGATTAGCTGACACTTCTGCGGCGACCTGATACTCAGCACCTGAGCTGACCAGTTGATACAGGGCCTTTTTCTCTTTGCGTTTTGTCGCATCGGGAAATTTGTCGCGCATGGTTTGCTTGATCGCGGCGCCGTAGTCAGCGCGGCGTAGCTCTTTCGCGCTTGGATCAGCATCCAGACCCAGTGTGTCTGCATCTAGCTCCACATCGAGCTTCATATAGGTGGTTGTGAATGCAGGCGTGCCCTTGATGATGATGCTGCCAATCAACAAGGCGAGAAAGCTTAAGCTCGCAGCGATCGCAAACACGCCATAGGAACGGAAACGCTTCTCGGCGCGATAACGTCGCGCCAGCGATTGCTTGACTTGATCGGTTGTATTGCTCATTCGTATTGCTCGCGATAACGACGCACAACATGCAGCGCGATGACATTGAGAACCAGGGTGACGACAAACAACATCAGGCCGAGTGCGAAGGCGGCGAGTGTCTTGGCGCTGTCAAATTCCTGATCACCGGTCAGTAGCGTGACGATTTGTACTGTGACGGTGGTGACCGCCTCCAGGGGGTTGGCGGTCATGTTCGCCGCAAGACCTGCGGCCATGACCACAATCATCGTTTCCCCTATGGCGCGTGATACCGCAAGCAGTACGCCACCAACAATACCGGGGAGTGCAGCGGGAATAACCACGCTTCGGATGGTTTCCGATTGTGTAGCACCCAGACCGTAAGAGCCGTCACGCATCGCTTGCGGCACGGCGGTAATGACATCATCAGACAGTGACGACACGAACGGGATGATCATGATGCCCATGACAACACCGGCCGCCAGTGCGCTCTCTGATGAGACGCTCATACCGATACTGTCGCCGAAGTTTCTGATCGCGGGCGCAACTGTCAGTGCCGCGAAGAATCCATAAACAACCGTCGGTATGCCGGCCAGAATTTCAAGTAAGGGTTTGACGATATTGCGCGTCGTGCGCGATGCATATTCAGCCAGATAAATCGCAGACATCAAGCCGAAGGGCACTGCGACGATCATCGCGATGGCAGAGATCAACAAGGTCCCGACAAACAAAGGTACCGCACCGAAGGAACCGGATGAGCCGACTTGATCGGCGCGAATGGCGGTTTGCGGACTCCATTTGGTGCCGAGTACAAATTCAAGAAAGCCGACTTGATTAAAGAAGCGCATGGCTTCGAAAAACACGGAAAACACAATGCCGACAGTGCTCAGTATCGCCAGCGATGCACAAGCGATGAGAAAGCCCAAAACAATACGCTCGACGATAATGCGTGCACGCGTGTTCGGCTGTATGCGTTTAAGCGCCAATGCTGCACCAATGCAGGCAGCGGTCAGTGCAAGTACCACAAGTGCATAACTGCTGATGCGTTTCAGATCGGCCAGATGCTGTGCCGCTAACTGCTTTTCAGGGTCAGCCACCGTGGCAATTCGGTCATTGCTGACAATATTGCCGAGATCATTGCGATAAAGCTCGACCGTTTTGTCACCGGCTTGATGCACGCTTGCCGGAATTGAGTCAGTCAGCAGGCTGCCGACAGCCGCCGGTTCAACCAGCTTCCACACAAGGATAATGGCCAAGGCCGGTAGTGCACACCAGAGCGCCACCATCGTGCCGTAATGGGACGGCAGGGAGTGCATGCTCTTGATACCTCCCTGATTGTCAGCTACCGCAAATGCCTTGTGGCGGCCGTAGACAAAGCTCAGTAGCGTCAGAGCCAGTGTCGCAACAATCAGGGAGGTTAGTGACATGGTGCTTGGATAGAATTATTCGATGGACTTGAGTGTGGTCAGGCTGGCCACCTGCTCAGCGATTTCGCCACGGGTGTCGTCATCGAGAGGAATCATGCCCTTGTCAGCCAGATAACCATCTTCACCCCAGGCTCTGTCGTCAGTGAATTCTGCCAGATACTCTTCGATACCGGGCACGGTACCGATGTGCTGTGCTTTGACGTAGAAGTAAAGTGGGCGGGAAATACTGTAGTCGCCATCGGCTATCGCATCGAAGTCAGCTTCATAGCCATTAATGATCGAGCTCTGCACCTTGTCAGAATTTTGCTCAAGGAAACTGAAGCCGAAAATACCGACCGCATCCGGGTTGGCTTCGAGCTTCTGCACGATCAGATTGTCGTTCTCGCCCGCTTCAACATAGGCACCGTCTTCACGAATCGTGTGACAGACCGCTTTCATTTTCGACTTGTCCATCGATTTGATGAAAGGGAAACTTTTGCAGCCACCTTCCATGGCCAGTTCAACGAAAGCATCGCGTGTACCGGATGTTGGTGGCGGCCCCAGCACTTCGATGTCGATCGCCGGCAGTGCGCTGTTGATTTCCTTCCAGGTTTTGTACGGGTTAGGCACGAGGCTGTCGGAACCATCCGGGTTGGGGACTTCCTTCGCCAGCGCCATGAAAATATCGGCAAGGCTCATGTCCAGCTGCTCGGCGCTGACAGAATTGGCCACGGCAATGCCGTCAAAACCGATCAGCACTTCAATAACATCTGTGACCCCATTACTTTGGCACTGCTCAAATTCACTGGACTTGATGCGACGTGATGAATTTGTGATGTCAGGCGTGTTGACACCGAGGCCAGAACAAAAGAG
>CAYUZB010000055.1:10845-24157 GCA_964449565.1 uncultured Granulosicoccaceae bacterium | reverse complement strand
CAACGTGTGGCGCTATTTGGTCATCACGGGCATCCACTCCGCGCGACGTCGCGCGCCCGGCCCGTGTCGACTGCCCACGACCAGACTTGGGGCTACGCCCGGAAAAATACAGCAACACCAGTATGGCTACACCAGCGAAAATCAGGATCCAGCGGAGATTTTCCATCGAAAAGTACCTTGTGGACTTCAGCGTTCGTAGTGGATGAGCACGCCCTTATGCGCCCGCGAGTTCGACAGCTTCATGGACATCCACGGCAACCAGCCGCGACACACCTGGTTCGTTCATCGTGACACCCATCAGTTGTTGAGCCATCTCCATGGTCACTTTATTATGCGTGATAAAGATAAATTGTACACGCTCCGACATTTCTTTTACCAGCGTACAGAACCGCCCGACATTCGCGTCATCGAGTGGCGCATCAACCTCGTCCAGCATGCAAAATGGCGAAGGATTCAATTCGAAGAACGCAAATACCAACGCGACGGCTGTCAACGCTTTTTCTCCGCCCGATAGCAGTTGTATATTGCTTACACGTTTACCCGGTGGTTGGGCGACAACACTGACCCCCGTACTGAGCAAATCATCGCCCGTCATTTGCAAAGATGCATGACCGCCACCAAACAAGCGAGGAAAAAATTCCTCGAATTTGCTATTGACTTTCTCAAAGGTATCCTTGAAACGTGATCGCGTCTCACGGTCGATCTTGGCGATTGCACGCTCCAGTGTTTCCAATGCTTCGGTAACATCATGATGTTGTTCGTCAAGGTATTCCTTGCGCTGCAATTGCTCGGCAAGCTCATCAATGGCGGCGAGGTTGATGGGTCCGAGACGCTGAATGCGACTCTCGAGCTTTTCAAGATCAGCCGTCCAGACATCCAAGGTCGCCTCTTGCGGGAGACTCTCGGCGATTTCGCTTACGTTGTATTCATGTTCCGCCAGTTGCTCATCGAGCGTCTTCAAGCGAACCACCACTTCCTGACTGGACATGCGTTCATTTTGCACATCTTCACGCGCTTTTTGTGCACGCGAGTCGTGGCGGTGTCGCGCCTGTTCATGTTCTCGCAGTCGATGTTCGATCGCATCAAGCTCTTCGCGTGCAACACGCATGGAGTTGTCGCTAGTCAGCTTCGCCGCCAACTGCTCCTGCAGGCCAGCTTCCAAAGCCAGTAAAGGGTCTTCATCTTCACTGGCCAGCATCGCGTTAAGCGCAGTTTGTCGTTCAACCAGTTGACTTATGCGCGCCTGAATGCGTGACAGGTTTTTCTCGGTTGCCTCTCGTGTACTACGCAAGGATTCAACACGGATGGCAAGCGCTTGACCCGCATCCCGATCAGCATCACTTTGCTCGCGCGCGGTTCGCACGTTCTCTTTCAAAGTGTTCTGTTCTGTGCCTAGCGCATCGCCTTCGCTCTGCAAAGCTTCAAGCTTCTCCATGGCTTCACTGCGACGCGTACTCGCGTTCTTGATGTCTTGTACATCACGCTCATGCAGGCTCGACAGTTCATCAATTTCAGACGTCAGCGCCTGACGTCGGCTGGTGTTTTGTTCCAGTCGCTGTCGATCAGTGCTCAGCGCCGATTTGATGCTCGACAAATGACGCACAGCATCATTGAAACTGTGCAACAAGGTTTCGCGCTTGGTTTCGTGTTCATCCTGTTGCTGAATCAGCTCGGATACCTGAGATTCAAGCTCTGTGGCTTCGACCTCTCGTGACGACAGTTCTGCCTTGAGCTCAGCGATCTCGGTTTCTCGCAACAGCACGCTGTCCTGACTGTCCGCTCGGGCAATTCTGAGCCACGTTCGCCCCATCCATAACCCGTCTTGTGTCACCACCGATTCGCCTTGGCCGAGCTGCTTGCGACGCGCCAGAGCGTCGCCGATCGAATCGGCGACAAAGACACCCTTCAATACATCGCCCAGATCCACATTTCCCTCAACCTTGGAGGCGAGTGTATCGCTTGGCGAAGACCCCGCATCGGTGCTGCTTTGCATCAACGTCAATTGGGCAGCTGGCAGATCTTTCAAGCACCGTTCAATGACGGAATCACCATCGACACAAACCGCTTCAAGATGGGACCCGAGTACCAGCTCCACCGCTTTCTCCCAGCCCGGAGCCGCGGTTATCGATTGCGCCAGACGTGGCAGCTCATCGAGTTCGTTCATATGCAACCAGGTGTCAGCAGCACTACTATCGGGTTCCAATGCCGCTTGTTGCAAAGCTTCCAGTGACGCAAGGCGACCGAGCCCACTCTGGATCTGGGATTTAAGTTCATTGAGCTGATCGGTCATCTTGCGGATCAACTCACGCTGCACTTGCTGTTTTTCGTTCGCCTGTGCCAGCGATTGTTGCAGACGCTGTTCTTCAGCGGCGGCGGCAACTTCCTCTGTGATAGCCTCCTGAATAATGAGGCTCAGCGGTTCAACTTCGAGACCACCTCGCTCTTCATCCAGACGAGCCAACCGCGTGTCGGCCTCACCAATGCCACGTTCAAGCTGCTCTATACGTGAACGTTCGACTTGCGCTATCTCATTGGCTTCGGACAATCGTTTGTTGTAGGAGTCAAAGCGAGTTTGCCATTCTTGAAGTTCCTGCTCCGCTCGGGCCAGCATATCGGCCGAGACCTTTTGACTGTCCTGGAGTTGATCGAAGGAAGGCTGATCGTGTTCAATGGATTCAGCAATCTCGGCAATGCGTGCCGTATCGTCTTTCAAGTGAGCACGCGATTCTTCCAGAGAACGATCGACCTCTTGTAGTTCTTCGCTTTGCGAACGGCGTGTCTCTCGCGTGTGCTCAATCGTTTGTTCTATACGGGCGACATCTCCACCAATACGGTAGAAATCCGCCTGAATGGTACTAAACGACTCGGCGCTGGCCGCCTGTTGTACACGCGCTTGCTCGATGGCTGCCTCAGCGGAACGAAGCTCAGCGACGATCCCCTCAAGCTCCGCCTCGCGCTCGCTGATTTTGAGTTGTTGTTCATCACGTGACTTTTCGAACTCAGTGCGACGCAGGACTAACATTTCGCCACGTTTCTGACGCTCCTCCGCTTTCAGGTTTTGATAACGCTCTGCGGTACTGGCCTGACGTTTCAAATGAGCGAGTTGCTTGTCAACTTCTTCGCGCAGATCGTTGAGACGATCAAGATTATCGCGTGTGTGGCGAATGCGGTTTTCTGTCTCGCGGCGCCGCTCCTTGTACTTGGAGATGCCTGCGGCCTCTTCCAGGTAGACCCGCAGTTCTTCGGGCTTCGCCTCGATGAGACGTGAAATCATGCCTTGCTCGATAATGGCGTAGCTACGAGGACCGAGCCCCGTGCCCAGAAAAATATCGCGAATATCCCGGCGGCGGCAGCGCACATTGTTCAGGGCATATTTCGACTGTCCATCACGGGTGACTTCACGTCGGATCGATATTTCGGCATAAGCCGCGTATTCCCCACCGACAGAGCCATCCGAGTTGTCGAAGATCAGTTCAACTGACGCCTGCCCCACAGGTTTGCGCGAACTGGAACCAGTAAAGATGACGTCATCCATTGATTCGCCACGAAGATGCTTGGCGGAAGACTCACCCATGACCCAACGTACGGCATCAATGGTGTTGGACTTGCCACAACCATTGGGACCGACGATGCCAATCAAGGGGCTGGGAAGCTTCAAATCTGTCGGATCGACAAATGATTTGAACCCAGCAATCTTTATCCGATTCAGGCGCATCGTGTTAGGGATCGATGTGTTGGCATTAGAAAACTCATGACCATGCTTGTCCGTTACATGGGTGGATATTGTAACCGGAATTAACCATGACACCAGCCCTTGTCTTGACGTTATGCTTAAGCAATGGCGAACTCTGGTTTCATATCCGCAATGGGCTACTTAGGCGTCGGTGCAAAACTGGTTCGCACGCCCGGACTAAGACGCTTTGTTTGGGTGCCTTTAACGATAAATATGCTTGTTTTTGGCGTACTTGGCTGGTGGCTATACGGTTTATCCACAGGCTGGATTGCGTCTTGGTCACTGTTCGAATCATTTGCCGACTGGAAAATAATTCAAGCGCTTGCGTTCCTGTTGAAGTGGGTGTTCACAGTTGTTTTATTCTTGAGCCTCGCATACGTCTTCACTTTACTCGCCAATCTCATTGGCGCACCGTTCAATGGTTTACTCGCTGAACGTGTCGAAGCGCATTTGCTCGGCACCACCGCAGAACCCGCCCCTTCATGGCTGACCCTTGTCAAGAGCCTACCAAGAGTACTTGGATCTGAAATCAGCAAGCTGCTGTATCTCATCATCTGGATGGTGCCACTGCTAATTCTGCAATTTATCCCGCTATTGAATATTGCCGCTCCGGTGCTGGTATTTCTGTTCGGTGCCTGGATGTTCGCGCTCGAATATTTTGACTACCCGATGGGCAACCACGGATTGCTGTTCAAGGATGTGCGCCGCGAACTTCGCCAGCGGCGTCGATCGGCACTAGGTTTCGGCGTTGTTGTCGCTGGCGTGAGCCTTGTCCCGATTCTGAACCTGTTCATCATGCCGGTGGCAGTCGCGGGAGCTACCGCCCTTTACGTTGATCAATATCGGCAATCTTCGGCTTGAATGCCTTGCCGAGACTTTCACTTGAAAACAACCGGCGTCCTTCGCGACAATACTGCACAGCTTGAAAGGTAAATAGTCCCATGCAAAAGATATCGATTGCCCTTGTCGTATTAACCGCACTCTGCTGCACATCATCCTATGCCATCGCCAACACATCGACAGACTTCATCGAACAGGAAGCCGTTCCCGGTGGCATTGCACTGGTGGAATTGGGTCCCGCCGGAGACGTACTACCTGAAGTTACGAAAGACAAACGCGCCATTGCAGTGGTCAAACGTGACGGTCTCGCCGTCGCCATTATTGGCATTCCGCTCGGAACCAAAGCTGGCAAACACAGCCTCGATGTCAAGGAAGTCTCCGGCAAGCGACGCAAGGCCTCGTATGTGGTTAGTGCAAAGCAGTACGAAGAACAACGAATCACCATCCAGAACAAGCGCAAAGTCAACCCTGCACCCCTTGATCTGGAACGTATCAAGAAAGAAAACATACGACTGAAAGTCGTCAAGAGCTCTCGTGCTGAAAAAATGATCGCCAAAAAATTCAACTGGCCACTAAAAGGCATCATTTCAAGCCCTTTCGGCCTACGGCGCTTCTTCAACGACCAGCCGCGCAGGCCTCACGGTGGTATCGATATCGCCGCTGAGACCGGTACTCCGATCAAAGCACCTGCTGACGGCGTCGTCATCGAAACCGGCGACTACTTCTTCAACGGCAATTCCGTGTTTATCGAGCACGGTCTGGGACTTCAGACGTTCTACGCCCACATGAGCCGAATTGATGTGCAAACCGGCGATCGGGTTACCGCCGGGGACATCATTGGTGCGGTCGGCGCGACGGGGCGCGTTACCGGGCCCCATCTGCATTGGTCTGTCGGCCTGAACGGAACCTGGGTGAACCCACTACTGCTGCTGGATACGGATTCACCCTGAGACCGAACCGCCCCTGGTAGGCACCGGTCAGGCAATCACATCCTTGATGTTTTTGCGCTGGTTACGCTCCTTGGCCAAAAATAGCTTCTTTTGATACCGAGACTGCACGAAATCGGTCAGTACCATGACCGCTATAACGAAGTAGAACGTTGACTTGGCCATTGGCAACACCGGACTACCGAAGAGCTTCAGGTGGGCCAGATGCCCGCCTTCGGAGAGCAGCATGATGCCGACCACAAACAAGATAAACAGCCCCAAGACTTCATACATGCGATTCTTTTCGAGAAACGTTGCGACGTGATCCGCCAACCAGATCATCAGAATGCCGCCGATGACGATCGCCGTTGCCATGACCCAGAACACATCGGTCAAAGCCATGGCACTCAGGATCGAATCAAATGAGAACACCAGATTCATCGTAACAATCCAGAAGACGATCATGAAAATCGACTTAGGTTTGGTGTCTTCAGCATGCACCTCCTCCAGATTCATCATGTGCAACACTTCCTTGGTCGCTGTGTAGATGATGAATACCCCACCGACCAGAACAATCAGGCTATGCAAATTGAACGTGCCTTCAATGACACCCGTAAAGCCCAGGTGAAATAGAGGGTTCTGCACCTTGTCAATCAAGGTCACCAATACAAAAAGCAAAGCGATACGCATGACGACGGCAAGCCCAATCCCCATTTTGCGGACCGCGGCTTGTTTATCTGCCGGTGCGCGCTTGGATTCAAGCGACACGTACAACAGGTTGTCGAATCCCAGCACGGCCTGGAGTAAAACCAGTGCGCCAAGGGTCGCGATATTTTCGATATTCAGTAGGCTTTCCATTACGAGTTCTCTGTTGCAGGCTAATCTTCAGGATTTCGACGATTCTAGTGCAGCTTTCGTCGCAAGTCAGCCAGTCGGGCTTTTCAAAAAACCACTCACCAGATTCAATCGCGCTGACGACCGGGCACGCTTTTACGTTTTTTCTTATTT
This sequence comes from uncultured Granulosicoccaceae bacterium, assembly GCA_964449565.1. GTDB lineage: Bacteria > Pseudomonadota > Gammaproteobacteria > Granulosicoccales > Granulosicoccaceae > Granulosicoccus. Next base: position 17,650 of record CAYUZB010000055.1, on the reverse strand, counting down.
GCCACGCGCTTTTTCTTACCCACTTGTGGGCCACGGTCAGTGGCAGATTTCGGCTGTTTTTTCGCGCGCTTTTTCTTGCCACCCGATGCTCCGGCATCAGCATGCTTGCCAGCGGTGCCCTTGCCACGACGTTTGTCGGCAGCTGCCGCACGTTCCTTGGCAGACAGGGAACCTGCGCGCTTCTTGCGGGACGCAAACGGATTGTCGTCCTGTTTGAATTCGACACGCAGCGGTGTACCGAACAATCGGAGTACCTTGGTGAAGTGATTGACCAGGTATCGCTGATAACTCTTCGGCACCTTATCCGCTTGCTTGCCGTGAATGATGATGATCGGCGGATTCTGACCACCCTGATGCGCATAGCGAAGTTTGATGCGTCGGCCATTGACCATCGGCGGTTGGTGTTGCGAGGTAGCCACTTCGAGCATGCGCGTCAATCGTGGCGTCGACAAATCAACAAACGCAGATGCATAAGCCTTGTTGATCGATTTGAACAGATCACCCACACCAGAGCCCTTCAACGCACTGATGAAATGAATGCGCGTGAACTTGAGAAATTCGACACGGCGCTCGAGATCTTCGCGAACCGCCTCGCGTTGTTCGCCGTCAAGACTATCCCATTTGTTCACCGCGACGATTAGCCCACGTCCCTTTTCGATAATGTAGCCGAGTAAGGACAGATCCTGATCGGTAAGACTGTCTGCGCCGTCAAGCATCATGACACACACATTACTGCTATCAATAGATTGCATCGTCTTGATGATGCTGAAGATCTCAACCTTGTCCGACACCTTCCCGCGTCTTCGTACACCCGCTGTATCAATCAGTACATAGTCTCTATCTGCGCGGGTAAACGGTATCGAAACCGAATCACGCGTGGTGCCTGGCTGGTCATAGGCAATGACTCGATCCTCACCAAGCAGTCGATTGATCAAGGTGGATTTCCCGACATTCGGCCGGCCGACAAAAGTCACACACGGGTCCTTGTCCCTGGATTTTTCGAAGGCAGGAACATCCATGACCTTACCTTCACTATCCAGCACAATACCTTCAGGACCTGTCCCATCGGCAAGGCTTTTGTCGCGCTTGCGCCGTCGGCGCTTACCTTCATCTATACGTTCAGATTCGTCGATACCAAAAATATCGGCGACCGTATCTATCAGATTATGCACACCGCGGTTATGCGACGCGGCCGCCGGAACAATGTACTCAAAGCCAAGCTGATGAAACTCAAGCTGAGCCTTGTCTTCGCCAATACCATCGATCTTGTTGACACACAACACTACACGCTGGGCTTGGCGTCTGAGGATATCGGCTATCTCTTCATCGACCGACACCAACCCTGCCCGACCATCGACGAGAAAAACCACCAGGTCCGCTTCACGAACGGCGGCCAAGGTTTGATCGGCCATCGCGGCATCGAGGCTTTCTGGAGCCCCGCTCAAGCCGCCGGTATCGACAAGCAAATAGGGCCACCCACCAACGCGCCCATCACCGTATTGGCGATCCCGGGTCAAGCCCGGCATGTCGGCAACCAATGCGTCCTGAGTCTTGGTCAATTTGTTGAACAGAGTCGACTTGCCGACGTTTGGCCGACCAACCAACGCTATTGTGGGCTTCACAGGGAAGGTGTATCAGCGAACAATTCGCAAGGCGGCGATAACACCATCGCCTGTTTGAACATACAAGGTGCTGTCAAGAAGTTGCGGGCGCGAACGTATAGCCGCATCGCTGACTCGACTGCGTCCGATGACGCTTCCATCACTCATCGACAGCACATGCAAATAGCCTTCGACATCGCCCACGACAATGTCACCCGTATCGGTGACTGCAGGGGTACCTAGTGTCCGACCTTCGAATACGTCTGTTGTCCAAAGATCTTGTCCATTTTCCTTGTCGATCGCACGGATGGTGTTGTTATCCGTCACGACAACCAATGTATTCTGAAACAAGGTAAAGCCAGCCGTTGTTGACATGGGAACCGCCCATTGAATCTGTCCACGTCCGGGTTCCAGTCGGGCCAGCCTGCCTTGATAGTTGGCAACATATATTCCGGCGTTATCAACCAGTACATCGGCGTCGATATCAACCAGGCGTTCCACTTCGGACCTGCCACTGGGAATACTGATCACCGACTCCCAGATTTCCCGGCCAGTGTCGAGACTGAGTGCGAGGAGTCGGCCGTCATCCAGAGCCACCAATACCCCGCCATCCACCACTAGTGGCTTGCTATACCCATTCAAGGTCAATGCGGGTGGCGTGTTTGAAACCGACCAACGCTCTGCGCCATTGTCCGGCTCCAGCGCTAGCACCCGACCATCTGCACTACGGACAACGACGGTATTGAAGTTCGATATGACAGGCACTAATACTTCCGAAGAGCTGTTGACACGCCATAGCTCTTCGCCGGTATCCGCCTCGAGGGCAATGATCACACCGTTTGTGGTACTGACATACACTTTGGATGCATCACCGCCGACACCGCTACCCAGTGAGCTTTTGACATCCACACGCCATTGACGGCTGCCGTCAGTCGGATCAAAGCTTGAGACTGCGCCGTCTCGAGTGGCAACAACGACTTGATCGGCATCGACATAGGGTTCGAAGCGCCCCCGACCAACATAATCAGTTTTTTTGCTCCACTGGCGCGCTGTTTCGACCACGGGAGTGATGCTTTTCAGACTCGTTGGCGGTTCTGGTTTCGGGTCGGATGCGCAGGCGGCGACAAGCAGCGTCGTACACAACGCAAGGAAAACCGCGACACGTTTTCTGATCAACTGCATTACCTAGCTCGCGCTCTCGGCCGCGGCAAGCTCATTCAATTTCATGGTTAGCGCTTCCGGATTGGAGACATGCTGGCTCTGCTGCGCCGCCTCATAAGCACTGCGTGCACCGCTCATATCGCCAGTCTGAACGAGGAGATCGCCACGCGCCTCTTCCACCAGTCCACTAAAGGACTCCGGGAAGCTTTTCGGTAACGAATCCAAGCCTTTCGCAGCATCACCCATTGCACCGAGTACTCTGGCGTGACGCACAGCGGCGATGATCCGCACATCCTCTTGCGGGGCTTTGTCAGCCACCCAGGCAAGACGCTCGGCCGCCTTATCGAGTTCATCAGCCTCGACATGCGCGCGGGCGGCGGCCAGATTGCCATAGGCCGCATATAAAGATTTTGGATGATCGTCACGCAGCTCATCGGCAAGACTGATGGCCTGGGCCTGATCGCCAGCTTCCACCGCCTCCATAGCGAGACTGTAACCATCGCTGGCGGCAATAGCCTGACTCTCGGCGCGCTTCTGCCACAGTGACCAGCCGCCAATCACGCCAACACCCAGCACAACGCCGGCAATGACAGCACGGCCATTCTCGCTCCACCACTCTTTTAGCGCTTCAACTTGCTGTTCTTCTGTTTCGTATTCCACTTAAAACGTCTCCGCACCCTCTGAGGTGCTGTGTTCGTCGATTCTTTATGTTGGCAGCCTGCCGATCGCCAATTCTTCTCAGGCAAGCACAGACAACACGCTTGATTCTAGCTGGTCTCGCGCAACCCGCGTTTGCTCGGCCCCCCCACGCAGTGGCTTGACCATGACTTCCCCAGAGGCAAGTTCATCGCTACCGAGAACCAAGGCAATAGCAGCCCCGCTTTTGTCCGCTTTGCGGAACTGACTCTTCATACTACCGCCTGCGGTATTGTGCAATATCGACAGATTCGGCAGGGATGATCGAACTGACTCTGCCAAAGCAAGACTCGCAGTGGTCGGTACATCATCGGTACCTATGACAAAGATATCGGGTGTGTCCATCGCTGGCACCTTTCCGAGTTGATCCATCAATGCGATCACGCGCTCGATACCGAACGCCCAACCCACTCCCGGCACACCTGATGCGCCGAGCTGCTCAAGCAGACCATCGTAACGTCCCCCAGCACAAACAGCCGCCTGCGCACCCAGCTTGTCGGTCGTCCATTCGAAAACCGTATGGCTGTAGTAGTCGAGCCCACGCACGAGTCGAGTATTGTGCTGTGCATTGATGCCGCTTGCCGCAAGTAATTCGCCCAGCTCTTCAAAGTGCGCGCGCGATGCATCTGACAGACTGTCGGCAAGTTTTGGTGCCGCCTCTATCAAAGCCTGCATATCCTTGTTTTTACTGTCAAGAATGCGCAGCGGGTTTTTTTGCAGCCGACGCACACTATCTTCATCCAGTTGAGACTGATTGTCGGAAAAATAACTGACCAGTTTCTCGCGATAACGGCTACGGTCATCGGCGTCACCTAGCGTGTTGTATTCGAGAGTCACCGCGCTGTCGATACCAAGCTCTCGCCACAGACGAGCGCTCAAAAGAATCAGCTCCGCTTCAATCGCAGGGCCGGCAATGCCGTAGACTTCGGCACCCGTTTGATGAAATTGTCGCTGACGTCCCAGCTGAGGACGCTCATAACGAAACATCGGTCCCAGGTACCAGATACGACTGACACTGCCTGGTTGCAGCATTCCGTTCTCGATAACAGCTCGCACACAACCGGCGGTATTTTCCGGGCGCAGAGAGAGCATCTCACCTTTACGATCCGGGAAGCTGTACATCTCCTTCTCGACAATATCGGTCGCTTCGCCGATCGAACGTTGGTAGAGGCTGGTTTTCTCCATAACGGGCGTGCGCATCTCGCCATAGCCATAGGCATGCATGGCGCGCTGCACAGCCGATTCAAGCGCATGCCAGCCTGCCATATCCGCAGGCAGCAGATCATGCATGCCACGCAACCGCTTGAATTGCCCTTTCATGGCTTGGAAGTCATTGCTGTAGATCTTGTGTGAGTGTGACTACTGAATGGGGCGGCTCAAGTATTCGCCGGCTTCTTTCGATGTCGGAAAATCATTGAGCAAGCGACCAGCAAACTGCTCAGCGGTTTGCAAATCACCTGAGTCACGTTTGATCTTCAGGCCTAGCAACAAGCTTTCGGAAGTCTGATTGGATTTTTCCTGAAAACGCTGATAATACGCATCAGCGATAGTCAATCTCTGGCGACGATGTTGCAAATCCGCCATGTGTAAGTACGCGTTTGCAAACTGTGGGTCCTCACGTAAGGCTTCGCGCAGAAAAGTCTCCGCCTGATCAAGACGGTTTGCGTCGAGCATGCAGATACCCGCATTGTCGAGTGCGAACTCTTTGGTTTTATAAAAAGGGTTATCAGCTGCGAGTCTGAACTGCTTCAAGGCGTTGTCGTATTCTTCGATCTGACACAAAAAGATGCCATAGCTGTTGCGATGTTCGGCATTTTCCGGATCAAGTTTCAGTGCGCGTTGGAAATGATCACGCGCCGCTGCATTATTTTTAACGCGAAATTGGAGTTGCGCATAGGAGGCATGGGCCAACGCATTGCTATCGTCCTGATCAAGCGCTTTTGTGAGCTTGTCTCGCGCCTGATCAAGCTCGCCGCGATTCAGATACTGCGCACCGAGTTGTGCATTGAATTGCGCAGCGTCTTGCTTGTTCTCGCTACTTGTTTTCGGTGAGGTACATGCCTGTAGCACGAGCGCGAAAGTCAGTACGATCGCGCCGCGTAGGGGCACCTCAGCTAAATTCTTCAACATAATCATTGCACCTGTTCTCCAAACCGTGGCGCCAGGAATTTCACATGGCGCCGGCTCTTGTCTTCAATATCACCAGCCAACTGTCCGCAGGCAGCATCGATGTCATCGCCACGTGTGGTGCGCTTGAACGTCAGTACACCCGCACGTGTCAGGACATCGGCGAACCGATCTACCGCGGCCCTGCTCGAACGTTTATAGCCCGATTGAGGGAACGGATTGAACGGAATCAGATTGACCTTTCCGGGAAACCCCTTCAAGAGCGTAGCCAATTCTCGCGCCTGAGCAGGCTGATCATTGACTCCTTCCAACATGACATACTCGAAAAGTACGTGTTTCTTGCGCTGAGATGCCGCCTCGTCACTATCTACATAGCGCCAGCAGGCCGCCATCAGCTCCTTGATCGGGTATTTCTTGTTAATCGGTACCAATTCGTCTCGGAGCCCGTCATTTGGCGCATGCAGCGACACCGCCAGGGACACATCAGCGGTTTTGATCAATCGATCCATCGCCGGCACCAGACCAGAGGTACTGACGGTGACCCGCCGCTTGCTTAAACCATAGGTCAGATCATCCAGCATCAGGTTGAGCGCTGGAATCAGACAAGCGTAGTTTGCCAGTGGCTCGCCCATGCCCATCATGACCACATTCGTAATACGTTGCTGACGCGTACGCGGATCTTGCGCCAGCAAATTCGTCGCCAGCCAGACCTGACCGATGATTTCGGCAACTGTCAGATTACGATTGAAACCCTGCCGACCTGTTGCACAAAAAGAACAGTCCAGCGCGCACCCCACTTGCGAAGACACACACAAGGTGCCGCGATCGCTTTCCGGGATATATACGGTCTCGATGCAATTTCCATCGTGCAATTCGAATAACCATTTGGCGGTGCCATCACGGCTGAGTTGCGACGATTCCACCACGGGCAGTTCTGTGTTTGCGCACGTAAGAAGTTTTGCCCGCGTTGCCTTGGACACATCGGTCATCAACTCAATATCTCTGACATTACGCTGATAGAGCCACTGCATGATCTGCCGCGCACGGAACGGCTTCTCGCCCAGACTTGCCATGAATTCGACAAACCCTTCGCGATCAAGATCAAACAGATTGACGTTGTCTTGTTGCATGTCAGTACTGAGTTGTTACTCCGCCTGCAAGTTCACAGACGGTGCTTCAATGACTTAGTGGCGCACGGCGAGTGGCGCACGGCTAGTGGC
>CAYUZB010000055.1:0-10745 GCA_964449565.1 uncultured Granulosicoccaceae bacterium | reverse complement strand
AGTGGCGCACGGCTAGTGGCCACCCGTGACGCGCCGCGCTAAGTGCCGCAGCGCGCCGCTGGATGAAGTCGCTACCGTGTGCGCTTGCAAACACCGTCGTCGCCAAAGAAAAACGCGATTTCCTGAGCAGCGGTTTCAGGTGCATCGGATCCATGACAGGCATTCTCATCGATAGAACTCGCAAAGCGCTTGCGCACCGTGCCTTCAGCGGCGTCCGCCGGGTTGGTTGCGCCCATGACATCGCGATGTTTGGCGATGGCGTTATCGCCTTCGAGTACCTGAACAATCACCGGGCCCGATGTCATGAACTTCACAAGGTCAGCATAGAAAGGGCGCTCTTTATGGACCGCATAAAAATCACCTGCCTGTGCTTCGGAGAGATGCATCATGCGTGCAGCAACGATGTTCAGGCCTGCTTTTTCAAACATGGCGTAGATCTCGCCAATCACGTTTTTCGCGACAGCATCGGGCTTGATGATGGAAAGGGTTTGTTCGACAGCCATGGCTGAAAATCCTATAAAAGTATTGATAGATCGGGTAACCCACCATTGTAGCTGATCCGACGCCCGGACTGAGCATTCCGTGCCAGAGAATCGGCAGCCACCTCAACTGGTCGGTCGATAGCCCAGAGAGGTGGTTTGCATGGTGGTTGGCGTGGGGTTTACGCGGCTTTCAGCGCAGCCGTTCTAGTCGGTCTCACTAGCGACGAGCGCCCCGTTCCCAAGCTTGACGGTTTTCATGGTTAACGGCAGCTGCGAACTTGTATCGAAAGCGGCGCCGGCTTCAGCCCCAGCACGCGCAATATCCTTGGCGCTCTTGTAGCGATCGTAGACCGCGTGCATGGCACCCAAGGCATAACAAGCGCCAGAACCGACAGCCCAAAAGCGTGTGTATTCATAGACTTCACGCAGCGAGTACATCGCGAAAATACCGTTGCTGTTGACGTAGACTGCATCGATCTGGCTGGTTTCATACGGGTCCTCCTCAGCGTCCTTGGCGTTCAGAAAGTACTTTTCTTTCAGCACCGGATGCAGGCGGATCAAGGTGTCAAAGCTCGAGTCGCGGGTAGAGAAATCAGCCTTCACTTGTTTGTCATTGAAGGCTCGCTCAGCGACCAGCGTGTGCGCGGCACTGCCGACAATGCCCATATAGGTCTTGCCAAATGTCTGGATTTTGGAATGATGGAAATCCAGCTGATGCTCAAGCCGAATATCGCCAAAAGTGGTCAGCGTATCGGCTGCGATGCAGGCGGTCTTGCCTTTGCGGGCTACAACAATTGTCGACAAGGGGTATATGTCCTTTTTTCAGGCTTGAAATTGGATAATCCGGCAATCGGACTCAGGATACCGAGTCTGTCATCAAGACGACCGATCTGTCCCGGATTCAGTCGGCATTCGGTAGCAAGGACAGCTGATTGGCCACCGCTTCTGGGTCAGGAGTACGCTCCAGAGTGTCGATCGCTTCTCGAAATGCGGCCGCGTCCTCGAATTGACGATACACAGAGGCAAACCGAATATAAGCGACCTCGTCGAGCAGTTGCAGCTCCTCCATGACCCACTCACCCACCTGCCGAGCATCGATTTCGCGATCCCCTGCAACCAGACAACGGTGCTTGACCCGTGACACCGAGTCATCGATTGCCTCAACACTGACAGGCCGTTTTTCGAGCGCTTTCTGAAACCCGGCCTGGAGCTTGGTCTCGGAAAAGGGTTCGCGATTACCGCGTGATTTGATGATGCGAGGAAGATTCAGTTCTGCCGACTCGTAAGTGGTAAACCGTTCTTCGCACTCGGTGCACTCTCGACGCCTGCGCACCTGATCGCTATCGCCGACCAGCCGTGAATCCACCACACGGGTTTCTATCGCGCCGCAGAAGGGGCAACGCATACTGTCTTTACTCCAAAAACAGGATTTTCGGGCTCGAGAGTAGCACAAGCCCTTATGCTAAAATTCTGCATCATCCACAGGAAATACCACCATGACTCAGCCGAAGCGCATAGCTGTCACTGGCGCCGCAGGGCAAATCTGTTATTCCATGCTGTTTCGCATTGCCAATGGCGATATTTACGGCCCGGATCAACCAGTCAGCCTGCACCTACTGGAAATTACGCCGGCACTGGGCCTGCTGGAAGCGGTGAAGATGGAACTCGATGACTGCGCCTTCCCCTTGTTGAACGATATCGTGTGTACAGATGACGCGTCCGTCGCATTCAACAAGGTTGAGTCAGCTCTGTTCATCGGAGCTAAACCGCGTGGACCGGGAATGGAAAGGAGTGATCTGATCACCGACAATGGCAAGATTTTCAGCTCCCTCGGAAAAGTCCTGAACGATGTCGGTGATCCTGAGTGCCGTATTTGTGTTGTCGGAAATCCAGCAAACACCAATGCCTATATCCTCAAGGCTAATGCGCCAAAAATCAACCCGCGCAACATCACTGCCCTGACGCGTCTCGATCACAACCGCGCCTTGTCGCAACTGGCCAGTAAGACAGGGTCGAAAATCAAAGACATTCAGCGCATGGTTATCTGGGGCAATCACTCCACGACACAGGTGCCTGATATCGCTTATGCCTCCATTGACGGGAAGGCAGCCAGCGACATGGTCGACGCAAGTTGGGCAATGGATGAATTCATCCCAAGCGTTGCCAAGCGTGGTGCTGCAGTCATCGATGCACGCGGCAGTTCCAGTGCTGCTTCCGCTGCCAATGGTGTCATTGATCACATGGCAAGCTGGGTACAAGGCACACCCGATGGAGATTGGGTAAGCATGGCGGTACCGAGCGATGGCAGTTACGGTATCGATGAGGGACTGATTTACTCTGTACCGGTCGAATGCAAAAACGGTGAGTACAGCGTCGTCAGTGACCTTGACGTCAGCGATGCTATACGGGCAAAGATGATGGCCAGCCAGCAAGAATTGCGCGAAGAGCGTGACACGGTGGCACATCTGTTACCGAGCTGATTGTTTGTAGATCCTTGTCTGGAGTAGTAACAGCTCCAGACAAGGCATCAGACCTTGAGCAACTTGACGAAACGATAGCTCAGTAAAACAAAAAGAATCCCCAGATAGACGAATGGCTCGATCAAATCGCCCTTCGCTAACCATACATAATGGACCACCGCAGCAGTTGCCGCGAGATATACCCAACGATGCAGTGAAGACCATCGCCTGCCTAAGCGTCTCGCCATGCCACGTGTCGACGTGGCAGCCAATGGTAGAAATATCAAAAACCCAGTAAAGCCTGCGAGGATATAAGGCCGCTGGTTCAAATCCCGCCACACTGCCAGCAGATCAAGCTGCTGATCCAGCAAAAAATAGATACAAAAGTGCAGTAAGGCATAGAAAAACGCAAAGAGGCCCAACATTCTCCTGAGCTTTACCGGCCAGGCATTTTTTAACAACCCGCGCAATGGCGTCAGGCTGAGACTGATCATGATAAAGCGAATCGCCCACTCGCCTGTTTCATTGGTCAATCGCTCGATTGGATTAGCGCCAAGCTTACCTGTAAACAAAGCAAATACAAGGTAGGCGAACGGGATCAAGGCGACAGTGAAAACAAACAATCTGACAAAGCCGAATGGAATTCGCCGAAAATCCATAGATGATCGCCGACGTGTTCCAACTACCGTCTCTGCCGTACTCGCCACGATGTGTCTTTAGTGATTCTTGATCAGATCCATGCCTTCATAAAGGCCAGCAACTTCTTCGGCATAACCATTCATGAACTTGGTATCGATCTTTGGCGAAAACAACGCAGCGAGACCACTCGTGTTACCACCGAGACGTCGCTCCTTGGCCTGGCTCCAACGTGGATGACTGCGCTCCGGATTCACATTGCTAAAAAAGCCATATTCCTGCGGAGCCGATTTGTTCCAACTCGTTGGTGGTTGTTTTTCGGTAAAACTGATACGTACAATTGACTTGATACTCTTGTAGCCGTACTTCCAAGGAACCACGAGCCTCAATGGAGCACCGTTCTGTCCCGGCAAGGTATTGCCGTAAATGCCAACCGACATCAAGGCAAGCGGGTTCATGGCTTCATCCATTCGCAAGCCCTCTCGATACGGCCATTCGAGTACATTGCGACGAATACCCGGTAAATCGTCCTGAACGACGGTTTCAAACGCTACGTACTTGGCGGTACCGGTAGGTTCGAAACGTTTAAGTAAATCGCCCAGCGCAAAACCGTTCCACGGTATGACCATTGACCAGGCTTCGACACAACGAAATCGATAGATACGTTCTTCAATTCCATGCGGTTTCAAAATGTCCTCGAGCGTGTACTTACCCGGCTTGGCGCATTCACCGTCAACCGTGACACTCCAGGGATCTGTTCGCAGCTTGTCTGCATGACGAGCCGGATCACTTTTATCAGTACCCAGCTCGTAGAAATTGTTATAACTTGTCGCCGTTTCTTCGGAGGTGATTTCTTCATCCGTCGTGTAATCGGTCTTGACGATGGGACCCGTCAAAGGAGTCGATTTCGCTTGCGCCGACGTTGAAATAAGGCCTGTCATGCCAGCCATTGCGGACAGCTGCAGCAATTGTCGGCGACGTCGGAACACGCTCTCGTCGGTGATTTCGCTAGACTTTATCCCAGCCACTTTCATCCAATCTTTATTCATCGCCAAAACCAAGTCTCCAATCGTTACAAATTGTCGAATTTACCATTCAGAAAGCCTGAATAGCGGTACGCGGTAAGACCACAACTCTCCGGCAAAATTCCAACACATTTTGCAAATAGCCAACGTATGCTTTCCAGTCACAACGCCTACATCCCAATCCAGAGTTATCACAATGCACGACTAATGCCGTTTTCGACTCCCTGATTGGCCCGATTCCTGAATTGTGATCTTGCCCCCTCATGTTATAGACCAGGTAAAGCCATTCTCGTGGAAGTTCTTGACGACAAGCAACCCAAGCCCGAGCAAGGACGTCGGCGTTCAGACAGCAAACGAGCGCCTGATCGCACCATGGACTGGTCCACCCAAGCAGGTGACATTTTATTGCTGCCTCACTCCCCGTTGGCCATCAGCGACGTGCTGACGACGCCAGGTGCAAGCTTCGATCTGATCCCGACAAGTAGTGAACCAAAAGACTCAAATGTAACGCCAATTAACATATCGAGCATGCCGACATCCGAGAGAGGAAGCGAGGCAGCCGGCAAGATCGACCAGAATGGCGTCATCTCGGGGACGACCGCATCGGAACCAGGGCCGGGACCACGAATCCCCTCGAGCCGCCAGCGGGTTCCTCGCAGTCGAATCAATTTGTTGAGCCAGCACGATTCAGAGGAACTGCTCCAGCGCTGCAAACGTCTTCTGGTGGAAAGCGCCTTGATCAAGCATCGTGATCATCGACAATTGTACCTTGCAGCCGGGTTTATCAATTACGTTGATACCAATGATAACGACGCGCCAAAGCGAGCGCCATTACTCGTCTATCCAATGTTGCTAGTACGCAAAGCAAACGAACAGTGTTACGAGGTTCGGATCGACGCGGAGTACCCGGAACAAAATGAGAAACTTGCTGAATACCTAGCACAGCAGTACAACTTCGCATTACCCGCTCTGAATGAACAAGAAAAACTTGACGAATACTTTGCCAAGGTAGCCAGCAGTGTCAGCCAGGTAGAAAATCTGACCCTTGAGTTTGATATCGCTCTTGGTAGTGCAGCGCCTTTCAACCAATACGATGAACGCGAAACAAACCTCAAGCTTCCTGATGTACCTGCAAATTTTGATGCCCAGCTGGCAATGAGCATCACTGGCAACAAAAGCTTGTCTCAACTACATGCAGTACTGCAACTGATTCCAGACTATACCGCCAGCAGTTCAAACAACAATCACGCAGTTTCAGCCGATATTCCATCTACCGTAACCGGGCTTAGAAAATTCGCCGCACGCCTCGCTGCAGAAGGATTGGAACATATTGAATTTCGAGTACTACCGGCACTACCAAAGAACATTGGTCGATGGAATACCGACCTACAGGAAGCGATGGACACACGCATCATTGTGTCGATACTTCAGATGCCCGACCTTTCTGCCAGGCAACTGATACGACTTGGCAGCATAATCGAGTTGATTGATAAAGCGCCTGAAACAATTGAGCAATATGCTCACGGAAATTTGAGCTTTTCAACCAGTGCAGCTCTATTGCATCGAGCCCATCACCAGGCGAAGCTGATAGACTCCGAACTGTCAAGTCTTCAAGAAGTATTTGTACTTGATCGTGTACCGGCAAAACAGCAACTGTTAAGCCTGATTAATGAACTAGGCGGATCTGTCAATGAAGAACCCGACATTGTCGATGCAGACTACTTCAATGCACGTCGTCAGTTCATGGAATTCAGTATAGAAAAACCAGCAAATCTCAACACCGAACACAAACATCACTTGAGCCAGCTGGCAAAGGTATTGCGGTTTCGAGAACTGTTTGTCAACAATACCGAATACCGCGCGGCACTTGGACCAGGCTACAAAGGTCTTCGAACTGACTGGGAGGCGCTGGAAACCATGTGTCAGTATGCACAGGAACTTAGTGCCGTTCTGGAATCCGAGCACATTGCGGCCATCGCACTTGGTGACTGGAAGAATTTTCGCGAAGCTTACACCAATGACCTCGAAGCCCTTCAATGTGGTGCCAGTAGTGCCAGAAGACTGTTGCGGGTTTTTGGAACAGAAATGCAATCACATACAACACCCGACTTGATCAAACACGCAGAAACCACCACGGCGAAGCTGCAGGCATGGCACAAAGAATTCGGGATGACCAACGATCACGATGACAAGACCGCACAAATAATCTTGTCCAGTTTTTCAGGAAAAACACGTGACGACGTACTGGTTGAAAATCAAGTATCAGAAACGCAAGACGGCATCAATCGTAAACTCAGCGAAGGTACCATTAGCCGTGAGCAAATTACTGATACGCTCGCCTGGTTAACCGCGGCAAGCGAAGCTGCTACAGAAAACGCCCTGGAAATCGATGCGATAGTGGATCACTTTCAGATCGCCTGATAAAACACGGATTGTCTCAAGCCTTTTTCGCTTTTCGCCGTGTGGGATTAACTATGTTGTCGGCACGATGAAGTCTGGCCTTATGCCGCTACGGCTGATCGCAGCCTCGACATCCTGACCTTTAAGAATACCGTGACCGGTTACCAGAACTGTTCGCCAACCGCACTGTGCACCACCAAGAATATCGGTGTGCAGGGTGTCGCCGACCATTGCACATCGAGCAGGCTCAAACCCACTCAAGGTTTTGCGTACTTCTGCAAACGCATTATCAAACGGTTTGCCAAAAAAAGACACGTCATTATGACCTCGATCAATGAGGGCGTGAGCGTAAAGACCAGGCTCATGAGAGAGTCCCGTAGGGTGTGGCGCAACAAGATCAGGGTTTCCGATATACACGGGACGAGGACGCTTTGCCAAAGCCGATGCCAACAACCCTTGTCGCTCTAGCGTCCAAGCCCCTGATCCTAACAATACGAAGCCATCGCAGGCTGCGTAAGCTTTCTCGTCATCTTCAAGCAAAAGACTATTAGGTGCGAGCTTGCTAATCTCTGAATCTGGCCAGGCGGCAAAACCCCATACGGCTGACGAGCGCAATTTCAAAGCCGTCGCTAGTGCATCACGACTGGAAATAACCTCGTTCGCTGAGAACTCGATACCCCACCGTTGATACTTGGCAGCTGTATTGACTGAGGGATAGCTTGCGCCGTTGGTCAGAACCCGAAGCGTCTTGCCAGCATCACGCAATTGTTTTATACGCGCAGCGGCGTCCGGAACCGCTACATCACCAACATTGAGCACACCAAATCCGTCGAGTACAAAGCAATCGATGTCGTCGATAAGCTCAAAGAGATTTTGCCGATACACAGACGCCGTTGGAAATTGTGCCGTGGGCAAACGTCCTGATATAGCTTCATATCGGGTAACGGCCGCAGGAGCCGTGTCAGGAAATTCCATTTGTGAATAGTAGTCTTGTTGGTTTAAACATCGACCCACGTTCGCGCATTCTCGAACATGCGCAACCAGGGCCCGCGTTCACCCCAGGTGGGAGGGTGCCATGAATTGGTGACCGTACGAAAAACACGTTCCGGATGAGGCATCATGATCGTTACACGACCATCTTCATTACAAAGCCCTGTTACACCGAATCGCGAACCGTTTGGATTCAGCGGGTAGGCCTCGGTCATATCACCTTGATTGTCGACAAAGCCACAGCTAATACTGGCAGCCTTCATACTTTCCAAGGAAGCAAAAACCGCTTGCCCTTCGCCATGAGCAACCGCGACGGGCAACCGCGAACCTTCCATATCGGTAAAGAAAAGTGAAGGTGATTCGTAAACAGTTACAGTTGACACTCGAGATTCAAATTGCTCAGAGGCGTTCCGAACGAAGCGCGGCCAGTGTTCTGCACCTGGAATAATGTCTTTTAACTGCGACATCATCTGACATCCATTACACACACCCAACGCCAGTGTATCAGTGCGTTCGAAATACGATTGAAATTGCTCCAACAGTACCGGCGTATACAAAATCGAACGTGCCCAGCCCCCACCAGCTCCTAGAACATCGCCGAACGAAAAGCCACCACAGGCAGCGATGGCGCGAAAGTCAGCGAGCGTTCGGCGTCCGTGAACAAGATCACTCATATGGACATCAATGGCATCAAACCCCGCAGCATCAAAGGCAGCTGCCATCTCCATATGCCCATTGACTCCTTGTTCCCGCAGAATAGCGACTGTCGGTCGCGACAACGCCAGCCCAGGAGCCGCAAGTGGTGGATTCAATGTCGCTTGCGGGTCAAACGTCAGTATTGGCGACAAGCCTGGATCGTCATCAAGTGATATAAGCTCCAGTTCGGCATCAGCGGCAGCAGGATTATCGCGAAGCCGCTGAATTTGGTAACTGGTTTGCCACCATTGGCGTCGCAATTCACCGACCGAATCAACAAACAAAAGCTCAGGCCCACGAAACAATTCAACATCATTGGTTTCGTTAAGTCCACCGATCACATGAACGTGGTCGCCCAGCCCTGCTGTCTCGAAAACCGCCAGTACCTCTGCGTATTGGGACGTTCGAAACTGTATCACTCCGCCCGGCTCTTCATTGAATAGAGTCGCGATAACATCGGGCGGCAGACTGCCGATCTGTACACGAACACCACAATTACCGGCAAATGCCATCTCCGCAAGGGTGACGAACAATCCACCGTCAGAACGATCATGCCATGCTAAAGCTAGCTGACGATCTATCAGTGTTTGCAGTGCCTCAAACAGTGCTTTGAGGTGTGCCGGTTCATCGACATCGGGGGATTCACGGCCAGTCTCATCGTAAACCTGACACAAGGCAGATCCGGCCAGGCGATTTTTGCCAGCACCGAGATCAATCAACAGCAGCTCAGTATCTCCGCAGTCGGTACGCAACATCGGTGTTAGTGTCTTTCGAACGTCCGTAACAGGAGCAAACGCTGAGACAATCAGCGACAGCGGTGAGGTGACGGACCGTTCTTGTTCATCGTGCCAAACGGTTTTCATCGACATGGAATCCTTACCGACCGGGATAGCGATTCCCAACGCCGGTGCAAGCTCGAGCCCAACCGCCTTTACCGCATCATATAGTGCAGCGTCTTCACCAATATGCCCGGTCGCGGCCATCCAGTTTGCTGATAATTTGATACGTCCAATATCACCGACTGCGGTACCAGCAAGGTTGCTGATAGCTTCAGCGACAGCCAGACGCGCCGACGCCGCAGGGTTACATACCGCCACCGGCGTCCGCTCTCCCATGGACATGGCTTCACCCGTATAGCCTTGATAGTCCGCGACAGTTACGGCAACATCACTCACGGGCATCTGCCATGGACCTACGAGTTGATCACGGGCGACCTGACCCGTGATACTTCGATCACCAATCGTGATTAGAAAATTCTTGGCGGCGACTGACGGCAACTGCAGAATTCGTTCAACAACATCGTCAATCAGCAGCCCATCCGTTGAAAAATCAGAGCTCGCCGCAGGCTCATGCGATGCGGTTATCGACAGTTTTGGCGGTTTACCGAGCAAGACGTCAAGCGGAATGTCAACCGGTTTGTTGTCAAATCGAGAATCGTTAACACATAATTGCTTATCCCCGATAGCGTGCCCGAGAACTGCATAGATACATCTCTCTCGATCGCACATGGCTTCAAATTGTTCGAGTCGTGCGTGATCAATAGCCAATACATACCGTTCCTGAGACTCGTTGCACCAAATAGCCATCGGTGACATTGCCGTTTCATCGTTGGGTATGTTGCGTAACTCGAAAACCGCGCCTTTGCCGGCATCATTCACGAGTTCAGGCAAGGCATTAGACAAGCCACCCGCGCCAACGTCATGCATGGACAGAATCGGGCTTTGATCACCCAGCGCAATGCAACGATCAATGACTTCCTGACAACGACGTTGCATCTCGGGATTGCCGCGTTGAACCGAGGCAAAATCCAGCGACTCCTCGCTGGCGCCGCTCGCCAGTGATGATGCAGCGCCGCCACCGAGGCCGATAAGCATTGCCGGCCCGCCGAGAACAACGATGGCACTACCGTCAGGTACCGCTTGTTTGTCGATATTACCTGCGCGAATATTGCCGAGCCCACCCGCTATCATGATGGGCTTGTGATAACCGCGAATTTCCTGACGCGCCGCATTCCCTTCACCAAAAGTGACTTTCTGACAATATGTCCTGAAATAGCC
>CAYUZB010000054.1:0-24925 GCA_964449565.1 uncultured Granulosicoccaceae bacterium | reverse complement strand
TTTGTATCAACCAGATCAATCGTAACGGGACCGAGGCGCAGAAAGCGCGTTACCTTCCGGATCTGATTTCAGGCAAGGCTGTTGGTGCATTAGCAATGTCGGAACCTGGTTCTGGGTCGGATGTCGTTTCCATGCAGTTGCGTGCGGAAAAGTCAGGTGATGGTTACCTACTCAACGGCAACAAGATGTGGATTACCAATGGGCCGAACGCTGAAACTCTGGTCGTATATGCCAAGACCGACCCTGATGCAGGACCACGTGGAATCACTGCATTTATCATCGAACGTGGTATGGCCGGGTTTTCTACCGCGCAGAAGCTGGACAAGCTCGGCATGCGCGGCTCGAATACCTGCGAGCTGATCTTTAGCGATTGTCTAGTGCCCGAAGCCAATATTCTTGGTGCCGTTGGCAAGGGTGTGCATGTATTGATGTCTGGCCTTGACTATGAACGTGTCGTATTGGCCGCCGGTCCGCTTGGCATCATGGCAGCTTGTCTGGATGTTGTCGTACCGTATGTCCACGAACGCAAGCAATTCGGCCAATCGATTGGCGAGTTCCAGTTGATGCAAGGCAAGTTGGCCGACATGTATACAACGACAAACGCCTGCCGTAGTTATGTTTATGCCGTAGCGGATGCCTGTGATAGAGGTGAGACGACGCGCAAGGATGCCGCCGGGTGTATTTTATATGCCGCTGAAAAGGCGACCTGGTGTGCACTCGAAGCTATACAGGCCTTGGGCGGCAATGGCTATATCAATGACTACCCGACAGGCCGCTTGTTGCGTGATGCCAAGCTTTATGAAATCGGGGCTGGCACCAGCGAGATAAGACGTATGCTGATCGGTCGTGAACTTTTTAATGAAACGGTCTGATTCATGATCGAATCACAACTTGATATTAACGCCGAGTCCTTCACCAGCAATCACGAAGCCTTGTTCAATGAGATCAGCCGGATCGAAACAACCGCTAAGCTTATTCAGCGTGGCGGTAGCGAGAAGTCGCGTGAGCGTCATTTATCACGTGGCAAGTTGTTGCCGCGCGAACGTATCGAATACCTGATTGATCCGGGGACCGCGTTTCTCGAAGTCGGGTTGTTTGCTGCATACGATCATTATGATAATGAGGTACCGTCGGCGGGTGTCATCGCCGGGGTTGGGAAAATAGTCGGCACCGATTGCATGATCATCTGCAACGATGCCACGGTGAAGGGTGGTACTTACTATCCATTGACCGTCAAGAAGCACTTGCGCGCGCAGGCAATCGCCGAAGAAAACCACTTGCCCTGTGTTTATCTGGTCGATAGTGGCGGTGCCAACTTGCCGAATCAGGACGAAGTATTCCCGGACAAAGAACACTTTGGTCGCATCTTCTTCAATCAGGCATCCATGTCTGCCAAAGGGATCAGTCAGGTTGCCGTGGTGATGGGCTCATGTACAGCCGGCGGTGCCTATGTTCCGGCAATGTCCGATCAGACCATCATTGTCAGAGAGCAAGGCACAATATTCCTGGCGGGTCCGCCCTTGGTCAAGGCCGCAACGGGTGAAGAGGTTACGGCCGAAGAGCTCGGTGGTGGTGACACACATACCCGATTGTCTGGTGTTGCCGATCATCTGGCTGAGGATGATCATCATGCCTTACAGCTTGCGCGTGATGCGATTGCTTCGTTGAATCGTTCTAAGCCTCAGACGGTTCAACTGAAATCCGTTGAGTCTCCGCACTATGATGGCGAAGAGCTACTGGGCATTATTCCCAGCGACACCCGCAAGCCCTTTGATATTCATGAGGTTATTGCACGCATTGTTGACGGCTCACACTTTGACGCGTTCAAGCCACGGTACGGGACTACCCTGGTCACCGGCTTTGCCCATATTCATGGCATACCGGTTGGTATTGTTGCGAACAATGGTGTGTTGTTTTCCGACAGTGCTATGAAAGGTGCGCACTTTGTGGAACTGTGTTGCCAGCGGCATATTCCTTTGGTGTTTTTGCAGAACATCACAGGCTTTATGGTGGGTCAGGCTGCTGAAGCCGGGGGTATTGCAAAAGATGGTGCCAAACTTGTCATGGCGGTCAGTAATGCTGCAGTACCCAAACACACGGTGATCATAGGCGGTTCGTATGGTGCCGGGAATTACGGGATGTGTGGGCGTGCCTATGATCCGCGTTTTCTGTGGATGTGGCCCAATGCACGCATTTCGGTCATGGGTGGCGAGCAAGCCGCTGATGTGTTGGCATCGGTCAGCGAGGCAGGTGCCGCCAGAGCTGGTAAACCATGGACAGATGAGGACCGCGCCAGTTTTCGTCAACCTTATGTCGATCAATTTGATGCTCAGTCGCGAGCACTTTATGCATCATCTCGTTTGTGGGACGACGGCATCATCGATCCGCGCAAGACACGTGATGTGCTCGGCTTGAGTCTTGCGGTCAGTCTCAATGCACCTATCAAGGACACGCGTTTTGGCGTGTTCAGGATGTAAGCAATGGTGATCAAATCAGTATTGGTCGCTAATCGCGGCGAGATTGCGGTTCGTGTCATGGTCACGGCCAAGCGTCTTGGTATTCGCACTATCGCTGTGTATTCCGAGGCAGATGCGAACGCCTTGCATGTGCAGGTCGCGGACACTGCTGTTTGTATTGGCGAAGCGGCGGCAACAAAAAGTTATTTATCGATAGATAACATCATCAGTGCCGCAAAAGACACGGGTGCTGATGCCATCCATCCCGGTTACGGATTTTTATCTGAAAACGCTGCACTGGTTGATGCCTGTCATGCGGCCGGCATTATTTTTATCGGTCCCGGCGGTGACGCGATGCGTGCAATGGGACTTAAGGATGCGGCCAAAAAACGCATGGTCGAAGCAGGTGTGCCTGTTGTCCCTGGTTACCACGATCAAGATCAGGACGATGCTGTGCTTAGCCTAGCTGCAAATGAAGTGGGCTATCCGATATTGATCAAAGCGCGTTCTGGCGGCGGTGGTAAAGGCATGCGACGCGTTGACAATGCCGAGGACTTTCACGATGCCCTGACGTCTGCGCGCCGAGAAGCTCAGCAAAGCTTTGGCGATGATTCCATGTTGATAGAAAAATTTATCGTTAATCCGCGGCACATCGAAGTACAAGTGTTTGGCGATACGCATGGCAATGTCGTGCACCTGTATGAACGCGATTGTTCCTTGCAGCGACGTCATCAAAAAGTGATCGAGGAGGCGCCTGCGCCCGGGATGTCCGATGATGTGCGCAAGTCGATTTGTGATGCCGCTGTGCGGGCGGCAAAAGCGATCAACTATGTAGGTGCCGGTACCATTGAATTCATTGCCGATGGTTCGGATGAACTCAGCAGCGGGCGTTTCTGGTTTATGGAAATGAATACACGCTTGCAGGTAGAACATCCGGTTACCGAGGCGGTCACGGGTATTGATCTGGTTGAATGGCAGTTCGTTGTTGCAGAAGGTCTACCGATACCACGCCAACAGCATCAAATCACGCTCACCGGACATGCGGTTGAAGCACGACTTTATGCAGAGGATGCAAAAGCCGGATTCCTGCCAGCGACAGGACGTCTACTTTATTGCGATCTGGATGCGTCGCAGCGTGTTGACACCGGTGTCAGGACGGGCGATGACATTTCGCCACATTACGATCCGATGTTGGCAAAACTCATCAGCCACGGGGCAGATCGAGACGCTGCGTTTCAGGGTTTGTCGAATCAGCTTGCTTGTTCAACGTTGTTGGGTACGACAAGCAATCGAGAATACCTGTGGCGTCTTGTCGATCACCCACGGGTGCGCGGAGCCGACTTTGACACAAGCTTTATCGAGACCCATCACGATGAACTTGTCATGGTTCCCGATGCAATACGGCTCGCCTTGTTGGCCATCGCGGCGATGACAGTGACGGATCAGCTGACATTCGAGGGGCGGACACAGGAGCCGCTTGTTGCGTTGGGTCATTGGCAGTTATGGGGTGCGCCGAGTCGTCCACTGCGCTTGATCGTCGATGGTGATGTGCAAAATTTTTACTTGCGCAAGCTCGAAGCGCGGCAGTGGGAGTTGTGCTTATCCGACGGGACAACGGTCATGCTGCGAGAAGAGCAGGGTCGTTTCTCGGTCGATGGTTCTGCGGCCAGTCCGGCGCAGGCAGTACGCACGGATACGAAGGTGCATGTTCAATATGCCGGCTGGGATCAGAGCTTCGGCTTGCCGGTCGTTGGCGCTGAGGCAGACGATCAGGGCAACGCCTCAGGATTGGTCAAAGCGCCAATGCCAGGCAAGGTCATCGCACTGGAGGTTGTCATGGGTGACGAAATTTCGGCGGGTCAGGCCCTGCTGACGCTCGAAGCCATGAAGATGGAGCATGTGCTGACCGCACCACATGATGGCCGCGTCGCCGAAATGGGTATTGGCGTCGATTCGCAGGTTGCTGCAGGACAATTGCTGCTGACTATTGAGGAATGTTAACGCGATTCAAGGCACGACCCGTGCAAGTCTCTGGCGTAGGTGGATTTCGACTGATATAATCAGTTGATTACCCGAGCGAACTCCCTCGTATCCATGTTGGATTCCGATAGTAGCGTTCGGTCAAGTCGTCCGGCGTAGCTTGCCGGGTGCACCTTGCCGGTCTTGCATCGACTAGTTTCCTCGATGTGGACGGGTCAGGAACAATCAGAACAACGAAAAAAAGGCTCCTACAGGGAGCCTTTTTCTTTGGGACATTTATTGAGTCATGCAACGTGCATCGCCCGCCATTGTGGAGATTGTCTCCCCGGTGGTGACAGGTTTGGGATATGAGTTTATCGGTGCCGAGTTCGGTCAGGCCGAGAATGGTCAGACCTTGCGCGTATATATCGACAAGTCTGAGGGCATCGTGCTCGACGACTGCGCGGTAGTCAGCCGTCAGCTGAATGCTGTGCTGGATGTGGAAGACACGATCAAGAGTGCGTATCAGCTTGAGGTGTCGTCGCCGGGCATTGATCGCCCGTTGTTTACCGAAGAGCAGTTCAGAGATCAGCTCAAGGAAGTGATTCGCGTGAAGATGGCAGACGGCGTTGATGGCCGGCGCAATTTCAAAGGTGAGCTGGTTGCAGTAAATACCGGAGTCGTTACCGTGGAGGTGGACGGTCTTGACTACGAACTACCGCTTGATGACATCGATCAAGCGTATGTTGTTGGCAGATTAGGATTGGCGTAAGGCCAAAGGAATTATTGTTATGAGTAAAGACATACTGCTGGTTGCGGAAGCCGTTTCCAACGAGAAGGGCGTTGACGAGGGCATCATCTTTGAAGCGCTTGAAGCGGCGCTCGCTTCGGCCACTCGCAAGCGCCACGGCGGTGATATCGAAGCACGTGTCAGAATCGATCGTGAAACCGGCGATTACAACACCTACCGTTGCTGGGAAATCATCGAAGACGATGCTGAAATGGAATTCCCATTGCGCCAGATCACCTTGTCGGCTGCGCAGTATGACGAACCCGATAAACAACTCGGTGACTTTATCGAAGAAGAAATCGACTCGGTAGACTTTGGCCGAATTGCCGCGCAAACCGCCAAGCAAGTCATTGTGCAGAAGGTACGAGAAGCAGAGCGTGAACGGGTTGTTGATGCTTACAAGGGACGTGTTGGCGAACTCGTCATGGGTATTGTCAAGCGCCTCGAGCGCGGCGGTGTCTATCTGGATCTCGGTGGCAATGCCGAAGCTTATATCTCGCGTGAAGACATGATTCCGCGTGAAGCGGTCCGTCCTGGCGATCGCTTGCGTGGCTACCTGCGTGAAGTGCGTAGTGAGCCTCGTGGACCTCAGCTTTTTGTCACACGGACAGCGCCGGAATTTCTGATCGAATTGTTCAAGCTCGAAGTACCGGAAGTGGGTCAGGGCATCATCGTTATTAATGGTGCGGCGCGAGATCCCAGCGCCCGCGCAAAGATTGCCGTGTCATCGCTCGACCCGAGACTAGATCCTGTCGGCGCCTGCGTAGGTATGCGTGGCTCGCGTGTGCAAACCGTGTCGAACGAGCTTGCAGGCGAGAGAATCGACATTATTCTGCATAACGACAACCCCGCCCAGTTTGTCATCAATGCGATGGCACCCGCGGAAGTCAAGGGCATTATCGTTGACGAAGACAAGAACAGCATGGACATCGCTGTCGAGACCGACAAGCTATCGCTTGCCATCGGCCGAGGTGGTCAGAATGTGCGACTCGCGTCGGAACTGACCGGTTGGGAGCTCAATGTCATGGATGAGGCGGCAGCCGAAGAGAAAAGCGAAGAGGAATCGAAAGAAACCTTGCATAGCTTTGTCGAGCAGCTCGATGTAGACGAGGAAGTGGCTCTGATACTGGTGCAGGAAGGGTTTACTACCGTTGAAGAGGTGGCTTATGTGCCGCGAGATGAGCTTCTGGGAATTGACGAATTCGAAGAAGAGATAGTTGATGAGCTGCGCAGCCGCGCTCAGGATGCCCTGTTGACCAAGGCGATCGCCACGGAAGAGAAACTCGGTGGCAAGACACCCACTGCTGAACTGATTGCGATGGAGGGTATGACTGAAGAACTCGCGCTGGAAATGGCCAGTCACGACATCCTGACGGTGGATGATCTTGCCGACCAGTCCGTTGATGATCTGATGATCGTCGAGGATATGAACGAAGAACTCGCCGGTCAATTGATCATGAAAGCCCGTGAAAGCTGGTTTACCGAGGAAGAAGCTGAGGCAAGTGAATAGGTATTTATCACTCATAATCGTTACACTCGCAGGGATCATCAGGTGGACCGCCCCAGGTGGCCCTCCTAGGCGGGTCCTCACAGGCGGGCCCCCTAGGCGGGCCCCCCTAGGCGGGACCCAG
Organism: uncultured Granulosicoccaceae bacterium; assembly: GCA_964449565.1. Classification (GTDB taxonomy): domain Bacteria; phylum Pseudomonadota; class Gammaproteobacteria; order Granulosicoccales; family Granulosicoccaceae; genus Granulosicoccus. The sequence goes on along the minus strand of CAYUZB010000054.1, from coordinate 18,089 downwards.
AGACGCAAATAGAGAAAACATGGCAGAAGTTACGGTAAAACAGCTCGCGCAAGTGGTCGGCACACCCGTCGACAAGTTGCTCGTGCAGTTGCAAGAGGCGGGTATTCCGAAGGTTGGTGAAGAGGATCTGATCACCGATTCAGAGAAACTGACTCTGCTGACGCATCTGCGTGGTGCTCGTGGGCAAGCCACATCAGGTGGCGCGTCCAAGAAAATCACGCTCAAGCGCAAGCGTGTCAGTGAACTCAAGACTGACGCCTCCGGCCGTAAAAAGGTCAATGTTGAGGTGCGTGCGCGCCGCACCTATGTGCGCCCGGGCGATGCCGAGCCTGAGGCTGAAGAAGCCGTCGAAGAGGCGGTACCTGAAACGCTAGAAGCACCTACTGATTCCGCATCGGTGACAGAGAGTTCGTCAGTCGAAGCAGACGTAGCGACTGAAGTTCAAGATCAAGACACTGCTCCAGCTGACGAAGTTGTTGAAGCTGACGCTGCGCCGGCGGGCACCGATGCCGAATCTGACGCCGCGGCTGCTGCGGCTGCCGAAGCGGCGGTTGCCGCCGAAGTCATGCGAGCTGCAGCAGGTGCTGCGCCCGCGGCTGATACAGCAGATGAAACGCCGGCTGCAGCCGCACCCGCAGAGACGCCAAGCCCTGAAGAACTAAGGCGCAAACAACGTGAAGCCGAAGCGCGCGCCGAAACAGAATCAAAGGCTCGCGCAGCAGCCGAGCGAATGGCCGAAAAGCAGGTCGCCGCAGAACGCCGCCGCGAGTCTGAAGAAAACCAGAAGCGTGATCAGGAACGTCGCGAACAGGAACGCCTGGCTGCCGAAGCGCAACGACGCGCAGCCATGGAAGCTCAGCAAGCTGCCAGTAGCAGTGATCGCGGCGCAGGTCGCGCTGACAAAGGTCGTGGCAAGGGCCGTGGCAAGGGCGGCGGCGGTGGGGGTGGCGGTGACACGCGTTACGGTCGAAACCAACTGCATGTGGCCAAAGGCAAATCTGGTCGTCGCAAAGGTAAGCCGCGCCGCGCCTTGCCGGCAAACTTCGAAGCCAAGCATGGTTTTGAAAAGCCGACAGCGCCGGTTGTGCGTGATATCGATGTGCCTGAGACCATTACGGTGGCCGAGCTTGCCAACAAGATGGCGGTCAAAGCCGCTGAGGTCATCAAGGCTATGATGTCCATGGGCGTTATGGCAACGATCAACCAGATTCTTGATCAGGACACCGCGATTCTCGTGGTCGAGGAAATGGGCCACAAAGCCAATCCGATGAGCGCGGACGATGTCGAAGCCGCGTTGGCAGCCTTGGTCGCGGGTGAACGTGAAGGTGATTCTGAGACGCGGCCGCCGGTGGTAACCGTGATGGGCCATGTCGACCACGGTAAGACCTCTCTGCTTGATTACATACGAACCGCGCGAGTTGCGTCAGGTGAGGCAGGTGGAATCACGCAGCACATTGGTGCTTACCAAACATCGACTGACAATGGCGTTATCACTTTCCTCGATACTCCCGGTCACGCAGCATTTACCTCCATGCGAGCGCGTGGTGCACAGGCAACCGATATCGTGGTTTTGGTTGTTGCGGCAGACGATGGGGTCATGCCTCAGACCATTGAAGGCATTCAACATGCTCGAGCCGCTGGCGTACCTCTGATCATTGCTGTCAACAAGATGGACAAAGAAGGCGCTGATCCGGAACGCGTGCGCAATGAGCTTGCCCAGCATGACGTGATCTCTGAAGATTGGGGTGGTGATACGCAGTTTGTTCCCGTATCGGCATTGACCGGCGACGGTGTTGAATCCCTGCTTGATGCAATCACTTTGCAAGCGGAAGTTCTCGAACTCTCGGCGGTATCTGAAGGCAATGCGGCCGGTAGTGTGATTGAAGCGTCGCTTGACAAAGGTAAAGGTCCTGTCGCAACTGTGCTTGTACAAGAAGGCACACTCAAGCGTGGCGACAGTTTCATTTGTGGTCAGGTTACAGGCCGCGTGCGGGCCATGTTCGATGAGAATGGTCAGGCGGTCGATGAAGCAGGTCCGTCAACCCCAGTACTCGTTCTCGGTTTATCGTCGACACCAAATGCGGGTGATGAAATGGTCGTCGCCGCTGACGAAAAGAGCGCGCGTGAACTAGCCGAGCTACGTTTCGGCAAGCAGCGTGATGCTCGTCTTGCGGAACGTCGACCGGCAAGACTCGATGATGTGTTTTCGCAAATCAAAGGCTCCGTGCCCGTCGTCAATTTCCTTGTCAAGACAGACGTCAAAGGCAGTTTTGAGGCGATACGCGACTCGCTCGAAAAGCTCAGTACCGAAGAAGTCGACGTCCGCGTAGTCGGTGGCGGTGTAGGTGGTATCACCGAGTCCGATGCCAATCTGGCTCTGGCGTCGAGTGCGACATTGGTTGGCTTCAATGTGCGAGCCGATGGCGCGGCACGCCGTTTGATTCAGGAACAGGAAATCGACCTACGCTATTACAGCGTCATCTATGAGCTAATAGATCTTGCCAAGTCGCTAGCTGGTGGTCTTCTGCCGCCAGAAGTTCGCGAACGTATTATTGGTACCGCCAATGTTCAAGAAGTTTTCACGTCACCGAAATTCGGTCTTATCGCTGGGTGCATGGTGGTTGATGGTGTGGTGCGTAAGGATGAGCCGATTCGAGTGCTGCGCGAAAACGTGGTTATCTACGAAGGCGAGCTCGAATCACTTCGCCGCTTCAAGGATGATGTCAAGGATGTTCATATGGGTACCGAATGCGGTATCGGCGTGAAAAATTACACCGATGTGCAAGCGGGCGATCAGATCGAAGTATTTGAACGCACTGAAGTTGCCAGAACGCTGTAAAGCTCATGCCTAGTGATTATCCTCGAAGCCATCGCGTTGGTGATTTCATACAACGCGAGCTGGCGGGCATCATTACCCGTGAGGTGAAAGATCCGCGGCTCTCTCCAATGCTGACGATCTCGGGCGTTGACGTGTCGCGCGATCTGTCTGTGGCGAAGGTTTATTACTCCTTGTTCGATGCGGAAGAGCAAAAAGATACTCAGACCGCGTTGGTCTCTGCAAGTGGTTTTTTACGCAATCAACTGGCTCGTCAGATGAATACCCGTTCGGTACCGCAGCTACGTTTCTTTTTTGATGATTCGGCAGAACGAGGTGCGCATATGTCTGCGCTGATTGCCGATGCAGTGGCAAGCAATACCACCGCTGACTCGGCGTCCAAAGCGGACGACGTGGACGAACCTGACGATAGTGGCGAGACGTAATTCCCGCGCGGCTGTCAGTCAGCGGCCGGTGCATGGCATTTTGCTGCTGGACAAACCGCAGGGCGGTAGTTCGAATCATGCATTGCAACGCGCCAAGCGATTGTTCAATGCACGAAAAGCCGGGCATACCGGTAGCCTTGACCCGTTAGCCACCGGTATGTTGCCGATCTGCTTCGGTGAAGCGACCAAACTGTCGGCTTTCTTGCTGGATGCGGACAAAGCCTATGAGACGACCATGGTGCTGGGAGTCCGCACGGATTCGGCCGATGCCGATGGTCAGGTCATTTCCACCGACGCCATTCCTGGCGAACTTGACGCTGTTCGCTTTCGGGCCATAGCCGATAGCTTCAAAGGGCCACAAAAACAAATTCCGCCAATGGTTTCTGCCATCAAAATCGACGGCAAACCGCTTTACAAACTCGCCCGAGAGGGCATCGAAATAGAACGTAAACCGCGCGACGTGACTATCCATGAGCTTGAGGTTCTGGCTTTTGACGGGAGTAGTGCAAGATTGCGGGTGCGCTGTTCGAAAGGGACCTACATTCGTTCCCTGGTCAGTGATATTGGCGACAGAATCGGCTGTGGTGCGCACCTGACTGTCCTCAGACGCTCGTCCGTATCGCCGTTTGACGGCGCCACGATGTACGATTTCGACAAGTTGGAACACTTGATGACCACGCTCACACCTGAAGCCGGCTTTGCGGCGCTTGATGACTTGCTGCTGCCTTTGGATGCGGGCCTCGGTCATCTGCCGAAAGTGACTTTGCGTCCCGAGGCCGCTGTCGCCTTCCGTCATGGGCAAGGCACACCCTCAGATACGCCAATAAATGCGCAAAATCGCTGCATGATGGATTTTTCCCCCGGCGATTTCTCTGCAGAGAGCTTTTCAGGCGAATCCGGACGGGCCCTGTGTCGAGTTTACGAGCCGTGGTCGGTTGGGGGCAGCGATCCGGCGTCCACGCGGCTGATTGGGCTTGGCGAGATGGCGAGAGACAACTGGTTTCTAACCCCGAAACGCGTCATTCAGTGGTCCTGAACTGATATAATGAGGGGTTTTCGTCGTACCTCATCATTTTTTTTCATCGTTAATTATCATCCGGAGAATTCCTGACAATGTCGTGCCTTAGCCCCGAACAAAAAGCGGAAATCGTCAAAGAACACCAGATCGACTCTACGGACACAGGGTCACCCGAAGTACAAGTTGCATTGCTGTCCGCGCGAATTTCTCACCTGACCGAACACTTCAAGGATCACAAGCATGATCACCACTCACGTCGTGGTCTGCTTCGTATGGTCAATCAACGTCGCAAGCTCCTTGACTACTTACACGGAAAAGATGCCAGCCGTTATCAGAATCTGATCAAACGTCTTGGCCTGCGCCGCTAAACGCGCGCCGTCCGTTAATCAAGCAACCCATCAAGGATCTAACCAGTGACCATACATTCAAAAACTTTTCAATACGGTAGCGAGACTGTCACGCTGCAAACGGGCGAAATCGCCCGGCAGGCCAGTGCAGCGATTGTCGCCAGCATGGGCGACACCGTGGTACTCGTTACCGTGGTTGGTCGAAAGGAAGCCAACCCAGGCCAGAGCTTTTTTCCACTGACGATTAACTATCAGGAAAAAACTTATGCGGCGGGCAAGATCCCGGGTGGCTTCTTCAAACGCGAAGGACGTCCGAGTGAGAGTGAAACATTGATCTGTCGTTTGATCGATCGACCTTTGCGACCGCTGTTCCCCAAAGGCTTCATGAATGAAGTTCAGGTCATTGCCACTGTCATGTCACTCGACCCTGAAATCAGTGCTGATATACCTGCACTCATTGGTGCATCCGCTGCGCTGGCTTGTTCCGGCATTCCTTTCGCCGGCCCGGTTGGGGCTGCAAAAGTCGGTTATATCGATGGCGAGTACGTACTTAACCCGTCGACAACTCAAATGGAAAGCACAGCACTTGATCTTGTCGTTGCCGGTACTGATCAAGCGGTTTTGATGGTGGAATCAGAAGCGGATCAACTGTCTGAATCCACCATGTTGGATGCGGTCATGTTTGGTCATGAGCAGTTACAAACGGCGATTACTGCTATCAAGCAACTGGCCGCTGAGGTCAATGCAACTCCGTGGGATTGGAAAGCACCTGAAGCGGATACCGATCTGGCGCAAAAAGTCGATGCGGCGGTTCGTAGTGACTTGACAGCGGCTTATCAGATTGCCGAGAAGCAGGTACGTCAAGATGCTGTGAGTGCAGCGAAAGACAAAGCGGTTGAAGCGCTTGCAGCGGCTGATGGCGCAGACGGATACAGCGCTGGTGATGTTAAGGGTGCATTTTCAAAACTGGAAAAGGAAATTGTTCGCGGCCGCATCATTGCGGGTGAGCCACGAATTGATGGCCGAACCACCGACAAGGTTCGCCAGATCACGGTACAAACAGGTGTGCTGCCAAGATCTCACGGGTCGGCTGTGTTTACCCGTGGTGAAACGCAGGCGATCGTCGCGTCGACACTCGGTACAACACGTGATGCACAAATTATCGACGCCTTGTCAGGCGAAACCCGCATGGCTTTCATGTTGCACTACAACTTTCCTCCGTACTCCGTAGGCGAGACCGGTTTCGTTGGGTCGCCAAAGCGTCGCGAGATTGGACACGGCAAGCTTGCAAAACGTGGTGTACAGGCTGTCATGCCTTCGGATGAGGATTTTCCTTATACGATTCGTGTGGTATCGGAAATTACGGAATCCAATGGTTCAAGTTCAATGGCCTCGGTGTGTGGCACCAGTCTTTCCTTGATGGATGCCGGTGTGCCTTTGAAAGCGCCCGTTGCAGGTATCGCCATGGGATTGATCAAGGAAGGTGACGACTATGCAGTTTTGTCTGACATCCTCGGTGATGAGGATCATCTAGGTGATATGGATTTCAAGGTTGCCGGTTCCGAGTCCGGCATTACTGCCTTGCAGATGGATATCAAGATCGATGGCATCACGCGAGAAATCATGGAAAAAGCGCTGGCGCAGGCAAAAGATGGCCGTATTCATATCCTTGGTGAGATGGCGAAGGTGTTGGCCGAGCCACGTGGCGATCTGTCCGAGCATGCACCTCGCTTCATTACCCTGAAGATCAACCCCGAAAAAATTGCAGCAGTTATTGGTAAAGGTGGTGCGGTCATTCGCGCGCTGACAGAAGAGACGGGTGCGACAATCGATATTGGTGATGATGGCTTGATCAAGATTGCGTCCAGCGATCGAACCGCGGGTGAAGAGGCCAAGCGTCGTATCGAACTGATCACAGCTGATATCGAAGTCGGGACCATCTACGAAGGTAAGGTTCAGAAGATCATGGACTTCGGTGCTTTCGTCAACATTCTGCCTGGCAAGGATGGCCTGGTACACATCTCTCAGATCTCCGAGCAGCGTGTTCAGAACGTGGCTGATGAATTATCTGAAGGTCAAGTGGTCAAGGTCAAGGTTCTGGAGGTCGACAAGCAGGGTCGGATACGCTTGAGCATGAAGGCTGTTGCCGAAGGCGAAGCAGTTTCCAGCTAGTCGTCTGTCCACTGGATTGCTAGACGAAGACTATATGCAGCGGGCGCTAGAGCTCGCTGATTTGGCCTCGGCTCAAGGTGAGATTCCTGTCGGTGCGGTTGTTGTTCAGGACAACCGCATCATTGGAGAAGGCCACAATGCCTGCATTGGGCGTGTCGATCCCAGCGCCCATGCAGAAGTCCAGGCCCTTCGGGCGGCAGCATTGGCTGTCAATAACTACCGACTTGAAGATTGCACGCTGTTTGTGACACTCGAACCGTGCCTGATGTGCTGTGGAGCACTATTGCAAGCGCGTATCAAGCGTCTGGTGTTTGGTGCACGCGAACCGAAAACGGGAGCGGTTGTGAGTCTGCATGATGCACTGATGTTGCCCGGAATCAATCATCGTGTGGCGATAAGCGAAGGTGTATTGGCCGATGATTGTGCAGCCCGTTTGACGACGTTTTTTAAAACTAGACGTTAGATCGTCCACGTCGCCTGGAAAACATATGCGTCTTGTCGAACGTGCCCTGTTTCGCATTTTTTATAGCCGTATCCGACTTGGCGAGGGTTACTTCCAAAGCATCCATCGCTCAAATAGTCGCTGTCTTGCTCCTGCTTGAGAGACTTGACGTTATTCCTATTGGCAGTTTGAGCAGCAAGTGTGTGAACTGCTGAACGTCGCTCCTGTGAACCGGTCTGGATTTATGGACCTAATGGCTCATAACTTACATGTTTGGCCGAAAACATACACATGAACTAAAGGTTAAACGAAGACCTAACACGGTATGTATAAATGACTACGACGGAACGCTGTCTGAGAAAAAATGCAAACTGAACATTTATCTGGCAATAGCTCGTCTCTGGATCGAGATCGCCATGCGGCCTTTGCATCGCTGGTGGCTCACTGGTTCTGGGAGCTTGATAGTGATCTCCGTTATGTCTATCACGAGGGTCCTTGCAAGCCGCTGACAGCAGACAAACACTCAGATCTTCTGGGCAAGCATCGTCTTGAGATGTTGAGTGAATCAGTTCCGCCAAGTGAGGAGCTGGAAAAACATCACGAACTGATGCGGACACGGCAGTCTGTGGACATGACAGTTCCGCTGGCAAGTGATCACGGTACCGTGGTTCATGTTCGGGTTGTTGCCCAGCCAATGCTTGATAAAGAAGGTAATTTCGCGGGTTATTATGGTTGTGCCCGCGATGTGACCGATCGGGTAGCCATGCGCGAACAATTAGCGCACCTGGCCTTGCGCGACGAATTGACGGGTATATATAATCGCCGCGAATTTCAATCGCGATTGAAAAAGCTAAAAAACTTTGTGCAGGATACCGACCATGAGTTTGCACTCTGTCTGATTGATCTTGATCGGTTCAAGCTGGTCAATGATGCGGCGGGGCATGCCGCAGGCGATAAGCTCTTGCAGGAGCTTGCTCAGATATTTCAGGAATTTCTCTTGCCGTGTGAAACATTGGCGCGTTTGGGCGGAGATGAATTCGGCTTGTTGATGGAGAGTACAGCGGCGGAAGCCAAATCACGTACTCAAGAAATAATTGATGCGGTATCCGAACATCAATTTACCTGGGAAGGCCAACAATATTTTGTGGGTGCCTGTGTCGGAATCACGCCAATCGAGAACGACTGTGGCAGTGTTCGTGAATTGATTGATCGAGCCGATAGTGCCTGCTATGCGGCGAAGAGCAATGGTCGGAATCAAAGCGTTGTGTTCGCGCTTGACAGTGTTGAGTACTTGCAACATCGCAGAGAAGTAGAACAAGTTGAGATAATAAAATGTGCTTTGCGAGCGAATCGTTTGCGCTTGTTTATGCAGCCCATTGTACCTGCCAAGCAACCTGAGAATAGATCTCACTTTGAGATTCTACTGCGTCTGGAAAGCGAATCGGGCGAGTTGGTTCAGCCAGCGACGTTCATTCCGGTTGCTGAACGGTTTCTGATCATGCAGGATCTGGATTTGTGGGTTTTGAAGAATTGTCTTGAGACTATCAAGCTGTATGAAAAAGCCGGGAGAGAGATATCTCTATCGATCAATCTTTCGGGAAATACCTTGAGTGATGCGAGTAGTCTGGAGAGCATCATTCGGACAGTTCGTGCCAGTGATGTGGATGGTGAGCGGATCTGTTTTGAAATTACCGAGACAACTGCGATATCAAATTTTGACAACGTGGTTGTCTTCATGAATACGCTCAAGGAACTTGGCGTTCGTTTTGCGCTGGATGACTTTGGCGCTGGCTTGTCATCGTTTGGCTATATTCGTTCAATGCCCATTGATTACCTGAAAATTGATGGATACTTCATTCGTAATATTCGATCGGATGAAACCAACAGAGCGATTACCCAGGCGTTTATCCAGTTAAGTCGCAGTCTGAAGATCAAGACCGTTGCCGAATGTGTCGAAGACAAGGCCACACGGAACTATGTGGCGGATATGGGAATCGATTTTGTACAGGGTTATGGGATTTCGCGCCCGGTAGGTATCGAAGTCGAGTTGGCGGTGCGTAATGCATCTGATGTGGTAATAGAACTGCCGAAAGTCTCAGGTGGAAACTGAGTCCCGCTTTGTTGCATTGATCAGTTCCAAGACCGTCTGTTTTATGATTTCGAGGCTCTTTTCATCCGACAAGCGATGATCTGCACGATGTAGCAGATTCAAGCGAGCGTCGCCGCCCAGATTCCGCATTAACCGTTCAGAAAATTGCCAAGGTACATCCTTGTCTCCTGTGCCATGAATCAACCTGACAGGAATATCAAGTACGGACAGTTTCTCGGTGTCGAGCAAAGCCAGTTCACGGCCACTATCGAGCAATCGCTCGGTGATCGGCCTGGGCGGTTCATCATAGTTGCTGGGCAGAAAGACAGTCTCTCCGGTTTCCAGCTGCCAGCGTTGCTGATGGTCAAGATGGGGTTCGATCAATTCGGTCACAAAGTCAGGTGCTGCCGCGATCAGAAGCAGGCCGACAATTCGATCAGGGCGAGCCAGGGCGGCATGCGTGGCGAGCCATGCACCCATCGATGAGCCGATCAGAATCAGCGGCCCCTCTGTTGCGTCAATGACGGTTAGCGTGTCGTCCAGCCAGTCTTGCAAGGTGCAACTGATGGCGTCACCGTCAGATTCACCGTGAGCACGGTAGTCAAAACGCGTGAAATGATAGCTGTGCTCGGTGGCATGCCTGTTCAGAGCCTCGCATTTGGTACCCCGCATGTTCGAATGAAAACCCGCGCAAAATAGCAGGTGTGGGGCATGGACATCTGTTGGGTCAACGGCTTCTGTTCCCTCTGGCGCAGTGGATATCATCGCCAGCTGCTGACCGGGGGCACTCCGGATCGGAATTCTTTGCACAATCTCAGTCTCTTTCATTGACACAGTATAAGGTGGGTGCAAGACTTTCTGTTTGTCTCGGAGCCTTTAGCGATGTCGTCACCACGTGTGGGACTGTTTGTCACCTGTTTGGTCGATTTGCATCGGCCTAATGTCGGTTTTGCCTCGATTCAGCTGCTTGAGCAGGCTGGGTGTGTGGTTGAAGTACCGGACTCTCAAACCTGCTGTGGGCAGCCTGCCTATAACAGCGGTGACGATAAATCGACCGCTGCGATTGCCCGAAACGTAATTGCCGCGTTTGCTGACTACGATTATGTGGTCGCGCCGTCAGGATCTTGTGCTGGCATGATCAAGGAACACTATCCGAATTTGTTTGCCGATGATCGCGATATGCATGAATCGGCGCTAGCCCTGGCGTCAAGAACGTATGAACTGATGAGCTTTTTGGTCGATGTGCTGAAAGTCGACAAGATAGAAGCAGACTTCAATGCCAAGGTGACCTACCACGACGGTTGCTCAGGGCTTCGCGAATTGGGTATCAAGATGCAGCCCAGGGCCTTGCTGTCCAGCGTCGCAGGTCTTGATCTTGTCGAGATGGAGGATACTGATGTCTGTTGTGGCTTTGGCGGCACCTTCTGTGTGAAGTATCCGGACATCTCCGAACGAATGGTGACTGACAAGATTGCGCTGGCCAAACAAACCGGTGCCTCGAGCCTGCTTGGCGGCGATCTCGGCTGTCTCTTGAATATTAGCGGAAGACTAAAACGGCTCGAACAAGACATGAAGGTCTATCACGTCGCGGAGGTACTTGCCGGTATGGCCGATGGAGCGGGAATCGGCGATGGAGAGGATTCGCGTATTGAAAGACAGGACGATCGCTGATGGAGTCACAATCTCTTTCATTCAAGAAGAATGCACGTACGGCATTGCTCGATGACGATTTAAAGGCAGCCTTGTCTAATGTTAAAGAAGGTTTTATCGGTAAACGCGCGGCGGCGGTCGCACTGGTGCCCGAATGGCAGTTGATTCGTGATGAAGCGAAGGCGCTGAAAAACCATGTGCTGGAAAATCTTGATTATTACCTGTTGGCCTATGAGGCGTCGGTCAAACGTAACGGCGGTGAGGTTCATTGGGCGAGCTCATCAAAGGATGCCAATGACATTATTATCGATATTTGCAAGTCCGTTGACGCTAAAACCGTTACCAAGGGCAAGTCGATGGTCGGCGAGGAGGCTGACATCAATGGCGCTTTGAAGGCTGCTGGACTCGAACCGATTGAGACAGATCTGGGTGAGTACATCATTCAACTGGCAAAGGAAGCGCCGAGTCACATTATCGCACCGGCCATTCACAAGACGAAAGAGCAGGTGTCCACGCTGTTTCATGAACATCATGCGCAGTATGGTCTGACAGAGAAATTGATCGATAGAACCGCGTTGGTCAATGAAGCTCGAACCGTCTTGCGTGAAAAATTCCGAGCGGCAGATGTGGGTATTACCGGGGCTAATTTTCTGATTGCCGAAACCGGTCAACATGTGCTGGTAACGAATGAAGGCAACGGTGATCTGACATCAAATCTGCCGCGTGTTCAGATAGTCATCGTTGGTATCGAGAAAGTGGTGCCAACACTCGAAGATGCCAGTTGCCTGTTACGCCTTCTGGCGCGCAGCGCTACGGGTCAACACTTTTCCAACTACACAAGTTTGATGAGCGGGCCTCGCCGAGAGGGCGATATTGATGGGCCTGAACAATTTCATATCGTGCTGGTGGATAACCATCGTACGGACATGCTTGCGGGGGAATTGCGTGAGATGTTGCGCTGCTTTCGTTGCGGTGCGTGTATCAACCATTGTCCGGTCTATGGTTCGGTCGGTGGTCATGCCTATGGTTGGGTTTATCCTGGGCCTATGGGGTCGGTCGTGACACCTGCGATGATTGGCATCGAGAATGCGCCTGATCTGCCGCACGCCTGTACCTTGAACGGGCGATGCGCCGAAGTCTGTCCAATGAGCATCCCATTGCCGGATCTGTTACGTGAACATCGACGTCAGACGTTTATCCAACAATTGCAGAGTGGTCCGAGTCGGTTCGGTTTATCCGTATGGGTGTTTTTTGCGAAACGTCCAAGCCTGTATCACGCTGTGACCCGACTTGCAGTTGCCTGTTTGTCACGGCTTGGGCGTAAACGCGGATCGTTCAAGCGTTTACCATTGGCCTCTCAGTGGACCGCCGGGCGTGATCTCCCCGCGCCGCAAGGCAACTCGACTTTCATGCAACTCTACAAGGCCACTAGCCATGGACGAAAATCATGAGTGGGCGTGAGCAAGTTCTAAGACGCATTGGTAAAGCTCTCGGGCGCGAAGCGGGTGTGTTGTCCGCCAATGAAGCACCACAAGTGGTCCGTGATCGTCTCGCTGTGCCACCGTCGCACACCTTACCGGCTATTGGCGAGAATACGATCGATATCTTGATCGAGAAGATGGAGTCGGTGCTGATGAGTGTTGTCCGGCTGCAGACGCGAGACGATGTTGTCAAGGCCGTTGACTGGTACTGCGAGTCGAATAGTCTCGATGGCGCGGTGACGGTTGCACCGGCACTTGATGATCTCCGGTGGTCGGATAACATCAGAACCGGTGCTGCCAGTGGCGAGGAAGCCATCAGCGTGACGCCGTGTCTTGCAGCGGTGGCAGAAACGGGGAGCGTCGTCCTGGCCAGTTCCGGGGACACACCGGCAACACTTAATTTTTTGCCGGAGACACATATTCTGGTGCTGCATGAAAATCAGGTTGTGCGTCATGTCGATGAAGTCTTTAGCAAACTGCGAGCACTAGACACCTTGCCGCGTGCGCTGAATTTTGTCACCGGTCCGTCACGCACGGCTGATATCGAACAGACTATCGAAATTGGTGCACATGGGCCAAGACGCATGCATGTTCTGTTGATTGCCGGAGACGCTGAATGAGCCGTGGTATTGCCGCTCGAGCTGCGGCTGTGCCTCTTGGCGACATAAAAGCCATCAGCTTTGACCTGGATGATACTTTCTGGGATTGTGCACCCGCGATCATCGCTGCGGAGGAGGCTCTATATCGTTGGTTTGCAGCAGAAACGCCACGGATCGCCAAGGCGCATTCGCCCGAATCATTAGTTGAACAACGGGTTGCTGTGGGCAAAGAGCTGCCACATTTGTGGACCGATGTGACGGCCCTTCGTGTAGAGTCTATTCGTCGCTTGTTGCTTTCCCACCGCTATGATCCGGATATCGCCGATACGGCGTTTGCCGTGTTCTATCGAGCTCGAAGTAATGTGCGCTTGTACGACGGTGTCGTCGACATGCTCGATGCCTTGCAGAATAAGTTTCGGCTTGCAGCGATTACCAACGGCAATGCGGATCTCGAACAGATTGGTATCAAGCATTACTTTGAGGATATTCAAGCGGCGTCGCTCGATAATCCACCCAAACCTGATGCTTATATGTTTAATCGTTGTCTTAATTTGTTCAAGTTGCCGCCGAGTGCTTTGTTGCACGTAGGTGATAATCCCGAGACCGATGTTGGTGGTGGGCACAATGCAGGCGTGCAAACCTTGTGGTTCAATCAACATGGTGATCCTTGGCCGGATGTCATCGATGAGCCTCACCATGTCGTCGGCAGCATTGCCGATATGCGCAGTTTATTTTTGGAAGCAATAAAATGAGTAGAACCTTTTACGTCAATGGTGAATTTGTCGCCGAGCAAGATGCCAAGATCTCGGTGCTCGATCGAGGCTTTCTCTTTGCCGATGCGGTGTATGAAGTTGCGAGTGTAATCGGTGGTCGCTTGATTGATAATCAAGCACATCTGAAACGCCTGGCCCGATCCTTGTCCGAGCTGTCGATGGCCCCTCCGTGCACGGATAAAGACATTGTTGCTGCTCAGGAAAAATTGCTGCAGTTGAATAATGTGACTGAAGGTCTATTGTATTTGCAGGTATCGCGTGGCGTCGCTGACAGAGATTTTGCTTTTCCGCAAAATCCCAAGTCATCACTGGTGATGTTTACTCAAGTAAAGTCCTTGCTTGATTCACCCACGGCAACAACTGGAATCAAGATTGTTACGATTCCTGACATTCGCTGGAAACGGCGCGATATCAAGACCGTCGGATTGTTGGCACCGAGTCTCGGTAAGCAGACGGCTATTGAAGCAGGGGCGGATGACGCCTGGATGGTTGAAGATGGTTTTATTACCGAGGGAACGTCCAATAATGCCTATATAGTTCGGTCTGATCGGGTTATTCAGACGCGGCATCTTGGTAATGAGATTCTCAGTGGCATAACTCGCGATGCGGTGCTGCGTTTCGCGCGCGAAGCAAATTACGACATTCTTGAGGAACCCTTTACCGTTGATGATGCCAAACAAGCACAAGAAGCTTTTATAACCAGCGCATCATCGTTTGTTACACCGGTTGTAAGTATCGATGAGGTGTTACTTGGTGATGGTAATCCAGGTCCAGTTAGTACCGAATTACGCAAGATCTATATAGAAACTGCACTTGCACGTGAAGATTTGTAACATTGTCATGTTCTAAGGATAGGGCGACAATGTAAACGGGAAGCTATGAGTAACAAGACTGAATGCTTGTCGGCAAAAATTCGGAATATTGTCATTCTGGGATTAGTTCTGTGCCTGTCTGCTTGTGACTCTTCTTCCTCAAGTGCCGATGCATCAATCGATGAGCTGAACGATCTGCCAGGTACCAATCAAGCCCCGATAATCGGTGCCGATATTCCGCGTGTTGCCGAACAAGGCAGGCCGTTTGTTGCCGTGATAGAGGCTACCGATGTCGATGATGACGAACTGACGTTCTCGGGCAGCGGTTTGCCGAGTTGGTTATCACTGAACTCGCTTACTGGTCGATTGACCGGCGTGCCGCAGCAAAGCGATGTCGGATTCACACAAAGCATGACGCTGCGGGTGACTGACCCTAGCGGGCTGTTTGATGAGTTACTGAATGTGATTATCGAGGTCATCGATGTCAATGACGCGCCGATTCTCAATTTGAGTCAGTTCCCACTTGCCATGGATTCCGGTCAGTCGCTGACCGTGAGTGTCTTTCCGGATGATGTTGACAATGATGGTGCTCCTGTCGATCTCACTGTAGAGTCGAATGCCTTTGTCAGTACAAGCGTCGTTGATGGCTCGATTGAACTCACTGTCGGCGAAATCCCAGAAGTCATTGACGTCAATCTTGTCTTGATCGCATCAGATGTGTTTGGCGCGACCCGTCGTGAAATCGTACCTATCAGATTGCATCCGGTATCGGCTAGCGGCTTGGGTAGAACCTTGGTGGGCAGCCAGCAAGGTGCCGGCGTTAATCTTGTCATTCTCGGTGATGGCTATCGTGCGGATCAACAAGCCTTGCTTCGCCTCCATGCCGAGACAATGATAGACATGCTGCGCTCTGATATGGGCATTGCGGCTCATCTGGTCGCGTTTAATATTCACATGGTCGAAACGGTTTCGAATGACTCCGGTGCTGATGACAACGATGTCGTCGACAGCCGTGATACGGCGTTTGACAGCGCTTACAACTGCCTCGATGTTATCCGACTGGTGTGTACCAATACCTTGCGAGTATTTGAAACCGCTTTACGCGAATACCCTGATCTTGACCAGATAATTCTGTTGGTCAATGACTTGCGTTTTGGCGGAAGTGCCAATAGCGGTGGCAGTATTGCGGTGACATCCGCTTTCGCACCTGAGATCGCCTTGCATGAGCTTGGACACAGCCTGGCCGGGCTTGCCGATGAATATGTTGATGCTGAAATCGTGGAAAGGCTTGGCCCTGCGTCGATTACTCAAAACTATCCAAATATTGCCTTTACAGATGATCCTGAGCGCGTGCCATGGCATGTCTGGATCGATCCTTCATTACCTTTACCATCACAGGCAGGTGATCAGGGCGTCGGAGTGTTTGAAGGCGGCTTGTATCAAAGTCGGGGAGTTTTTCGGCCAACCTCAACCAGTCGAATGCGTCGATATAGCGATCCGTTTGGCCCGGTCAACAGTGAACAATGGATACTGAGTCTCTATCGAATGACCGAAGGTATACGCGGTTTTTCTCCCATATCAACAGCGGTGCAGTTAGATGCAGGGGCGACTCAGGAGTTCTCGGTAGCCACCTTGTTCGGTGATTTGGTGCAACGGGTTCAATGGAAATTGAATGGTGAGGACATAACAGATGAAAGCGATCAGAAGCGGGTTTCCATTAGTCCGCTACCTGGGCAACATACATTGGAGCTTATCGTCAGCGATATCACCGGGGCGATTCGTCAACCATCACCTCATGCCGGGATTTTTTCCTGGCAATGGCAGGTAACAGTGCAATGATGAAGTTCTACCATGCAATGTTGTTGTGTTTCCTACTAATGGCCACTTCATCTCAGGCTGGTATTCGCGTGTTGTTCGAGTTCAATGAAAATGGCTTGCGAGTTCATCAGGTTTTCGAATCGGCGTCTAACAACAATTCACCCCGAGATGGTTTGGGACCACGGCCAGGAGACGCAACCATATACTGGCTGGATGAAACCGGTGTTGAACTGGCGAAGTCGTTTCTCGCTGATCCGCGGTTTAGTCACGCACCGTGGCTTGACGGTGAAAATCGACATGAAGCGGTCATTGTGCGCGAAGGCGCCTGGCTGGCGAATGGGCCGGATGGGGCACGTAGTGCGACCCTATTTCTGCCGGCGCATCCTGACGCCGGATTGAGCGAATTGATTTGGACCGTACTCCTACCGTAATTCAGACCACAGGCTTGATGCGGTCAAATTCCCCTACGAAAGTGTGAATTCCTCGACTAATCCGCGGGGTTGTTGCTCGATTTGAGCCGAATACGGTAAGCAGATCGGATATCATGTCTCTCCAGACTTGTAAAGTGCCCGAAGGGTGCCATTTGTCGAGTCGTTAGAACTGCTATGCCAAAACAAGAAATCGATCCAATAGATCATGATGACACGTCGATGTTCGATGACACGTCGATGTTCAATTTTCTCGATGAGAAAGGATTGGCTGCGGATAAAGGAAATCGTGTAGACAAACTGGCTCGTACGCATCAGTCCGAGCCTGCGGCCCAGAAAGCGCCAGCGGAATTCATGATGCCGCAAATTCGCAAGCCTGTACCTGTATCAACATCTGGTGCTCTCCGGGCTGGTACAAGCGTGATCGTGGAAACTCTGAAAGATCAAACCAGAGAGGATCACCTCCAGGATGATGGCGATTTTGATTTTCTAAACGATGGCGTTTCTGATTCCAAGACGCCGAACTCTCGGCGCGACCATGCCATCGATAACTATTCGCGCTTTGATCGAAATCGCCGAGACATGTCTTTTGCCGAAGACATGCGCAAGGTGCATCAAGTCGATCCTGAGCCAGAAGACATGCCAGGGTTGCTTCGCTATGGATTACTGACTTTATCGATTTTGGTTCTTGGTGGGCTTGGTATCCTTGCACATATTTATTTACTGCCCCCGACAACGCAAACCGTCGCCGAAGCGACGGGCAATAATGCTTCCGAACCGCAGTTGCCTATCGCTTCAGAAGTTGCTGGCGACACTGCATCCGTTGAGTCACCGACTGAGCTTTTGGGCGACACTATTGATACTCAGGAAGCAGGTGGAACGGATCTTTTAGCAGACGCGGTGCCTGCAAGTGGTTTGTATGATCAATTCAAGTCGGAAATCTCTTCACTCGAGAATATGATCGCCAACGGTGACTTTGACGCGGTGACTGACAGAGTGAATTCAATGGACCGTACCTTGTACGGCTATGGCGAGCCTGAATTTATTGAGGTGCTTACTCGTATCGAAGCCCTACGGCGCGAAAGCATAGAGGATAAAAACAATTCAATAAAAGAATCCGAACGGCTAATTAGGGAGGTAGAGGCTAGAGCACAGGCCGACCAGTTGGCTGCTGCAGAGGCGGCCAGAGTAGAGGCAGA
>CAYUZB010000053.1:0-25391 GCA_964449565.1 uncultured Granulosicoccaceae bacterium | reverse complement strand
GATGTGATCAGGATTTATGTGATCAGGATTGATGGGGGCAATAGAGTTGTTTGTTGAGAAATTCTTTCAAAGGGTCAGCGTTTTTTTAGAGTGATTCAGATTTTTAGAGTGACCCAGATTAGTGTGACTCAGACGTGTCATTCTTGTCGGTTTGCTCAGTAAGCATGACTTCTTCAAGTGTCAAGCCGGTCAGCTTGCTGACGGTTCGCCAGATAAACCAGAATATCGCAAGCATCATGATCATCGACGGCACGACAATGACAGGATAACTCAGCAGGTTCATTCGCCCCAATTCCTCATTGAAAGCTGACGACCCGCTTGCACTGGTGACAATAGTCTTGGCTAATCCGTAATTCATCACGGCACTGAAAAAGAAAGTGCCGGCGAGAAAATAGTTAGCTTGATTCAGACGAGTTTCAAACAGCTTGGCGTTGTTCTTTTCGTCGAGCGTTTTCTGGATAAGTTCTGTATTCATCAACTCTGGATTGAATAGCAGTTTTCTGATCAATGGGAAACCAAGCTTGTTGGCGACGATAACCCCTATGCCAATGCATAATGGGATGGCGGCTTCCTTTACAGCGAGCCATTGCGCGTCGATTTTCAACAGTCCGATGCCGCCAGTGAGCAGTACACTGACAACACCTAGCACCGCCATCACATTGCGATTTCCATTGACAATGAGATCGTAGAGGCCATAGCCAATCGGAAAGGCCAGTGCAACGATCAGCGCGGTAGTAGGGCCCAGACGGTCCTCGCCACTCATCTTCATCAGAATGATGGAAGGAATGAGGATGCTGATCAGAATATCAACAAGGGGATTTGATTTTTTCTTGGCAGTTGCCTGGTTCACGGTGTTGTGCACGTTAGCTCGATGACAGTGAGAGTATACTCCGGCTATGAGCCGTTATACGCCGGAATCAAGCAAACCTGTCGCAGCGATGTGCGTACTTCATTGCACGGACCTTCACGAGGAGCTCGCATTCTTCACCGAGACACTCGGCTTCAAGCTGGACCTTATCCATCCCGCCGACGATCCACGAGTTGCCGAGCTTAATGGTTATGGTTTGGCCGTGCGCCTCGTAAGAGACGAGAATCCGTCCGATACCGTGCTTGTTATCAAGTCATCAGAAGAGGCCCTTGCCACCAAACCAAGAACATCGCCAGGTGGAACCCAGTTACGTTGGGAAAAGGATACGACACCTCTTGAGCTCCCGCCGACGCAACATCAGTTTGAAGTACGTACCTTGAAAGACAGCGCGCCATGGATTATCGGGCGGGCAGGTATGCATTACCGAGACCTGATTCCAAGCAGGCTAGGAGGCAGCATCATCGCCTCGCATATTAGAATACCTGACGGTGGTCCAGTGCCCGATATGGTGCACTACCACACGGTCGGTTTTCAGCTGATCTACTGCGTCGCCGGATGGGTTAAACTCGTGTACGAAGATCAGGGCGATGAATTTTATCTACGCCCCGGTGACTGCGTAACGCAACCACCCGAAATACGTCATCGAGTGTTGGAAGCCTCAGACGGCTTGGAGGTTATCGAAATAGGTGTTCCGGCAGAGCACATAACGACTATTGATCATGATATGTCACTGCCGAACTCAACCGTTAATCGTGATCGATTGTTCGACGGGCAGCGATTTTGCCATCATCGTCTGGATGATGCGACGCATATAGATCATCGCCTGACCGGATTTACCGCTCGTGAAACCGGTGTGGCAGCTGCAACCGATGGCAAGGCATGTGTACACGTTGTGAGCCCAGGCCCTCAGGCGTTATCAACAAGCAATGCAGAAATCCGATCCAGCCATAATGCTGACATACTTTTCAGCTATGTACTGTCAGGATCGCTTACCGTTGAGGGGCAACAACTGGTGACAGGCGATGCTTTCACACTACCGCCAGACGCTGTGTATCGCTATACCAACATGAACAGTGATCTCAGTATTCTCGAAGTATCATTGCCCGGCTTATTCAAAACTAAAGTTATTGCTTGATCTATGTCCGGATGCCAGAGGTTAAACGAAAAAAGGCCACCCCTGTAAGAGGTGGCCCCGTGCTTTGGCCGACTTGGATCAGCCTTTAGTTTGAGTACTACACAATCGGGAGCGTCGTCTCTACTGTGTAGAACCCAGAGCTGACCTGCCAGAAATCAAAACACTAGACATTTGATCACCTCCTTTGCGTTGCGGTTGGAGTAATCAGACTAGCATATAACTGGCCGACTTGGCTGTTGTTGGCTCGTGGATCGAGAGTTCTCTCCATGAAGGGCTGATTGTATGGTCGATTCGTCTACACGAGACGACTGTTGTGGAAGTGAACATAGATGGCGATAACATCCTCCAGAGCACTCTGCAGTTTCGTCGTACACCAGGTTCGACGCGTCAATCGCTTGATGTTGTCTCGCATCATTGCGAGCGTGTGGTTGATAGTGAATAAAGGGTCCCACCCCGCGCGTTTCAATTCACCTTGCCCCGTCAAAGAGCCCCGTACAGAGCGATGTTGAGTCACGTTAACGTTGGTTAAAGCCGCTTTAAGCTCTGCTCGGTAGCGTGGGTGTTCGTCACAGGTGACAGTTGCCTGTGGCGCAATATGCGGCGCCAAGGTCTTCAACAGATCGCGACGCGCATAGCCACTAAGGTTACGCCGAGGGCCGTATTTTTCCCTTGAACGCCGGGCAATCAGGCCATAGGCGGGGATTTGCGCAACTCGAAAGCCCAGTATGCAGCGATATCGCTGGATGCTCTGGGCGTCTTTAGCGCGATAAAATTGACCATATTTGATGACGCCTGAGGCGCCGCAGCGGGGGCAATTCGGGTTCATTCCGTTGAACCTCCTTGTTCAATAGACGAAGAAAACTATACCGGATTAGTCATAACAACACCGAAATAGGCCATTTACGACTTGAATCACGTTTTCGACCTACATCTGTGATCCAAATCCGAATTTCTCCCCACATGGCTTAGCGATTGCTTGTTTGGGCTTAAATTTACTCGCATTCAGCCGAAAGGCTAGGCGATTCGGTGATATGGGGCCGCCCTGTTGATGTTCATAGCATATAAGAATTTATTGTTTCGGCGCTTGCTGTCGTTCCTGCCTGCTCATATGGCGAGCGGCTCGATCGAGCCTGTTCCGGGCTGTGCGAGGCTTTTCGGGATGAGCATCGATATAGTCAATTATTTGTTCGATAAGTTTCGATCAAGTTGATTGGTACAGGTATTTGACGTTGTGAAAAAGCTGAATAAAAACAAAAGCCGTTCGCCGAGTGCGATCGCTAATGTCATTCAGGAGTTTCGATTCGGTCGCGGCAGTAAAACTCGGCTTGTTGAATTTGTTCTGTTTGCCGCTCTGTTGCCTTTACTTGGTCATCTGATATTTTCAGAGGACCCACTCGGAATCAATTCCGGCTTCCCTTGGGTTATTGCTGGGCCTGTGTTGTTCGCTGCGCGTTATGGAAGTATTTGGGGATTTCTTTGTAGTGTACTTGCTTCCGCCGTCTTCATCGTGATGCCGACTAACGCATACGCTGACGAACTGTCTACGCTGATGTCCTTGTGCGTAGGTATGGTGGTCATGAGTGTCATAGTTGGTGACGCATCTTTGCAATGGCGCCGCAAGTCAATCCAGAGTGACGCCGAGAATCAATATCTCAGACATCGTCTGAAGCAGTTTTCCACCGACTATCACATTCTCAAGGTGTCACATGGTCAGCTTGAAGAATACTTGGCGGGTCAGCGCCTGAGTTTACGAGAAGCCCTGCAGCAATTGAAGCCAGTTCTGGCTGGTAATGCGGAAGGTATGGTTGCCGGTAAAGAGCTTATGGCGATCTTTGCCCAATTCTGCTCTGTGCAGGTTGCTGGTTTGTATGTGATGAAAGATGAAAAGCGTATTGATCCGAAACCGGTTGCGATTCATGGCGAAATGGATGAATTACAAAGCATCGATCCCATGATGAGAATTGCCATAGAAACACATGAGCTGGTCAGCGTAAAGCTTGATTCGCTGGCGAAAGATGATTTCCAGCCGAGTGCCTTGGCGATAGTGCCCATTGTGGATTTTAATGATCATCTTCATGGGTTGCTCGTTATCCAGGACATGCATTTCATGGCCTTCCAGCAGGAAAATTTGAATATTCTCTCGCTGTTAGGTGGGTATATCGGGAATCTTCTTACTCGATTAAGAGGGCAGAGCCATTCCAAGACAGCCTGGTTTCTGTCTGAGCTTGATGCCGCACTGCGGTTCTCAACGCAGCATGGAGTTCAATCTTCCTTGTTGTGTTTACAGCTTGATGACAGTGAGGCTTCGGTGTCGGTTGCACGATTCCTGAGTCAGAATATCCGCGGTCTTGACAGCTCGTGGTTGCCAATCACACGCAGCGATAACAGTGCGGTGGCGATTCTGCTGCCCTTACTTAGCGATGAGCAGTGCGATTCATACATTCAACGCGCATCCAAGCTTGTCGAAAAAACATACGGCTTTCCATTGACTGAAATTCTTGTGGAGTCTGGTGCCATGCAGTTGCAGCCAGGTGATACGCGCAAGTCGTGTATGGAATTCATCAAAGAATACGCTGATCTCGATATGGCTGCATTTGAATTGCAGGAAACTGCTGCGAGTCACACTGATGAGCCCTATGAACGCGCAGCGTAACATCCGGGCGCTGGCTTTCGTTCTAGTCGCCGCGATCGTTGAGTTATCAATTGTCTGCGGTACGCTCATCGGCGTTGATCTTTTTCTGTCTCCGTGGCGTTTTATAACAGCACATTTTTTTGCCTCAATGCTCGGCGCCTCTGGAATCGCGGTGATGGCATCTTCACTGAGTGGCGCGCGTTCTGGTTCATTCTTCGTGCTTGGTTTCTTCATATCCCTGACTGTTCCATTAGTCGGGCTGGTTGGTATTTGCGCTGCACTGATTCTAGGGATTCACTTTGCTGATGAGCGGCATCGACAGCCAGTGTACTGGCAGGTGACGCGTAACCCTCAGTTGTCATTTACTTCGCCTATCGGGCGTGATGTGCAAAAGCGCGATCGACGTGGCTTCGCTGAGCATCTTCTGCATTCTGATGACGAGGACGATTTGCATCAGAAGGTGCTATCAGCAGGAAACATGCGAGCATCGTTGGCGATAACAACATTGAATCGAGCCTTGCGTCATCACGATGGGCGGATTCGACAGACTGCCGCTAAGACCTTGAGCAGAAAAATTACCGCGCTTAATGGCGAAATCCGACAGTTGGAAAAAAAAATCAAAACAACCCACGGAGCAGATCGCTCCAATATTTGGTTGCAAATTGCCAGTAACTATTGGGAGCTTTTGACATTTAAAAGTTACGAGCCTGATATCCGCAAAAAATTACTTTCAAAGGTGGCTGCAGCGTCCGCTATGGCAATAAAGGCTCAGCCGACAAATCGGAATGCCTATTTTACTTTAGGTAGATCCTTGCTCGCTCAAGGTGATTCAGGTCGCGCAGTGCTTGCTTTCCAGAAGGCAAAGCAATTAGGTATGCCGATGGAAAAAGTGACACCATATCTAGCCGAGTCGGCGTTTGTCAGCCGGGATTTTAAAAGTGTATCCATTTTGCTTGAATCCATAGACAAGGCGTTTCTTCGTTATCCGCCGCTCAAGCATGTTGCGGAGTACTGGATATGAATCTGTCAGGAAAAAAGGCGTTCTGATCATGACAGGCATTGGTTTCGAACTTCGTAAGTACCTGGATGGCGATACTCGTCACGGTAGCTTGGACGCATACAGATTCGCTGGTCTTGTCAGCGTGGGGCCCTGGATTCTTTTCATTCTTGGGCTAATGCTGATTGGCCTGGGAGTCTTGGCACAAAGTGTTTCGAGTTTAGATGCAAGGAGCTATACAACATCTGTCATCTGGTTGATCGGCACATCGATGATTCTGACTGGGCTATTACAGTTCATGTTCGCTCGATTCGTCGCTGATCGACTCGTTGAAGGCAAATATGAATATATCAACCCTAATTTGTTGGGCGCGATACTTCTGACGACTGCATTTAGTGGTGTGATAGGAATCGCCTCGGCACTTCTGGTGTCTCGCGGAGGTCTGGTTTACGAAATGCTGATGATCGGCAATTTTGTCCTTTTATCCAATATTTGGATCATTGTCGTTTTCGTTGCAGGTCTTAAACGCTACAAGCTGATCCTGGCTTCATTAGCTGCAGCTTACAGCTTAACTGCTGTGTTCTCTTTGATGTTGATGTCAATGGGGCTGAATGGTTTACTAATTGGTTTATTGTTGGGGCATGGCTTATTGTTGTTCACAATGCTTGGTGTCGTAATGCCGGAATATCCGGTGACCAAAGGTGTGCGCTTGGATTTTCTCAAGCCAAGCCAAATTTTTCCTATCCTGATTCTCGTTGGGGTTTTTTATAATCTGGGGATCTGGGCTGATAAATTGGTTTTTTGGTTGCTTGCTGAAACTTCAGAAACGGTTATAGGGCCGCTACGTGCCTCACTGGTTTATGATCTGCCAATATTTCTTGCTTATCTAAGTGTTATTCCAGGGGTGGCAGTATTTCTGCTTCGCGTGGAAACAAATTTTTCAGCAGCTTATGAAGGCTTTTATACTGCTGTTCACGGCAACGCGGGCGCACAAGAAATAGAAAAACTCGCTGATGAAATGGTATTGACTGTGCGTGATGGCTTTTTCCTTATCGCGAAAATTCAAGGTGTCGCTGTGATGGTTTTTTATCTTCTCGGTCCATCTATAATATCAACGTTCGGTTTTTCGAAGGCGTATGTTCCTCTCTTCTATATAGATCTTATCGGTGTCGCTGCACAGGTGATAATGCTTGTAGTTTTGAATGTATTTTTCTATCTCGACAAGCTACGCGGAGCATGTATTCTGTGTTTAGTGTTGTTGGCGAGCAATACTGTATTTACTGTTTTTTCAATAAAACTTGGCCCAGAGTATTATGGCTACGGATTTGGGCTGTCGATGACATTTACCGCTTTGCTTGGTGTGCTGATGCTGGCACGCGAGCTCAAGCGCTTTGAATTTCATACCTTCATGCGTGCGCAGTCGGGTAACGCAATGGCTTAAATGCGTGAAATGACAGGCTTAAGTTGTAGATCAAGTTGTAGATCAAGCGTTGCTTAAGCCTTTGTAGCTACATGTGGTGGCGTCGAAAGAGTCGTCCATCCAGAACAAGAAGTCCCAAGCTGATCCCCGCCATGCCGATCAAATGATTTGCCGACAGTTTTTCACCAAGTACCAATACCCCGAGTAAAACAGCGGTTACTGGTACCAGTAATGTGACTAGAGCGATGTTCGTTGCCCCCGCGCTTGAAAGAATGCTGAAAAACAACAGGTAGGCTAATGCAGTACAGGCAACTGCCAGCAATATGAGTGCAATCAACACTGTCGTGCCGGGCATTGCCATGTCTAGCGGTGAGTGCATCGCTAGCGTGACAGGCAGTAGCAGTGCTGTTGAGCCGGTGAGTTGTCCTGCGGAGCTCATCATAGGAGATATTCCAAGACTTTTGAAACGTCTGCCGAATACTGAGGCAAAACCGTAACTGATTGTCGCGCCCAATATCGCAAGTTGTCCCAGCAAGGTTGATGTTTCGCCGAGACCAATCGATGGCAATACCAGTATGACGACACCAGCAATCGCGATAAGGATGCCGACGAACTTACGTGTACTGATTTGTTCGTCAGCGAGAAAGAAGTGTGCAATGACGACTGTGAATATCGGCGTTGTTGCATTTAAAATGGAGGCAAGCCCCGATGCAATGCTTTGTTGTCCCCAGACAATCAGAAAAAACGGAATGGCATTGTTCAACATCCCCATGCCAAGAAAGGTAAGCCAGACTTCTCTTCCATGAGGTAGAGCAATACCGCGTGCGAGAATGATTGCCCACAACACCGATGCGGCAAGTCCAACGCGACACAGTACAATTACCAGCGGTGGTAGTTCCGACACGGCAATCTCGACGAAAAAGAACGATCCGCCCCATAGGATGGACAAGGCAAACAGCATCAGCCATTCGCGAACGCCCATCGTCGCTTGAATCGTCGTCGTATTGTTGATCAAATTATCTTTTTGTCTCGATGGCGATCAAATTAGGATGATCAAGCTGTTGGAAGTCATCGACCAGGCCTGCGCATGGTTGTCTTGACAGCGGACTTTGCCGTATGGCTCTCTGACAGAGGAATCTGCCGTATGGCAGCTCTGGCTGATGAGTCTGCATTGACGCTACTGTTAAATCCACCTTAACTTTTGTAATTTGAGCGTGTACGCGCAATGGCACTTTCCCAACCAGCAATCATGTTGTGACGTCTGTCCTTGTCGAGCTGGGGGGAGAAAGATCGGTCGAGCTGCCAGTTTTGAGTCAGGTCATCCAATGACGAATACACCCCACATTGCAGACCTGCGAGATAAGCAGCACCCAATGCGGTTGTTTCTGTTTGCTCTGGCCGTGAGACTTCAACATCAAGAATGTCAGCTAGGGTTTGTGTCAACCAGTTGTTATTGACCATGCCGCCATCAACCCGTACGCCGGCAATACTGGCACCGTCCGAACGCATTGCATCCAGCAAGTCCATGGTTTGAAAGCACACCGATTCGAGCGTTGCACGGGCAACTGCGGCCGGACCTGTGTCGCGGGTCAGTCCATACAGGGCGCCACGAGCATCGGCATCCCAATGTGGCGCGCCGAGACCGGTAAAAGCCGGGACGAGGTAGACACCTTGATTGTCTTCGATACTTTGTACCAGGTCCTCGGTTTCACTAGCCGATTTGATCAGACCAAGGCCATCGCGCAACCATTGTACCGCTGCGCCTGCAACAAATATGGAACCTTCGATGGCGTAGTTGGTTTTGCCATCGAGTCTGTAGGCAACGGTTGTCAGTAAACGGTTCTTTGAAGGAATGGGTTTGTCGCCGGTATTGAGCATCATGAAACAACCGGTTCCGTAGGTACTCTTGACCATACCTTCGTCAAAGCAGACCTGACCAATGGATGCTGCATGTTGATCACCGGCAACTCCTGCTATTGGTAAGCTTGTTCCCAGCACTGATGATTCGCTGGTGCCAAAGTCCGCTGCACAATCGCGTACCTCAGGCAACAGTTCCATGGGTACGTTGATGATGTCGCAGAGCTCCTTGTCCCAGGCATTCTTGTGAATGTCGAACAACAAGGTGCGGCAGGCATTGGTGGTATCGGTGACGTGCATCTTGCCGCCGGTCAATCGCCAGATCAGAAACGTATCGACGGTGCCGAACACCAATTCACCGCGTTCGGCTCGGGCACGTGCTCCCGCAACGTTATCGAGAATCCACGCGATCTTGGTGCCGGAGAAGTAGGGATCAAGCAATAGGCCGGTTTTTTCGGTGACCCGCTCCGCCTTGCCCGCATCGCTTAGGGCACGACAAGTGTCCGCGGTGCGTCGGTCCTGCCAGACGATGGCCTTGTGAATGGCCTTGCCGGTTTTTCGATCCCAGACTAGCGTGGTCTCGCGTTGATTGGTGATGCCAATCGCTGCAATGGTTCGGCCCGCCTTGTCGGCGATCGCCAGAGCCTCGTGACATACACCGAGTGTCGTCTCCCATATCTCTTCGGGGTCATGCTCGACCCAGCCGGATTGCGGGTAGAACTGTTTGAATTCCTTTTGCGCCACCGCGAATGTACTGCCGTTCTTTTCAAACAGCATGGCGCGCGAGCTGGTAGTACCTTGGTCAATGCTAAGGAGGAGAGGTGTGCTCATGGATACAGGGCCCTTTTTTGCGTCCATTGTACTGCCGTCGCTGAATTCGCGAACATCCCTTCGTTTGAGCTTTCGTTTATAGTCAATATCAGGCAAAACGAAACAAGCAACATGTCCGAAGAACGCCGGCAGGCGATATTGGATATTGCCAGAGAAAGTGGCCAGGTCAGCGTTGAGGAGCTCCTTACGCGGTTTGACGTCACTCCTCAGACTATCAGGAAAGATCTCAACCGTCTGTGCGAATCGCGCTTGTTATTGCGTACGCACGGCGGTGCTCGACTGGCCTCGAGCGTCGAGAACATGAGCTATGAGGCGCGGCGCATGTTGGCTGGCGAGCGCAAGGAGGCCATTGGACGAGCGGTAGCGGCCATCATTCCAAACGACGCGTCATTGTTTCTGAATATTGGCACCACCACTGAAGCAGTTGCCCAGGCTTTGCTGCAGCATCAGCGATTACTGGTGATCACGAACAATATCAATGTGGCCTCATTGATTCGCCCATATCCTGAAAACAAAGTGATAATTGCGTCTGGTGAAGTACGATCTTCCGATGGTGGTATTGTCGGTGAAGCCGCTGTTGACTTTATCAATCAGTTCAAGGTGGACTTTGCCGTGATCGGAGCATCGGCCATTGATGCGAGTGGTGCCTTGCTCGATTTCGACTATCGGGAGGTCAAGGTTACGCAAGCGATCATGTCCAATGCACGTCATGTCATTTTAGTGGCAGACAGTAGTAAATACGAACGTGCGGCGCCGGTGCGTATCGGTCATATATCGCAAACCCACTCCTTTGTAACCGATGTGTGTCCGGGCGCGAAATTCAGGGATCTCTTGTCGAGTTTCGATATTCGTACAATCGAAACCGAGCGATAAGCCATCTATCGACCGGATCTGTCTCGCAGATCATTTCCGCTCTGGTTTCGATTGACTTTCGATTTTCAGAGCATTAGGGTCGTGAAGGTAACTTTCGACTGCTTCACGAATCAATGCTAGAGCTCAGCGGTGTCAGCAAGACGGTGGGTACGAATAATCACATCCATGACGTGAATCTGAGTCTCGAGCGTGGATCATTGAATGTATTGCTCGGACCTACCTTGTCCGGCAAGACAACATTGATGCGGCTGATGGCTGGGCTTGACCGTCCGACCGCTGGCGATATTCGTATGGATGGCCAGTCTGTGCTTGGCGTGTCGGTCAGAAGCCGCAATGTGGCGATGGTCTATCAGCAATTCATCAACTATCCGACCTTAACGGTTTTTGAGAATATCGCCTCGCCATTACGTATTGAAGGCGTTGATAAGGCCACGATAAAAAAGAAGGTGGCAGAAGCGGCAGAACTGTTAAAGCTGACCGAATTTCTTGATCGCACCCCGTTGAACCTCTCGGGTGGTCAACAGCAGCGTACCGCGCTTGCTCGTGCACTGGTTAAGGGTGCAGAGCTGGTTTTGCTTGATGAACCACTGGCAAACCTCGACTACAAACTTCGCGAAGAACTACGCGTCGAATTGCCGCGTCTGTTTGCTGAAACCGGGGCCATCTTTGTCTACGCGACCACCGAACCCCATGAAGCGCTTTTGTTGGGCGGACGTACCGCAACCTTGCATGAAGGTTCGGTGACTCAGTTTGGTAATACGATCGATGTTTACAATCGTCCGGCCGACATACAGACCGCACAAACCTTCGCCGATCCACCTTTGAATGTTGCCAATGTTTCCATCAAGAATCGTGCGATGAGTTTTGGCGGAAAGCCATTGTCACGTGTCGATCCCATTGACGATGGGCAATATACCTTGGGTATTCGGCCTCACCACATGTCACTCTCGGCGTCTCGTAAGCACACTGTATCAATTGAGTGTGTGATCGGTACAAGTGAAATTACGGGGTCAGAAACGTTTATTCATGTTGAGGTCGCTGAGGAAAAATGGGTGATACTGACCCATGGTGTGCATCGACTAGCCAGTGGTACAACCATTACCGTGCATCTTGATCCCAGCCGTTTCTATTTATTTGATATGAATGGAAAGCTTGCTCAAGCGCCGGCAAGTGTTGCAGAGGCTGCTTGATAACATGGCTGCGATCACCCTCGAAGCACTGGCGCATTCCTACTTGAAAAATCCCAAGGTAGATGCTGACTTTGCACTCAAGAAAATCGATTATGAGTGGCAGGACGGTGGCGCCTATGCATTGCTGGGGCCTTCAGGTTGCGGTAAGACCACTTTATTGAACATCATTTCCGGCTTGCTACTGCCTTCGCGCGGTAGGGTGCATTTCGATGGCAAGGATGTGACAGATCTATCTCCAGAAGAGCGTAACATTGCCCAGGTATTCCAGTTTCCGGTTATCTACGACACCATGTCGGTGGCGGACAATCTTGCGTTTCCGCTGTTAAATCGCGGTGTGGCGAAAAATGAGGTCAAGGACCGCGTGGCGAAGATGCTCGATACCTTGGAATTGACGGACAAGGCAAAGCGTCGCGCCCACGGTCTGACGGCTGATGAAAAGCAAAAGATTTCTCTGGGGCGTGGTTTGGTGCGCTACGACGTCAACGCCATTCTCTTTGATGAGCCTTTGACGGTTATCGACCCGCATATGAAGTGGCAGTTACGTACCAAGCTTAAAGAGCTGCATGAGCAGTTCAGCCATACGATGATCTATGTCACTCATGATCAAACCGAAGCACTTACGTTTGCTGACAAGGTTGTGGTCATGTACGAAGGTGAAGTGGTACAGATTGGTACCCCTGAAGAACTTTTCGACGAACCGGCGCATACTTTTGTCGGTTACTTTATTGGTTCGCCCGGTATGAATATTTTGCCCGGCACAGTGGATGGCAATACGGTATCAGTGGCTGGCAAGTCATTACAGCTGGCGCAGGCTTATCCGCTCATGAACGGTAAGGTAGAAGTTGGTATTCGCCCGGAGTTCATCAAGCTTGCTCGTCGTGATGAAGCCAGTGATGCTGGTATGCCGATGGATATCCGGGTTGTCGAGAATGTTGGCAGGCACAAGATAGTCCGCGGCACGATCAACGGTGAGTCTATAGATGCAGTCCTTGATGAGAGTGATTCTGTGCCAAGCGAACCCTATGCGGTGTTCGATACAAGCCGTGTCAATGTGTATGAGGATTCCCATCTGGTGAGGGCTGACGCGTGATCGACAAACCATTTGACAATCGCGCATGGTTTTTCGTGTTGCCGGTTTTTGTACTCGTTGCCATCAGCGCCATTATCCCGTTGATGACGGTGGTGAATTATTCGGTGCAGGATACCTTTGGCAATAACCAGTTCTTTTGGGTGGGCACTGAATGGTACGAGGAGCTACTGGGCTCCAGCCGCTTTCATGATGCGCTACTTAGAAATCTCTTGTTTTCAGGAATCATACTGGCGATCGAAATTCCGCTCGGTATTGCCATTGCCTTGTCGATGCCGAAAAAAGGTTTTTGGGTGCCGGTGTGCCTTATTCTGATGGCCTTGCCGCTGCTGATTCCGTGGAATGTGGTCGGTACTATCTGGCAGGTTTTTGGGCGCGCTGATATTGGCTTGATGGGTGCGGCGCTGGCCAAACTCGGCATTCCTTATAACTATGCAACGAAACCATTTGATGCCTGGGTAACGATTATCATCATGGATGTGTGGCACTGGACCAGTCTTGTTGTGCTGCTGTGTTACTCCGGTTTGGTTGCTATCCCTGAAGCGTACTATCAGGCCGCACGCATCGATGGTGCGTCACGCTGGAAAGTCTTTCGTTTTATTCAGCTGCCCAAAATGAAACGCGTGTTGTTGATCGCTGTATTGCTGCGTTTTATGGATAGTTTCATGATCTATACCGAGCCGTTTGTTCTAACCGGTGGTGGTCCCGGCAACTCAACCACGTTTATGTCCATTGATCTTGTCAAGATGGCTATTGGTCAGTTTGATCTCGGGCCAGCGGCTGCCATGTCCATCGTGTACTTTCTGATCATTCTCCTGCTGTCATGGGTGTTCTATACCGTTATGGAAAATTACGGTAAAGACGCGCACGAGAAGGGAGCCTGAACGTGAGTAATGTCAAGCAAAGCCGCTTGCGCGGTTGGGTGCCAGCTCTCTACATCATTTTTCTGATGTTGCCGATCTATTGGCTCATCAATATGAGCTTCAAGACGAATCAGGAAATACTCTCGACCTTCACCTTTTTTCCAGATAATCCGACGCTGAGAAATTACCGCGTCATTCTGACCGATCCGTCCTGGTACAACGGCTATATCAATTCGATCATCTATGTACTGATCAATATGGTGATCTCAGTCAGTGTTGCCTTGCCAGCGGCCTATGCATTTAGCCGCTATCGTTTTCTGGGTGACAAGCATATGTTCTTCTGGTTGTTGACGAATCGAATGGCGCCGCCCGCGGTATTTGCATTGCCATTCTTTCAGTTGTATTCGGCGTTTGGTCTGTTTGATACGCACTTTGCCGTAGCGCTCGCGCACTGTTTGTTCAATGTGCCGCTGGCCGTGTGGATTCTCGAAGGCTTCATGTCGGGTGTGCCCAGAGAAATTGATGAGACAGCCTATATTGATGGTTATTCCTTCCCGCGTTTCTTCGTGCGTATCTTCATGCCGCTTATTGGCTCGGGAATAGGCGTGGCAGCGTTCTTCTGCTTCATGTTCAGCTGGGTGGAATTGTTGCTTGCGCGTACCTTGACCGCAACCACTGCCAAACCGATAACCGCGACCATGACGCGAACCGTATCGGCCTCCGGTCTTGATTGGGGTGTGCTCGCGGCTGCAGGGGTACTGACCATCATTCCGGGTGCCTTGGTGATCTATTTTGTGCGTAACTACATTGCCAAGGGCTTTGCCCTCGGGCGGGTGTAGGAGAACGCGGATGAACACAGTCAACAGCCGCACCAACGTTAGCAATAGCAATAGCAATAGCAATAGCAATGGCAATGGCAATGGCAATGGCAATGCAGGCGATCAACAACATCCTGTTTTGAAATCATCAGGGCGCAAATCCAATGCCAAGCGAGTCAGCACTATCCTCATTGCTACGGTGCTGGTGCTGGCGATTGCGGCGTATTGGTATGTCAGCAGTAATGATGATGTGACCCTGGCCTGGATGGCGTGGACCAAGGTCACTGCGATCTTTTTTATTACCATCGTGTGTCTGTTGTTAGCGATGGCTGTGTGGGAGGCTTTCAGTCCGGGTGGTAATCCGCGGGTTGGTATCCTCCGTTTCGAGACTACCCGTGGCGACAGACTGTTCTTATCGCTACTTGGCAGTGCCTTTATCCATCTTGGCTGGCTGGCCTTTGTCAGCACAGACTTGTGGAAAGCGTTGGGCGTATCTGTCTTGTATGCCATAGTGGTATTTCTTGTGGTCTAACTTGATCTTCGCTGAAGTTCAGTCGTAAATTTCAGCAAGTTGTAGTTCCAGTTGTAAAGTCGACGTGCATAAAAATCCATAAGGGGGAAAACACATGCGTCAATTTAGAAAAGCGGGCACCGCAGTTGCGGTCGCCTTTTTATTAGGGGGTACCCATGTCGCGCAAGCCGACATGGCCGCGGCCGAGAGCTTTCTCGCAGACGAGATAGCGGGTTTGTCAGTGCTCAGCGACGATGAGCAAAAGGCAGAGATGCAATGGTTTGTCGATGCGGCCAAACCATTTGCTGGTATGGATATCAAGGTTGTATCCGAGACCATTACGACTCACGAGTATGAGTCCAAGGTCCTGGCGCCAGCCTTTACTGCCATCACCGGTATCAATGTTACTCATGATCTTATCGGTGAAGGTGATGTGGTTGAGAAACTGCAGACACAAATGCAGTCGGGTGAGAATATTTATGACGCCTATATCAATGACTCCGATCTGATCGGTACTCATTGGCGTTATCAGCAAGCACGCAATCTGACCGACTGGATGGCCGGTGAAGGTGCTGATGTCACACTGCCTACGCTTGATATCGACGACTTCGTTGGCAAGGAATTCACCACAGGTCCTGATGGCAAGTTGTACCAGCTTCCAGATCAGCAGTTCGCCAATCTGTACTGGTTCCGCTACGACTGGTTCTCCGATGATCAAAACAAGGCTGACTTCAAAGAGAAGTACGGTTATGACCTGGGTGTGCCAGTCAACTGGTCTGCCTATGAGGATATTGCAGAGTTCTTCACGGGTCGCGAGATCGATGGTCAGACAGTTTATGGTCACATGGACTACGGCAAGAAAGATCCATCACTCGGCTGGCGTTTTACCGATGCATGGTTATCCATGGCCGGTAATGGCGACAAGGGCGAGCCAAATGGACTTCCTGTTGATGAATGGGGTATCCGCGTCAATGAAAACAGTCAGCCGGTTGGCTCCTGTGTGGCACGCGGTGGCGATACCAATGGCCCAGCCGCTGTTTATTCCATCGCAAAATACATCGATTGGCTAAACAAATACGCACCGCCTGAAGCTGCCGGTATGGTGTTCGGTGAAGCGGGTCCTGTACCTGCCCAAGGTGCGATTGCCCAGCAGATGTTCTGGTACACCGCCTTTACCGCCGATATGGTCAAGGACGGTATCCCGGTTGTCGATGGTGACGGTAATCCGAAATGGCGTATGGCCCCTAGTCCGCATGGTGCTTATTGGGAAGAAGGTCAGAAGCTTGGTTATCAGGATGCAGGATCATGGACTCTGATGAAGTCAACGCCCACCGATCGCGCCAAGGCAGCGTGGTTGTACGCACAGTTTGTTGTGTCCAAGACAGTTGATCTGAAGAAGGCTCACACAGGTCTTACTTTCATTCGTGAAAGTACGATTCAACATGAAAGCTTCACTGAACGTGCCCCGAAACTCGGTGGTCTGATCGAGTTCTATCGTTCGCCTGCTCGCGTTCAATGGTCACCAACGGGCACCAATGTTCCTGACTATCCGAAGCTTGCACAGCTTTGGTGGCAGAACATCGGTGATGCCTCATCAGGTGCTAAAACGCCTCAGGAAGCCATGGATGCTCTGTGCGCAGCTCAGGAAAAAGTCCTTGCTCGTCTCGAACGCGCCGGTGTTCAGGGTGATCTTGGTCCGGTACTCAATGAAGAGCAGGATCCGGAGTATTGGCTGAGTCAGCCAGGCGCGCCGAAGGCCAAGCTTGAAAACGAAAAGCCGACACCTGAGACGATCGACTACGACGAGCTCGTCAAGAGCTGGACGCAGTAAGTAGTCATTACGATTGATCGGCAATCGTTCATGTCACGCAAACTTGTTTATCATATTCAAGAACGCATTGTGACAGATCGGTTGCCTTACTCGATCTTAAGCAGGTAGTCCCAGGAGCCGGCCATGTGCCGGCTCCTTTATTGATAGGAAGGGCTTATGAGCGACATAGACAGCACGGATCCATCCACCTATGACATCGTGGTCATCGGTGGGGGTATTAACGGTGCAGGTATCGCGCGCGATGCTGCTGGACGTGGCTTGAAGGTGCTACTGTGCGAAAAGGATGATCTGGCGCAACACACATCCTCTTCCAGTACAAAGCTCATACACGGTGGCTTGCGCTATCTCGAACACTACGATTTCATGCTGGTGCGTCATGCCTTGATCGAACGTGAAGTGTTGTTGCGTGCGGCCCCACATATTATCTGGCCATTGCGATTCATCCTGCCTCACCATAAAGAGTTGCGTCCTCGATGGTTGATTCGTATGGGGCTTTTTCTGTATGACCATCTCGGTGGCCGCAAGTTGTTACCGGCGTCCAATGGAGTCAAGCTGACAGAACATGTCGCTGGAGGTGCTCTGAAGAGTGAATTCAACAGTGGCTTTGAGTATTCCGATTGCTGGGTTCAGGATGCGCGACTGGTTGTGCTTAATGTGATGGATGCCGCGGCGCGTGGTTGCGAAGTTTGCGTGCGTACCAAGTGCACCGATATCATCCGTGGTGATGGCACCTGGACTGTCAACCTGCATGATCAGGTCAACGATGAGCGTCGTTCTGTAACAGCCCGTTCTATCGTCAATGCCTCAGGACCATGGGTAGACAAAACGCTCGATCTCGATGAAGAACATGATTCGACCTACGATGTAAGGTTGGTCAAAGGTAGCCACATCGTGGTGCCAAAAATGTTTGATCATCCGTATACCTATATATTCCAGAACGCCGATAACCGAATCATTTTCGCCATTCCCTACGAAGAAAATTTCACGTTGTTGGGTACGACTGATGTCGAAATAACCGTAGAGCCCGGCACGGAGGAAATTGAAGAAAAGGAAATTAAATACATCTGCGATGCCGCCAATGAATACTTTACGACGCCGGTAAAACCTGAGGATGTAAACTGGACATACACTGGTGTACGGCCTTTGTATGACGATGCCTCGGACAATGCATCGAAGGTCACACGTGATTACAAGCTTGATCTCGATACGCGAAAAGGTGCTCCTGTACTGTCTGTGTATGGGGGCAAGATTACGACCTTTCGGAAACTCTCAGAGCAAGCGGTTGATATGTTGCAGCCCGAGCTGAAGTTCGCGGCAGGTCCGTGGACAGCGCCGGTACCACTTCCGGGTGGTGATATTCCTGATGCAAATTTTGACGGTTTTCTTGACGACTGTCGCAAGCGCTTTGCGTGGATGGACGATGAATTACTACGCGACTATGCACGCAACTACGGAACTCGTATTGAGCAGTTGGTCGGAGATGCTGATTCCATGCAAGCCCTGGGTCATCATTTTGGTGGGCCTTTGTATCAGGCCGAAGTCGACTACCTGATAGCGCACGAATTTGTCCACAAGGCTGATGATATTCTGTGGCGGCGCAGCAAGAAAGGTCTGCATGTCCCCGAAGGCACTGAAGCTGCCTTGCAGCAATGGCTAGACATACACTACATTGCTGATCACGCCCGCGGTGGGCTCAAGCGCGTATCCTGAGTCCTCATCCCGCGATTCGCTTACACCCAAACAAGGAGCAACTATGCGTTACCTACACACCATGGTTCGTGTGCAAGATATCGATGCCAGTCTGAACTTCTATTGCAATCTGATGGGCATGAAAGAGGTTCGCCGGGTAGACAACGAAAAAGGGCGATTCACTCTGATCTTCCTTGCGGCGGATGAAGACGAAGCAGCCGCTACCGAGACCAAAGCCCCGCTTATCGAGCTGACTTACAACTGGCCTGAGGAAGGGAAGCCAGGTGAGGAATATGACGGTGGGCGAAATTTTGGCCATCTGGCGTATGTCGTGGATGATATTTACGCGCTGTGCCAGAAGCTTCAGGATAACGGCGTGGTTATCAACCGTCCGCCGCGAGATGGTCATATGGCCTTTGTCCGTTCGCCTGATGGAATCTCATTTGAATTGCTGCAAAAAGGTGATTCAAAAGCACCAGCCGAACCTTGGGTGAGTATGGAAAACAGCGGCAGCTGGTGAAGCCAAACGGTCATCGTTCGGCCCAACTTGATGAGACCGAAGCATAGTCCAAGAACTTTTTTTCGGTGATATGGACTAAATGCCGCAGGTGTTGCGCTTGCTGTGCAATTGCATGGTGCAATAAATCGCACGTCAGAGATCCTGGCTGGAATATAAACTGGGTTTATGATCCATTTTGGTGCGGCCGCACTTTATTTATGCGTTCCAGGTGAGCCAAATCCATTTGCTGCTCGTATCAATGTCGGCGTTGGTCCATCGGAAATGTCCAAATTTCGGTTCCGACGTAGGCTCAACCAACAATTCAATTTAAATTCAGGTAAGAAATTATGACTTCGCACGATCGCAAACTTCTATCATCTGCCGTAGTTTTGTCCTTGGTAGGCGGTTTTTCCGTCGTCGCCCTGGCCGCGAGTGAACCGGTTTCGGATGGCGTCGTCGCGGAGCAACGCAAAGCGCTCGCCGCGGCAACCGATGGCGCTGGTTTTGGTCCACAGTCGCCCCGCGATATTGATTCCACTGCCGGAACCAACAAGCGTGCTTTTGAAGCAGCACCGGCTTACACAGAAATGAATCTGTGCAACATCCATTTTCATGAAAGCGCCGAACACAAAGGCGGAGATTTCACGAAGTATGTCGGTAATGGAGACGGTGCTGGCCATAAGACAGGTTTCGCGTATTCCGGTGAGCTGACCGCAGCTGAGCTCGCACCAATCGGTGGTGAAATTGGAGATAAAGGCCATGGTGGCCTGGCCCCGGGTGACACTATCGAAGTGCATTACGTACACTCCTCTGCGCAAGTAACACCTGGCCCGACGCTTGGTGCTTGCCTGAGTGAAGCGATCATGAACCCGCAACTTCGCGTTGAGACACAAGTTTACGTTTTGGTCAACGATCCAGCTGCACTGGATTTTGTCAAACTCACCGCTATCGGTGAAGTGAATGGTTTTCAACAAGCACTGAACATTCCTGACAACACCGGCGCTCCAGTTCAGTATGCGGGTTCTACAACAGGGCCTAGCTATAATGAAGCAGGTTCACCACTTCAAGTGTCATGGAGCGT
This sequence comes from uncultured Granulosicoccaceae bacterium, assembly GCA_964449565.1. GTDB lineage: Bacteria > Pseudomonadota > Gammaproteobacteria > Granulosicoccales > Granulosicoccaceae > Granulosicoccus. The sequence continues at coordinate 5,209 of CAYUZB010000053.1, read as the reverse complement.
GCGTCCGAAAGTTGCCAAGGTCAATATCAACAGTGTTGGCGAATGGTTCAAAGGCAATGTCTTTGATGAAAAATATGCGCATGGCGTCAGAAACCTGGTTGTGAACCCAGACCTTCTTTCGGCAATCAAGTGATGTTTGCTTGATGACAGCATTGAACATGACAAGTCGGAGGCGGGTGCCAACACGCCTTTGACTTTGATCTTCGTAATACCGTGTGGAGTGTGGGCGAGGTAAATTTGCTCGCACTTCACGCACTCCGCGCACTGCACACTCTCCCCTCTGCACCACTGTCCCGTGTGGCAACACTGTTTCGCAAAGGCCTGCACTCCGAACTTCCTTGGATGGCCTGATCTATCGCAAAGCGCCTACTTGCTAGGGTGAGATGAACTGTGGAAATGTTCTACTGTCTGTGTAAAATTACCTTACCTGAATTGGCAGTCGACGATGAAATCTGCAACTCCTTACCATGCAGGCGAGATTGCTGCGCAGAATAAGGCGGGCACGCGCGGTGCTGCTGCAGAGCTTGCGGCAGTCATGACGGACTCTCTGAATTTTTCGTCTAATCATGATGAATTTCTGGCTGCCCGGAAATTTTCAGTATTAACGAGTGTTGATAGTGTTAGTGGCGACGTCTGGGTTACTCCATTGTTTGGCAAAAACGGAGACCTCGACGCTGTCTCGGAAAATGAAATTGTTGTCTCAAGCGACTGTATTCCTATTGGTGACGTTTTAAACAATTGTCCCGCAGACACGCCACTGTCGCTTTTGGCCATCGATTTGTATCAGCGTAGAAGGCTACGAATCAATGGGGTGGCAAAATCGTCAAGCGATCGTTCAGACACCAATCTTGTATTTGGAGTCAAGGAGTACTCTCCAAACTGCCCCAAATATATCAACCAGCGGGAAATTATTCCCGATGCTCAAGGCGCTGCTCCGATCAACCCTTTAGCCGTTCGTGAAGAACGAAACAGCTTGTCTGAATCCGACCAGGCGTTTGTTCACGCGATGGACACATTATGGATTGGTAGCTATGCACCTGGTGTTGGAGCTGATACTAACCACCGAGGCGGTAAGCCAGGATTTATCAGAGTAACTTCACCGACAACTATCGAATGGCCGGAGTATCGAGGTAACGGTATGTTTTTTACCTCGGGAAATCTTGAAGTGAACGACAAGGCGGGCGTCACACTGGTTGATTTTGATACGGGAAGTCTTATACAGATGACAGGGCGTGCTGAAGTAGATTGGCAGCACGACGGCAGCTATGAAGGCGCAACTCGAGTTATCAAATTTCAGATAGAAGCGTTGGTGCGCGTCGATCAGGCAACTACTCATCGTTGGCAACGATTGGACTACTCACCTTACAACCCTGTCGTTGCTGGTACGCAGAGTACTGATGAACACGGTGCCAATGATTTTCCAAGCGTTGTTACCTTGGCAAAAATTGTGGAAGAAACAGAAAACGTCAAAACATTTCGTTTTCTTGCTGATCGTCAAATTCAGTTTCTGCCAGGGCAGTACGCAACGTTTGATTTCAAGGAAATCCCGGGTGGTTCCAGGTCAGAAATACGCACCTGGACTCTGTCAGAAACGCCTAATAGCATCAAGGGTGACAATACGCTCGATATCACGGTCAAACGAGTGGTGAATGGACTGGTCAGTAGTTGGCTGCATGATCATGCCGAACTTGGCATGGAAGTTACCTTGAATGGTGTGCAGGGCGATATGACTGCGGTATGTGTCGATTCAAAAAGCTCTATGGCTTCAGTGCCTGAGAACTTGCTCCTGCTGAGTGCAGGTATTGGCATCACCCCAAACATGGCAATAGTGCGTGGCTTAGGTGCATTTGTACTTCAGGATCAAACGAATATCACGATGATTCATGTCGAGAGACAGGCATCGGGTCTATTGTTTCAAAGCGAGATTGCTCGCAGAACTAAAAGCTATCCCAAATTCACTTACACCAATGTGATTACCAGCGAGGAAGGGCGTCTGTCCAAAGACAAGCTGGAATCGTTACTGGATGATGCGTCGCAACAGCACGCTTATATTTGTGGGCCAACGGGGTTCATGCAAGACATGACTGAGTATCTGGTCGCCCTGGGTGTCGCGCCTGGCAACATATTTACAGAGAGTTTTGATTTCTGATACTCGCTAGTCTGTCTCTCATCATTAGTATCTTGAGTCAACAGGCTGAAGTAAGCAGTATCTGGTCTGTTGGGCCTCTATTCATTGCGTGGGAAACGTTGGTTTTCTTCGACGTCGTTCAGGTCCATATGATTGCGCATGAACCGCTCGGATGCTTTTTGTAGTGGTTGAAAATCCCACGGGTAGTATTCGCCGTTGCGCAAGGCTTCGTAGACAACCCAGCGCCGTGCCTGAGAACGCCTGACTTCTTCGTCAAAACGTTCGAGGTCCCAGCGATTATCAGCCATTGCCTGCAAAGCACTCAGCGCTTTGGTGTGTGCAGGGTTTTCGACAAGATTGTGCAGCTCATGCGGATCATCAGCCAGGTTGAACAGCAAGTCCGGGTCTAGTGCACAGCGAACATATTTGTAATCACCATCACGTAGTGCCACGACTGGTGCGTAAGAGGCTTCTGCAGCATATTCGATGGCGACAGGGCCGCGCGTCTTTTCATTGTTGGCGACGCCGACCAAGCTTTCGCCTTCAGTCCATGGTGCGATTTCGTCCAGGCTAACGCCGGCCAAATCAGCCAGTGTCGGACAGACGTCAATCGTTGATGTCGGTGCTTCAACAAGGCCGGGCTTGATGTTTGGCGCACTGATCATCAGCGGCACGCGCGAGGAGCCTTCAAACATACTCATCTTGAACCACAAACCACGTTCGCCCAGCATATCGCCGTGATCGGATACGAACAGGATTGCCGCGTCCTGTCGGGTCTGTTCAAGAACGTCCAGTATTTCCCCGACTTTATCGTCGATATAAGAGATATTCGCGAAATAGGCGCGACGTGATCTACGGATATCATCTGCTTTGATGTCAAAGTTACGCCAGTCGTTTGCATCGAAGATCCGTTTTGAATGCGCGTCATGGTCGTCGTAATCCATAGCCGAAATTTCTGGCAACAGGTGTTCACAGTTTTCGTAAAGGTCCCAGTATTTCTTGCGCGCTACATAAGGATCATGAGGATGTGTGAAGCTTACGGTCATGCACCAAGGCCGGTCCTCATGGCCACGCGCCAGATCATAGAGTTTGGCGCAGGCTTTAAAGGCGACTTCATCATCGTATTCCATCTGATTGGAAATCTCGGCCACACCGGCGCCTGTGACTGAGCCCATATTGTGATACCACCAGTCAATCCGTTCGCCGGGTTTTCTATAGTCTGGGGTCCAGCCAAAATCTGCGGGGTAGATATCTGTGGTTAATCGATCTTCAAGGCCATGCAATTGATCCGGGCCGACAAAGTGCATCTTGCCTGACATGCAGGTGTAATAACCTGCGCGGCGCAGATGGTGCGCATAAGTAGGCAGGTCCGACGGGAACTCCGCGGCGTTGTCATATACTCCTGTGATCGATGGAAGCTGCCCGGACATAAAGCTTGCGCGTCCGGGTGCGCAGAGCGGTGATGCCGTATAGCAATTGGTAAATCGAGCCGATTTTTCGGCCAGTTTTTTTAAATTTGGTGCATGCAGCCAATCAGCTGGACCATCTGGAAAAAATGTGCCATTCAACTGATCAACCATCAGGATAAGAATATTCATTCCGTAATTTTCAATGTAATCTGGGTTTGTTGGATATATGACTGCGACAAACAACGTAACCAGTGGGTCAAATGTAAAACGGACGCGTGATGCTAACCACCTTTGGTTATTCTGAGGTGGTATCCAGGATTTCTCGATCTGAGGCTAGAGTCTCGCAAGTGTACAAAAGCTATGTGCGTAATCTGGCCCAATTCAGTAGACATCGCCAAGAATGGCCAACGGCGAGTGTTGGGCTGGATAGACCGGTACATCGTATTGCCAATTTACCAGTGCCTCAAGCTCATAACATGGCACCTGACTTAGTATTTGCCAGAGGTTCGTAATATAATGTTCAGGCTCTGGAAGCCACCTTAGTCAGGGGTTTTGAAAATATTCAGTTTAATCGTATGTTTTGATTGGGAAGAATTTATTACCAAGTTAACGGGACACTAGCGTCTATATTTATAATGCAAGTTAAAGTTTTAACCCACGATAAAAATAAACAATGACTCAATCAACGTCGACAAATATGGGTGATGAATCAACAGCCGCCACCTATGACGAAACTCGTGATCGAGACGGCAACGTGAGAGCGGGTTGGCAACAAGTACTCGACTTTTGCGCCCAATTCGATAACGCGCAAATTGCCCGGCGTCAAAGCGAGATCAGCAAACAGCTGCGTACCAACGGCATTGCATACAATGCGGTGTCCAGCGAACGTATTGACGATAGACCCTGGAAGCTTGATCTACTGCCATTAGTCATTGAGGAGGACGACTGGTCTACTCTGAGTACGGGTTTGGTACAGCGAGCACATCTCAAACGATTGCTGCTGCGTGATCTGTACGGCGAACAGCGTGTGCTTCGTGAAGGAGTGCTGCCTCCTGCTGTGGTTTTCTCGCATCAAGGATTTCTGCGTGTCGCCGAGCAATTGCCCGGCACCAATGAATTGCCTTTTTTTGGGATTGATGTTTCCCGATCACCTTCCGGTGACTGGCATGTTGTTGATGATATCTGCCAGGTTCCAGGTGGGCTTGGCTATGCGTTGGAGAATCGAATTGTATTGTCACGTGTTCTGCCAAAGCTTTTTCGACAGAGCTCTGTAACCAGACTGGTCACGTATTTCAGATCACTGCAAAACCATTTGGCACTCAGTGAGGCTAGCGATGAGCGTTGTGTCATCCTGGCCTATGGCAGTACTCACCCTTTCTATTTTGAATATGCCTATCTGGCTAAATATCTGGGTTATACGCTTGTAGAAATGAGCGATTTGACCGTAAGAGATGAGCGTGTCTATCTGAAAACAGTAGCTGGCTTGCAACGTGTTGATGTCATCTTGAGGTTTGTTCGTGATCATGATTCGGATCCTTTGGCGGTGACCAACAGCCAATCTGTCGGCGTACCTGGACTGCTGCATGCCATCATGGCCAATAATGTGAAGGTTATAAATCCGCTGGGGGTTGGGGTTATCGAGAATCCAGCGCTTAACGCCTATTTACAACCC
>CAYUZB010000052.1:0-25903 GCA_964449565.1 uncultured Granulosicoccaceae bacterium | reverse complement strand
AGCGGTATCAGCGCATCTGCCTGCTGCACATCCTGAAACAGCCAAAGACTGAAACCTGCTCTAACGATTGTCAGAAGCAGTAGAATGGTAAACGCGTACAGGAAAAAGCGTCGAAGCAAATGCGTGGCTGGAAGGGTAGCCTTCATGGATCCTACCGGGGTTGCGATTGGACGGACAAGCAGTATACCAGTGCGCTCTTGGGATCAAAGCGACACAATCACAACTATTTCAAGACTCTAGTCATGGTTGTCGCAGCTGCGATACACTTCACAGTTGTAACTACATTCACAAGTTGACCTCAATCTGCCATGAAAGCATTGCTTTTAATTCTCATAGGAGCCTTGGGCCTCGGCGCCGTCTATTGGAAAACCCAGTATCCGGAGGGCACGGTCGATGACTTGAAGACGCACGCTAGCGCCACAGCGACACGTCTGAAGTCTGGGATCGAAGCCATCAAGGACGGCGGACCCACAGGTGTGGAGCGCGACGTTGCACTGACCAATCGCCTTGATGAACTGGAACAGCGACTGGCTACCGGCCAGAACTCAACGCCAGCCGGCGACGAGTCGGCAAGTGCTGGCCTGCAGAGCCGCCTTGTCGACGCGGAACGGCGTCTGGATGAAACAGAAACGAAACTGAGCGAAGCTCTTGCGCGGGTAACGGCCGCCGATACCAAACTGACCGAAACACTTGGCCTACTCAGTGAAAGCGAAGCTAACGTTGCCGAGACGCAAAGCTTGCTGAGTGCGAGCGAGGCGAGACTCAAACAATCGCAAACAAACGATAGCAATCTGCAGGCGACCGTCGATGCCCGGATTCGTGAAAACGCGGCTAAGATCGAGGCCGTCGCCGATCTCAAGCCTGAACTTACTCGTATGGCCAAGGAAAACGACGACATCAATGCCAAACTTGACGCGCAAGATAACCGAGTCAACCTGATCGTACGCCGCCTTGATGAACAAACGCTCGATCAATCGATTACTGATCTATCGAGTCGACTGGATCAGGTTGATGGCTCCTTGACAAGCTTGTCTGAAGCGAACGAGAAATTGTCAAACAAACTCGATACGGATATCGCCAGCGTCGCAGAAACCGCGGACAACCTGAATTCGCGAATCAACACATTATCAAGCACGGCCATCGACGGTGCCGATGCGATCGATGCGGATGCGCTGTCTACGGTCACGGCAAATATCGATCAACGCTTCCAGTCAATGGAGACGAAGTTGGCAACCGTCAACACCGATTCGCGCCGTATTGCTAATCTCAGCAGTGAACTCAACGACACGCGCGAAAAACTCAAAGCACTCGAAGCTGACAAGGCCACTACCGATACACAGCTGGCGACGCTCGACAAGTCTCTGCAAGAACTCCACACTAAAGGCGAGTCGCTGTCTATCGACACGGTACAATCGGAAATTCGCCAGCAGCTGTCCGCACTTCAATCGCAGGTTGACAGTGACGCGAGTAGCGAGAACGTTGAAGTCCTAACGACACTTCTCGATGCGACAACCAATAGAATCCAAGTGCTGGAACAGCGCGTTCAGGACTTGCCAGCATCTTCCTCAGCAGCCGATGCTGCTCTGCAGACACAAAGTGCACTCGAAGCTCAGATAGCTGGCCTGAAGCGACGAATCGAATCTATTCCCCAAGGCACGTCACCCGAACTCGTCACCAGTATCAATTCGACCATCAGTGAAGTACGCGAGGAAGTTGACGAATTGAAGGCGCAATCCTTCGTTACTCAGGCAGATTTGCGCGCTCAACAGCAAGGCAGTAGTGTCGAATACAAAATCTACTTCAATCGCAACAGTACTCAAATCACTGAAGATGCTGCCAGGGTGTTGAATTCTTTCATTACTCAGGAAAAAAATCGTACCATCGGAGTTTCCATTTATGGTTTCACGGATCGTCGCGGCGCTGCTAGCTACAATCAGCAATTAGCTCTTCGTCGAGCGACTAATGTTCGTAGCTACCTGATTCAAAACGGATTCGACTACACCAAGATCAATACATTGAGCGGACTGGGCGAAGACGCGGCGGCGGCTGAGCTTGAAGACGAAGTCGAAGACGCCAACCAACGTGTCGTTGTGCTGTTCGCGGCACAACCGTGACACTTGGAACGACAACTGATTACTGACTTTACTTAATGAGCCCCTACTCACCTGACGATAATGACTGTTTGCTGATTATCGACGTGCAGAACGATTTCTGCACCGGCGGTGCGCTCGAAGTTAACGGCGGTGATGCGATTGTGGCAGATATAAACCAGCTGGCCACGTCATTTTCCTGCGTGGTCACGACACAGGACTGGCATCCGAACGGACATTCCAGTTTTGCCAGTAGTCACGCTGGCAAATCCCCGTTTGACGTCATCAAGATGCCTTATGGTGATCAGACACTGTGGCCAGATCACTGCATCATCGGCAGCGACGGTGCGGAGTTTCATACCGATCTTGACCTAACACAAGCGCAGCTTAATGTACGCAAAGGCTTTCGCCGTGGCATCGATTCCTACTCGGCTTTTTACGAAAATGATCACACCACGTCTACTGGACTTGCGGGCTATTTGCGTGACCGAGAGATCGATCGTGTCGTGTGTGTTGGGCTTGCCTACGATTTTTGTGTCCGGTTTTCCGCAGAGGACGCGCGTCGTGAAGGGTTCAACACAGTAGTTTTATCACAACTGTGTCGGGCTATTGATCTGGATGGCTCGGCTCAGACAGCGAGCAATGCGATGCAAGCGCTTGGCGTTGAGATCATTTAGCTGTAACGAATTTCGTATTTCACGGCGAAGTCGGATGTGTGTTCAATCAAAGCACCCAAGCCGAGTACCCCATCGCCTTCGAGCACGACTGTATCGCGCCGAACGAATAACGGAGTATGCAAATCGCGCAAGACGTAAGTACCATTGGTACTACGGTCGCTCAACAGAAATTGTCCGTGCGAAAATTCGATGGTCGCGTGCTGTCGACTAGCCTCATCGAGTTCTACGGCAATATCGCATTCATCCGTCCGGCCTAAAGTCAATACCGGATTTTGCTCATCGATAACGGTTGATTTACCGCCGGAGCTAATCGTCATGGCACATTGTTTTTGCATCAACCATTCTCGCCCCGTCTTGCTGGCGATCACAGTCATGGCGGTGTCTTGATCATGCCATTGCAAGCGATAGATGCCCACCGCTTCACTAAGTCCTTTCATCGATACATTGTCAATCCAGGTTGCCAGAGACCGATACTCGGGTGACAAGCGCTCAACACTATCTGCAGTCGCCGTAATTTCCTCGATGCGCGCAAAAGACGCAACTCTTGCAGCCAGATTGACCGCATTTCCGTAGACATCGCCGCCGTCTGGAATAACTGGCCCCCAATGAAATCCTACTCGTACCGACAACGGGAGATCGATATGTTGGCGTTGAATATCCCGGGCGGCGCAAAATGCATTGTCGCAGTGACGAAAACTCGCTAACGATGAATCACCCACAGTACGCAAAAGCGCCCCATGATGCCTGGTCACGACGTCTTTCATCAACGCCAGACTTTCGGCTACCCGTCGGTGCGCTTCAAGGTCGCCAACCTGTTCGTACAGGGCAGTGCTTCCACCGATATCGGCGAACAAAATAGTCAGCGTCTCTGCGACTGGGCTCATTACCGAATACCTTTGAAGAGGAGCGTATTGTAGCGAACCCTGACAAGGACCGGAATGCCGGCAAACTGATAACATGGCGTACCCGGCCTCGAAAATCAGCTGATGAGGCGACAGTTGAAACAGCAATATGGCGACAATAGAAGCGGTCGATTACACGTCAGCAGACGCCTCAGAGCGATTTGTGGCGTCATTACGCTCGACCGGCTTTGGCGTGCTCAAAAATCACCCCATTCCCGAAAAAGCCGTCACCAACATTTACCAGCAGTGGAATGGTTTTTTCACAAGCGAAGACAAACAGAACTACCTTTTCGAGGCGGAAACCTATGATGGATTCTTCCCGCGGGAACAAGCGGAAACAGCGAAAGGGCACACGGTTCGAGATATCAAGGAGTATTTTCATTTTTATCCTTGGGGAAAATGCCCCGCAGAGCTCAAGCCAGACCTTGACGCCTACTATCAGCAAACCATTGAGTTCGCTTCAACTTTGCTCGCTTGGGTCGAACAACATACGCCGACGGAAATTGCGAGCAAATTTAGCGAACCACTGTCGAACATGATTCGCAATAGTGAACAATCCCTGTTGCGTGTCTTGTTCTACCCGCCGCTGGATAACGATGTTGATCCCAGTGCGATTCGTGCGGGCGCGCATGAAGACATCAATCTCCTGACCTTGCTACCGGCCGCTAACGAACCCGGTTTGCAAGTCAAAGCTAAAAACGGAGAGTGGCTCGACGTTCCCTGCGATTTTGGCAACCTGATCATCAACATTGGCGACATGCTGCAAGAAGCCTCCGGCGGCTATTTTCCGTCGACAACTCATCGAGTTATCAATCCGGAAGGCCATGATGCAACACGCGCTCGTATAAGCTTGCCGTTGTTCTTGCATCCTCGCCCGGATGTCGTTCTGTCTGACCGCTATAGTGCCAACAGCTATCTGCAGGAACGTCTGGAAGAGCTCAGGAGCTCAGATAAATCATGACGGGCTTCGCCGTTGTTTGTTATCGCGTCATTTCGGGTGACGTCAAACCAATGTCATAACGCGTCTTTTCTGGTGGCCAGAGAGTGCTCGGCGAAGTCACGCCCGACATCACCGTAAAGATAATAAGTATCAAAACCCAGCTCAGTATAAGCATCAGCTTCATCCGGGTAACGCGTGGCAATTGACAACTGTCCCTTAAACCCCAGTTCCCTGGCAAGTGTCGCCACTTGTAAATTTTCTCGGTTACTACTGAGACTGACCAGTATCAATTCGCAACGATCGAGCAGTGTCCTTTCCCAGAAGTCACGATCCGAAGCATCACCATGGACGCAGTTCAATCCCTGATCACTGAACTCGTTGCTTCGAGCATAGTTTTCCTCGATTCCGACAATCTCCGTATGTCCTCGATCAAGCAGCGACTGATAGGCACCACGCCCGATACGCCCCATCCCGAGTATCGCAATTCGCGCTCCGTCAAGCGACCCGATGACCTCTTCTGGCAGACGTTCGGGTTTCTCGTACTGAACCAGAACCGAACTGTATCGACGATAAAGCGCGTGTGCGTTTTTATTAATAGGCGTAGCGACAAAAAATGACAAAGCCATTGCCATGGCGAGCGTTGTTATCCATTCAGGTCCCAATAGGCCGGATTCGGCGGCCATGGCTGCAATGATCAGCCCGAATTCACTGTAGTTGAAGAGACTCAGACTGGTTAGCCAGCTGGTTCGAGCGCGTAAACCGAATGCGGTGAACAAGGCGAAGTAAATCAACGGACGCAATGCTATCAGCAAGCCGAGTACAACTGCCACGGCAAAGAGTTCGAGTTCGGGAAAACCGTAGTACCCGATCTGCACGAAAAAACCGATCAGCAACAGGTTTTTCAAGCCAGACAATTGGTTATACAGCTCCTTTGCCTTGTCCTTATGCGCTTGCGCAATGAGCATACCCACGACTATCGCCCCAAGCCCCGCCTTCAATGAGACACTCTCGAACAATTCGGCCGATCCCAGGGCCAGCAGCACACCACCCAATAACAGCAACTCGCCGTGCCCAAGCATGGGTAGAAACCGCCGCAACAATGGTATGGCCAGTGGCAAGGCTAGCAAGCCAAGGGCGTACCACGACGGATAGTGTCCCGAGGTCAAAACAACAAAGACTACCGCCAGGACATCCTGTACAACCAGAATACCGATCGCGATGGATGCGTAAAACGAGTTCGACTCACCACGTTCATCAAACAGCTTGATAGCCAGTACGGTGCTCGAAAACGAAAGCGCGAAAGCGAGCGTCCATGGTTCAATCGGGTTTTCGAAACGCAATGGGGTATACAAGGAACCAACCAGATAGATCACTGCCGCCGTCAACGGAAACGCAATGACCATATGTAAAAGTGCTGAGCCCCACACATAACGTGGGGTAAGATTAGATGGTTCCAGTTTTAACCCGATCGTAAACAGCAGCAGGATGATGCCCGCATCTGCAAGCGGCGTCAGCGCATCGCCATCGCCGATACCAGCCATATGGGCAATAAAGCCAGCTGCAAGATAACCCAGTAGAGGTGGATAGCCGCAACGTCGAACGATCAGGCCAGCCGCAAAGGCCAGCATGATTACCGTAAGTTCCATATCAGCAGTAAGCGTTCCGTTGGTTGGACCGGATCAATGTAATGTAGCCACAGACTAAAATCAGATCACGTATTCAATGGCATGGCACGATCAACGAGTTCCATCCAGTAACGGCAACCGTAGCTGATGGCACGATCATCAAAATCATATTCGGGATGATGCAGGTTGGCTGAATCCCCGTTACCAATGAATATGAAGGCACCGGGGCGTTCATTGAGCATATAAGAGAAATCTTCAGCACCCATGATTGGAGGCCGATCATCATCGACCTTGGTTTCACCAACAATCGAACGGGCCACATCGGCGGCAAACCCGGACTTGACCTCATCATTGACCGTTGGCGGGTATCCGACCTCATAACGTACCGCAGCCGTCGCCCCATAAACTTTGGCCGTGGCTTCGGCAACTTCGATAAGCCGTTCTTGGAGTTGTTTTCGCACCTCTTCATCGAAGGCGCGAACTGTTCCACGCATCGTGACGATTTGCGGCGTGACATTAAATGCTTCGGTATCGCCCTGCATGGTGGTCACTGAAATGACGGCAGGATGTATCGGGCGAATGTTGCGCGCGACGATACTTTGCAAGGCGATGACAATATGCGAGGCGGTCAGCAAGGTGTCCTTGCAGACATGAGGCATCGCAGCATGCCCACCTTGACCTTGTACGGTGATTTCAAATTCGTCAGCAGCGGCCATAAAAGGTCCCGGTCGCAGCGCAAACTCGCCTAGCGGCAAGCCTGGCATGTTGTGCATCCCGTATACCTCGTTGATACCGAAGCGGTCCATCATGCCATCCAGAACCATGGCTTCTCCACCACCGCCACCTTCTTCTGCCGGTTGGAAGATCACCGCTACAGTGCCATCAAAATCGCGTGAGTCGCACAAGCCTTGTGCCGCGCCTAGCAGCATGGCGGTGTGTCCATCATGACCACAGGCATGCATCTGCCCTTCTGTCTTTGATGACCATTCAGCGCCGGACGCCTCGATGATCGGTAAGGCATCCATATCGGCACGCAAACCAATGACTTTGTTGCTCGACACTTTACGGCCTCGTATTATGCCGACAACTCCGGTTTTACCAATCCCCTGCACCACTTCGTCACAACCAAATTCCTTGAGCTTTTCGGCGACCAGAGCGGCCGTCCGATGGACCTCGTAACCCAGCTCGGGATGTTGGTGGATATCCCGACGCCATTCAATGATTTCCGGCAGGAGATTGTCGAGCCTGTCTTGTGTTCGCATGTTTTCCGCTACCATGTTTTCGTTCTGTTCAACCAGCTGATATCTCGTCCAAAGATGGACCTGACAAGAGTGTGAGCCTTATATGAAAAAATCTGAATACGGTCGATGGTCACATGCAGCCTCGGACTGGTCAACATCTTATCTGGATAGGATTGACACCTACCCGGTACGAGCGCAAACCGCACCCGGTGACATTGCCGACCAGATTCCCGAATCTCCACCGGATGCCGGTGAGTCTATGGAAGCCATCATGGATGATTTTAGTCGTATCGTGCCGCAAGGCATGACTCATTGGCAACATCCACGCTTTTTTGCCTACTTCGCCAGTAACGCGGCACCTGCCGCCATGATCGCAGAACAGCTGGCAGGATCGATGGCCGCCCAATGCATGTTGTGGCAAACCTCGCCGGCCGCGACCGAAATCGAAGTTCGCATGGTCGACTGGCTAAGACAATCGGTCGGCCTCCCCGACAGTTTCGACGGTGTCTTGCAAGACACCGCCTCCAGCGCCACCCTGTGCGCCATCCTGACCATGCGTGAGCGGGCACTCGACTGGAAAGGCAATCAACAAGGATTATCAAACTTGCCAACGCTGCGCGTCTATGCCTCGACGCGCACACACACTTCAATTGACAAAGCCATGTGGGTAGCAGGACTGGGACAGGATAATCTGGTCAAGATCGACACCACCGAGGACTTCGCACTGGATGTCGATGCGCTGGCGAAAGCCATCCAGAACGATCGCAAAAATGGTCTTTTACCGGCTGGCATTGTCATTTGTGTTGGCGGTACGAGCATGGGGGCAACGGACAAGGTCAGAGCAATCTGTGAACTTGCCGAAAAGGAAGATCTGTATACCCACATAGATGCCGCCTGGGCAGGTTCGGCCATGATATGCCCGGAGTTCCGTCACTTGTGGGATGGTGCAGAACTTGCCGACAGTATTGTGCTCAATCCGCACAAATGGTTGGGTGCGTCAATGGAGTGCTCCGCACACTTCGTCAAGGACCCGGCGACGCTGGTCAAGACGCTGGCCATCCAACCGGAATATCTCAAGACCTACGGACGCGACGGCATCATCAACTTCAGTGAGTGGTCCGTACAGCTTGGCCGTCGATTTCGTGCACTAAAAGTCTGGTTCCTGCTACGCGCCTACGGACTTGAAGGTTTACGCACGATGATACGCAATCACGTCAAATGGAGTACGGAGTTATGTACGCGACTGGATAATGAATCCGATTTTGAAATTACTACGCAGCCAATTCTATCGCTGTTCACATTTCGTTACATACCCAAAAATGCAGCAATCGATCTCGACGCGGTCAATTTAGGCCTAGTCAATGCGATCAATGATGACGGTCGCATCTATCTAACACAAACGATGCATGATGGAAAACTGGTGATCAGGTTCGTCTGCGGGCAGTTTGATATGACACACGATGATATTGATATTGCATTTGATGTCATAACATCGATCGCGAGAGAGTCAACAAGCTGACAACAATTACGTGTAAAAGTAGCATCTTCAATACCACGAATATCTTATGTTTATCAATATCATATTGATAAACATTTATTCAATATCTTGCTTGTTAACCCTGTTTTACAAAGTCGAGGCTCTAAGCCAACCTGAACATTACATCGAGAAGCTAAGATGATGATATCTGGCTACCGAGGGCACTCTGCTGCCACGTTTCAACCTAAATAGCGATGTGATTTTTTTACAGCCAGTGCTATCCCATGGCTCATTACTCAGGAATTGAAAATGAAAGTACACAACAAGTTAATCGCCGAATTTATCGGCACGTTTTGGTTAGTGCTTGGCGGGTGTGGTAGTGCCATGTTGGCAGCTACATTCGGCCAGGAAAACGGCATTAATATAGGTCTGGTTGGTGTCTCCCTCGCGTTTGGCTTAACCGTTCTTACGATGGCTTACGCCGTTGGCCCGGTTTCCGGCGGCCATTTCAACCCTGCTGTGTCAATCGGCCTCGCCGTTGCAAAGCGTTTTCCAGCGGGACAGTTAGCCCCTTACATAATTTCTCAAGTGCTAGGTGCAATTGCCGCAGCGGTCGTCTTGGCGATCATTGTTAAAGGCAACGGCTCAGAGATAGGTACATTGGCGGCCAACGGTTACGGTGACGCCTCACCTGGAAAGTACAATATGTTCGCAGTACTGGTTACTGAAGTTGTTATGACTGCAGCCTTCCTGTTTATTATCCTTGGTGCCACCGATGAGCGCGCTGGAACAGCTGCAGGCTTTGCACCCATCGCGATCGGTCTGGGATTGACCTTGATTCACCTGATTTCAATTCCAGTGTCGAATACCTCGGTCAACCCGGCACGAAGTACAGGTCCTGCACTGATTTCATTGGATGGAACAGCTATCGCCCAGTTGTGGATGTTTTGGGTCGCTCCAATTATCGGGGCGGTAGTGGGTGCCATTCTCTACAAGCTCACCTTGGCTGGTGGACGCTTTGATGCAGAAGTTGTTGAAGCTGCTAAAGCTGCCGATTCGACTCAATAAACCACAGCAAGTAGTTTGGATACAGACAGGGGCGATACTCTTCGCCCCTGCTCTTGCACTACCAATCAATACCCAACATTAGCTATCAATACCGGAAATACCAGTCTCAAGACGAGACGGTCAGACAGATTTTGGCTGGTACTTCCCACCGTTCTTTTCGGACCAGGCGATCGGATCGTTTAAAAAAGCCTCGACCTGAATGTGTGTCTCTTCGCTGAAGTTACCCGCTCGTCGCGACTCGGCAAGTACATCCCACCAAGTGGCCAGGTAATGAAGTTGCAAACCAGCTTTATCGAGATTCGCAGGGGTTTCCTTGAAGATGTCGTAATAGAACACCACCAAGGTATGGCTGACTTCTGCACCTGCTTCGCGAATGGCTTCAGCAAAGCTCAGTTTTGAACCACCGTCAGTGGTCAGATCCTCCACCAGCAAAACCCGCTGACCGTCTTTGATGTCGCCTTCTATGCGCGCATCTCGACCAAAGCCTTTGGGTTTTTTGCGCACGTACTGCATCGGCAACTGCAGGCGATCGGCAATCCATGCGGCAAACGGGATTCCCGCAGTTTCACCACCAGCCACGGCATCAAAGGCCTCAAAGCCCACATCTCGAACCAGATTGGAAACGGCGAAGTCCATCAAGGTCGATCGAATGCGCGGATAGGAAATCAGTTTCCGGCAATCGATATAAACCGGACTTGCCAGACCTGAGGTGAAGATGTATGGCTCGTCAGACCGGAAATGCACGGCTTCAATCTCGAAAAGCATGCGGGCCGTCAGCGCGGCCATCTCATCACGTTCGGCAAATGAGGTAGAAAACATGGATGCAATTTGCTCAGCTAAAGTTTCGTCTCAGAGACTACTCCAAGACGATCTTGGGAAAGTAAATGATGGTACACAAAGCAGTCCAGAAGACAATCAAGGGACAACATGCCAGTGTACCGGCCTGCCCGGATCAAACGTCACCACAACATCATCACCGACCACAAGCGGCGGTGTGATGCTTAAGGGCTCATCGCGTTTTTCAAGTGTGATGGTGTCACTATTACGCGGCAGTCCGTACCAGTCTGGGCCATTGTTTGAAGTAAACGCTTCGAGCTTATCAAGCGCACCGGCTTCCTCAAACACCATTGCCAGACAGGACATGGTATTACCCGCATTAAAGACACCGGCACACCCACAAGCACTCTCCTTTTGCGATTTCACATGGGGGGCGCTGTCAGTGCCGAGGAAAAAACGCGCGTCTCCACTGGTGGCCGCTGCAACTAGCGCCAGCCGATGGCTTTCACGTTTGGCCACCGGCAAGCAGTAATAGTGAGGTCGTATTCCGCCGACGAGCAAATGATTACGATTGATCATCAAATGATGCGTCGTAATCGTGCAAGCAAGATTCTTCGACGACTGCCGTACATAATCGATCCCATCAGCCGTTGTCACATGCTCCATCACAACCTTGAGTTCAGGCAATCGATTGCGCAAGGGATCAAGCACAGTCTCGATAAACCGAGCTTCGCGATCAAAAATATCGATGTCAGCGTCAGTTACTTCACCATGTACACATAGCATGACGCCACTCTCAGCCATGGCTTCGAGTACCGGCATGACCTTGTCAATTGACGTAACACCTGATGCAGAGTTGGTCGTGGCACCGGCAGGATAGAGCTTCACCGCCGTAATCAAACCTGAGGCGGCAGACTTAATGACGTCAGCGGGGTCAGTTTGCTCCGTCAGGTACAGCGTCATCAAAGGTGTAAAGCTTGATGCTAATCCAGCCTTCGCAACAGCCTTGTTGATACGCCCACGATAGGCTTCGGCATCAGCACCAGTGACCACCGGAGGCACCAGATTGGGCATGATGATGGCTCGCGCAAAATCACGTGCACTGGCGGCGACTACTGCTTCAAGCATCTCGCCATCGCGAAGATGCAAATGCCAGTCGTCAGGGCGTATCATCGTTATTTTCACGGACGGATTCAGCCCTTTTTTTCTTCGGCGTTAATGATTTTTTTAAAAGCATCCAGGGTCTCCTGCGACACATGATGCTCCACCCCTTCCGAATCACGCCTGGCCGTTTCATCGGACACACCGATAGCCAATAGAAAACGGTATACCAGATCATGACGAGCACGACTTTCATCGGCCAGTTGTTTTCCCGCCTCGGTAAGAAAGATGGATCGATACGGCTCGCTGGTCACAAACCCCTCACGTTGCAAGCGGGCTAAAGTCTTGCTCGCACTCGGTTGCGAGATGCCCAGGCGCTCAGCCACTTCAACCAGACGCGCCTCACCCTGACTGCGAATCAGATCATCAATCAGTTCGACATAATCCTCGGTCGATTCCATCTGATGCGCTTGCCGGACACCGGCAAACACCTCCGCCTGCGCATCCGGCTCCTCGAGAGGACGATGCAGTCGATCACTACTCATCTGGGGGGGACTCTTGTTCACAGGGAATCACAATCAAATTATGCCACGATCTTGTATTTTTAAGTAAGATGTATAAACTAAGCCAAGGCTAATTTTTGGAAATAATTGTGAATCGTGTCTGTAGAACCCTGATAGCAGCTCCACTAACCGCTCTGCTTGTGGTTTCAGGCTTGCTGTGGATACCCGAAAGTGCCGACGCCAAAGACAAGATCACGGTCGTCACCACGTTCACCATCCTCAAGGATATGGCGGAGAATGTTGCCGGAGATGCAGCAACAGTAGTGTCGGTGACCAAACCCAACGCCGAAATTCACAACTACCAGCCCACGCCCAAAGACATTGGCCGCACGCGTAAAGCCGATCTCGTGTTGTGGAACGGGTTGAATCTAGAGCTGTGGTTCGAGAAATTTCTACAACGACTCAAAGGTGTGCCGAGTGTCATCTTGAGCGAAGGTGTCGAACCCATCAGTATTGGGGAAGGTCCCTATGATGGAAAACCGAATCCACATGCCTGGATGAGTCCTTCGGTTGCACTGGTTTACATCGACAATATAGAAGCCGCCTTGATTTCCATCGACCCTGATAATGCCGATATTTATCGAGAAAATGCCAAGGCATACAAGGCGAAGATCAGTGCAACCATTGAACCGTTACGCGACATTCTCAAGGACATCCCGACCGAACGTCGCTGGTTGGTGACCAGTGAAGGCGCATTCAGTTACCTTGCGCGCGAATTTGATCTTCAGGAGTTGTACCTGTGGCCAATCAATGCTGATTCACAAGGCACGCCGCAACAAGTGAAGAAAGTCATCGATACCGTTCGCGCGAACGATATACCGGTAATCTTCAGCGAAAGCACGGTCTCGGCTAAACCGGCGCAGCAAGTGGCTCGTGAGACAGGCGCAGCGTATGGTGGTGTGTTGTATGTCGATTCACTGAGCAACGCGGACGGTCCGGTGCCGACCTATCTCGACCTGCTTGAAGAGACAATCAAGACGGTCGCCGAAGGCCTCTCAGCCCAATGAATGACTTGCGAGTCATTCGCAAAAATCAGGCACAGGAAGTGGCCGGTCATGGAATTGATGCGACAGATCTGACCGTTGTCTACCGAAACGGCACTGTCGCTCTGAACAAGGCAAGTTTCAAGATACCCACATCCTCCATTTGCGCGCTGGTGGGTGTCAACGGTTCCGGTAAATCAACGCTTTTCAAGGCCATCATGGGCCTTGTCCCGTTAGCATTAGGCTCAGTATCCATACTGGGTCACCCCGCCGGCCGCGCGCTCAAAAGAAACACGGTTGCCTACGTGCCGCAAAATGAAGAAGTCGACTGGAATTTCCCGGTACTGGTCGAGGATGTCGTCATGATGGGCCGTTACGGTCATATGGGAATTTTCAGACGACCCAGTGCTATCGATCATCAAAAGGTCGACGCGGCATTGGCGCGGGTACATATGAGCGACTTTCGCAAACGTCAGATCGGAGAACTGTCCGGGGGGCAGAAAAAACGCGTTTTTCTCGCTCGAGCGCTGGCACAAGAAGGCCAGGTCATTCTGCTCGATGAACCCTTCACCGGCGTAGATGTGACAACAGAAGAAGCCATCATAACCTTGCTCAGAGAATTACGTGACGAAGGGCGAGTCATGCTTGTATCGACACATAATCTAGGTAGCGTGCCGCAGTTTTGCGATCAGGTTGTTCTCGTCAATCGCGAGATACTGGATTACGGTCAAACAGAAACGGTCTTCACGCAGGAAAACCTGCAACAAGCCTTTGGCGGCACACTACGATTTCATGTTCTGGGAGGTACCGACTTGCACGATGACGATGATCAACGTCAGGTCACCGTCATTACCGATGATGAACGACCGTTCGTACTTTATGGCGACGAAGATGAGCAACCACCAAGCAATGGCTAGTCGTGAACCTGTTGTTTGAACCATTCAGCTACGCCTATATGGTCAATGCCATCTGGTGTAGTGCTTTGGTCGGCGCTATATGTGCTTTTCTCAGCGCCTACCTCATGCTCAAAGGATGGTCACTGATAGGAGACGCTTTATCGCACTCTGTTGTCCCCGGTGTGGCAGGGGCTTATATGCTTGGCATTCCCTATTCACTGGGTGCTTTCATTTCTGGTGGTTTGGCGGCGGCTGCGATGTTGTTCATCACGCAGCGATCACATCTGAGGACCGATGCCGTTATCGGCCTGATCTTCACAGGCTTTTTTGGTCTTGGTTTGTTCATGGCATCGCTGTCACCTACGTCCGTCGATATACAAACCATCGTGTTTGGCAATATTCTCGCGATTACACCATTCGACGCCATTCAGTTGGTCATCATTGGCCTCATCACCCTCGTCTGTTTGTTGGTTTTTTGGAAGGATTTCATGGTGGTGTTCTTTGACGAAACCCATGCCCGCTCGATTGGCTTTCGCATCAACTTTCTGAAGGTACTTTTCTTTACCCTTTTAAGTGCTTCAACTGTCGCCGCCTTGCAAACTGTCGGCGCATTTCTGGTCATTGCGATGGTTGTCACACCGGGAGCTACCGCCTACCTGTTGGCAGATCGCTTTGACCGCCTGTTGCAAATCAGTGTGGCTCTGGGTGTTTTTACCAGCGCGACAGGTGCCTATCTGAGTTATTTTCTCGACGGTTCAACAGGTGCTGTCATTGTGCTGCTGCAAACAGCGTTGTTTCTCATCGCCTTTTTCTTTGGACCAAAGCATGGTGTGTTTGCCAATCGTCGTCGCGCCGCTGAACGCATAGCCACTGGCACTGTCGAGCGACAATCGTGATTGAATTCTTTACAGAGCCGCTTAGTCTGGATTTCATGCAGCAAGCGCTGTTGATTGGCTTGTTGGTGTCAACGGCTGCCGCCGCATTGTCGTGCCTGTTGGTACTCAAAGGCTGGTCGTTGATGGGCGATGCAGTGTCACATGCCGTACTCCCTGGCATCGTCATCGCCTACATTATTGGTATACCGGTACTGTTGGGTGCCTTTGTTGCCGGTATGTTGTGTGCGATCGCAACCGGTTATGTGAGTAACAACAGTCGACTAAAAGAAGACACTGTGATGGGAATTGTTTTCAGTGGCATGTTTGCACTGGGACTCGCCCTTTTTACAAAAATAGAAACTGACTTGCACCTTGATCAGGTCCTGTTTGGTGACATGCTTGGCATAAGTTGGCGAGACATCGGCATGACAGCGTTGATGACACTACCCGTGCTTGCCATTGTCGTGATCAAGCGCCGCGACTTACTGGTCTTTGCCTTTGATCCACAACACGGCAGAGTCGTTGGCCTGAACATCAAGCTAATGCACTATGGTCTTCTGGCCTTGCTGTCACTGCTGATCGTCGCCGCTATAAAAGCCGTTGGAATCATTCTGGTGATTGCTGTGTTGATCGCACCTGGCGCTATTGCATTTCTCCTGACCCAGCGCTTCGAATTGATGATGTGGTGGGCTATCATCATCGCCGCTTTTTCAACCTTCGCTGGCATTCTGCTGAGCTACCACATCGATAGCGCACCGGCACCCACCATTGTTGTGATCCTGACTGGTCTCTTCATAGTGACCTTTCTTTTCGCCCCGCGAGGCGGCTTACTCAGAACTCGAGCCCATCAAAAAAACGCTTCAAGCAACTGATTTTTAAGGGAATAATAAACCGACTGTTTTAGTAGGAAATACCCACTATTTTTCCGTGGTTGTTAATAAGAATAATTCGTATTACGCTCAACGCCAACTTCCGTTCAAATCCAGTTCATTATTCATGCGCCACTGCAAAAGCTTTGCATTGAAAACCCGTCTGTTGATCGGTTTGGTAGCCGCATCGACCTTCGCTACTGTTGCCACTAGTGCCCTCGCCGCCGAAGAGGTCAATGTTTACTCCTACCGCCAACCGTTTCTGACCGACCCGCTGTTCGATGCGTTCACAGCCAATACAGGAATCAAGGTCAACACGGTGTTTGCGAAAAAAGGTTTGTTGGAGCGTCTTGAGAACGAAGGCCGCAACAGCCCTGCCGATCTTCTTCTCGTCACAAACGTCGGCCGTCTTGCAGGCGCGGTAAAAGCTGGCGTCACGCAGGCCGTGGTAAGCGAGACATTGAACGA
The DNA here is from genome assembly GCA_964449565.1 of uncultured Granulosicoccaceae bacterium. GTDB lineage: Bacteria > Pseudomonadota > Gammaproteobacteria > Granulosicoccales > Granulosicoccaceae > Granulosicoccus. The sequence continues at coordinate 9,351 of CAYUZB010000052.1, read as the reverse complement.
CAATATCCCGGACATCTATCGTGATCCCGATGGCCACTGGTTTGGCCTGACCAATCGAGCTCGCATCATCGTTACTGCCAAAGAGCGAGTAGCCGAAGGCGTTGTGAACAGCTATGAAGATCTAGCCAAGCCCAAACTCAAGGGCCGCATCTGCACCCGAAGTGGCAAGCATGAATACATGGTCGAACTGATTGCATCCATTGTCGCGCATCACGGCGAGGCCAAAGCAAGTGAATGGTTACGCGGCGTCAAGTCCAACCTTGCACGCAAGCCTCAAGGTAATGACCGAGCACAAGTAAAAGCGATCGCCGAAGGCCAATGCGATGTAGCTGTGATCAATTCCTACTATATGGGTGCCATGTTGTCTGACCCCGAACAGGCTGGCGCTGCAAAGACGGTGAATATTGTCTTTCCCAATCAAGCTGATCGCGGCACCCATATGAACATCAGTGGTGTAATCATGACTAATGCCGCGCCCAATCAAGACAATGCCTTGAGGCTCATGGAATATCTCGCAAGCGACGAAGCACAAGCTATCTACGCGATGCGTAACCATGAGTTTCCAGTCAAACCGTCGGTAGAGCGATCCGAGCTGGTGTCCTCCTGGGGTGAATTCAAGACCGATGAGTTAAGCCTGACCGAGGTGGCAAAACATAGAGCCACAGCCAGCAAGCTTGTCGATACGGTCAACTACGACGGCTGATCATGAGTCGTGGTAGCGCAGTCCACGGCCGTGCGCGAGCACGCTGGGGATCCAGCACGAGCTACACCAGCATGCCCCGACGGGTGCGCTGGCCGGGTGGCAGCATCGATACCCATCGATTGCTCAACACGGCCGTGCACCCGGATGCTGAAAACGTACGCATACCGGAAATCCGCTACCAGCAAATCCGTGTCGATAAACAAAATGACGACGACAACGTATCGTCTCCAACAGGACAGGATCGACTTGCCACCGTATCGCGCTCCTCACGCATCTGGTCATACTTTGCGATGGCGACAGCTGCCATCGTCTGCCTGCCACTGTTGTCGGTTGTCTGGCTAGCCTTCAACCCGGCCGAAAATATCTGGCCACACCTGGTCAATACGGTATTAGCCAGTTACATCTTCAATACGCTTGCCCTGATGATCGGCGTCGCCGTCGGTACACTCCTTATCGGTGTGAGCTCGGCCTGGCTAGTGACCCACTATGAATTTCCCGGTCGCGCAATATTCAACTGGGCTTTATTGTTACCGTTTGCCGTTCCGGCTTATGTCATCGCGTATGTCTACACTGATCTTCTCGAATACGCAGGCCCCTTACAGTCATCACTAAGAGCCCTGTTTGGTTGGAAACTCGCCAGCGACTACTGGTTCCCCAACATTCGCAGCTTGCCGGGCGCGATATCCATGCTGACGCTGGTGTTGTACCCCTATGTCTTTTTACTCGCCCGAGCAGCCTTTCTTGAACAGTCAGCATCAGTTCTCGAAGCGGCACGCGTGCTTGGCGGCAATTCGCATCAGCGCTTTTTGAAAGTTGCCTTGCCAATGGCTCGTCCCGCCATCATCGTCGGTCTTGCCATGGCATTGATGGAAACGCTTAACGATTTCGGTACGGTTGACTATTTCGCGGTTCGAACACTGACAGCCGGTTTGTACGATGTGTGGCTGGGCATGAACAATCTCGGTGGCGGCGCACAGATTGCCAGTCTTTTGTTGATCTTTGTCATGATGCTGATTGGCATGGAAAAGGTTTCTCGCAAACAGCGAGAGAACTTTCAACCGACCGCAACGCGGTTTCGCCCCCTGACACGCCACACATTGACACGTCGACGAGCTGCTGCGGCCACCGTGTTCTGCCTGCTTCCGGTGTTGTTGGGATTTCTGATCCCTGCCTGGGTACTCGTTGACTATGCGATCGAGTATTTCTCCGATTCCTGGAATAGTGACTTCAGAACGATCGCCATGCACTCGGTGCTACTCTCGGCGACCGCCGCAATCAGTGCGGTACTTGTCGGCATACTGCTAAGTTACAGTCAACGACTACACCCTACTCGAGTGTTACGCACGAGCATCAATATTTCCAGTCTTGGCTATGCGGTTCCCGGTGCCGTACTCGCTATTGGCGTCATCATCCCTTTCGCCGCATTCGACAATGCACTTGATGGTTTTCTGCGCAAGCACTTTGACATCTCGACGGGTTTGCTTTTGAGCGGAACGGTGTTCGCATTAGTGTTCGCCTACACCGTACGTTTTTTGGCCGTGGCCTACGGATCGGTGGATGCCAGCATGCGCAAGATCAGCCCACATATGGATGACGCAGCCCGCTCATTAGGGCATTCCTCCGGCACTATCCTCAGAAAAATCCACCTGCCATTGATGCAAGGTGGTGTATTAACCGCCGCATTGGTTGTGTTCGTTGATTGCATGAAAGAACTCCCTGCAACCTTGGTATTACGACCCTTCAATTTCGACACCTTGGCAACGCATGTCTATCAATATGCCTCAGACGAATTGATTGGGCAGGCAGCGCTCGGTGCATTGTTGATTGTCGTGGTTGGGCTTGCCCCTGTCATCCTGCTGACCGTGACTATCGATCGATCACGCGAGCTTAAAGCGGCGGGAATTGCAACGCTTCAGACAACGGTAGCAACTGAAAACACCTCTTAGTCCGTATCGGTTAACTGTGTTCTCAAAGCTCATCCCAAGGAGTCAATTCGTATTGCCTGCGGTAATACACATTGATAGCAACCATAGCCAAGCCAAACAGAACACCTGCCAACAACGCGATGCCGACGGCCCAATTCACCGATAGATCACGCGAGCGCAAGAACGCTACCCACATCAATACGCCCCACCACATAGAAAAGTAGCCAGTACAACATAGAAAATAAGGAATATCCGGATAATAAAACTGGGGTTTTATCTTCACCCCAAACATCCTGAGGATACGGAACATCGGTGTGCGGTAACGCATCTTGGGGACTTTCTTCTCGTGCAATTCCATGAGCGCTTTTTCAAGCTTCGCATCGTAATCGTCATTACTCATGTCCAATGCACTCAGTCACAAGCATCAGTAATCTTCCGGCCAGATCGCCCGGCTGAACAAACCGCCATCCACACCCAGGGTTTGACCTGAGACAAAACGCATACCGGGCTGACATAAGGCCAGCACCGCATCAGCGATATCGTCAACCTGTCCGACGCGGCGCTGCGGAGTCAGTGGCGACCAACGTTCGGCATAGCCTGTCGTTTCGGATTTGGTGCGTTCGGTTTCTATCGCACCTGGCGCTATGCAGTTCACTTGAATGCCTAGCGGCCCCAACTCCAGAGCCGCAGACTTGGTGAGCATTTCAATCCCGCCTTTCGAGGCGGTGTAACTGACCAGCGATGGAAATGCCAGATGATTGCAACCGGAGCCAAGATTGATGATGCTTCCCTGCTCCAGGGTATCGTCCAACGCAAACGCATGCGCAAAACCCTGGGTCATCAGAAAACTGCCGGTCAGATTGACGTCCAGCGTGTGCCGCCATTGTTCGACCGACAGCTCCAGAAGTGGTGCCCAATATTGCACGGCAGCATTGTTGACGAGAATGGATGCTCGCCGCCCAAAGTGCTGAGCCAGCTTATCGAAGAAGCCAGGGCTTTGCTTCTCGTTAGTGATATCGACGTTGAAGTAACAAACATCCGAGCCTTGTGGAAACTGCTGCAGGAAGTGTTCATGGTTTATCGCCTCTTTGACATCCACAACCGCCACTGAACGCCCGGATGTAGCAAGCGCACGAGCAATTGCCAGTCCGATGCCCTGATGGGCACCGGTAACTATGGCAAGTTCTGCGTCCGAACGACTCAAACGAGTCTCAGGCGTATATCGGGAAGCGCGTAGTCAAGGCCTTGACTTCCGCTTCCACGGCTTTTTCGACAGCATCATTGCCACCGCTTTCGCCATTGTCGGCGAGGCCTTCGATAACCCGCAGAATCAATTTACCAACGGTAAGAAATTCATCTGTACCAAAACCGCGTGTGGTCGCGGCAGGGGTACCCAGCCGAATACCTGATGTGACAAACGGGGACGCGGGATCGAACGGGATACTGTTTTTGTTACAGGTGATACCTGCTCGTCCAAGCGCCGCTTCGGCAGCCTTGCCGGTCACACCCTTCGAGCGCAAATCGACGAGTAACACATGCGTATCCGTTCCACCGGACACCAATTGCAGACCACCAGTTACCAATGTCTTTGCAAGCATATGGGCATTATCAATAACCGATTGTTGATAATCCTTGAACGAATCATTCAGTGCTTCACCAAAAGCCACTGCCTTGGCTGCAATCACATGCATGAGCGGTCCACCTTGCAGCCCCGGAAACACCGCCGAGTTGATCTTCTTGCCCAGATCCTCATCCCGCGACAGGATCATGCCGCCACGTGGTCCACGCAATGTCTTGTGTGTAGTAGTTGTAACGACATGCGCGTGATCCAGCGGATTGGGATGCTTGCCGGCGGCAACCAGCCCGGCAAAGTGTGCCATGTCGACCATGAAGATTGCACCAACTCGATCAGCCACTTTACGAAAACGCGCAAAGTCGATAATCCGTGGATAGGCCGAGCCACCCGCAATAATCAGATCCGGCTTATGCTCAAGTGCCTGAGCTTCCATCAAGTCGTAATCGATCTGGTGTGTTTTTTCATCAACACCATAGGTTACCGCATTGAACCATTTTCCAGACTGGTTGACCGGTGAGCCATGGGTCAGATGACCACCGGCAGCGAGGTCCATACCCATGAATGTCGCACCGGGTTTGAGCAAGGCGAGGAACACAGCCTGATTCGCCTGTGCACCCGAGTGTGGTTGTACATTGATGAAGCTGCAATCGAACAGCTCCTTGGCCCGATCGATAGCAAGCGTTTCGGCAGAATCAACATGTTCACACCCACCGTAGTATCGTTTGCCTGGATACCCTTCCGCATACTTGTTGGTCATGACTGAGCCTTGCGCTTGCATGACCGCGGCTGACACGATGTTTTCCGAAGCGATGAGTTCTATTTCATGCTGTTGGCGACCCAATTCATTGTTGATCGCTGCCATGATCGCGGGATCCGCATCATTGAGATCACGCTTGAAAAAACTGGCACGCGCCAGATCATTGTTAACGACTTCCGCTTTGCTACTCATTATTGAGGTTCCAATATAAATATAAAAAAACTGTTATTGCTTGAGCTTGTAGCCAGTCCGGAACATGATCCAGACAATAAGGATGCAGCTAAGCAAAAATAAAAGGATCATCGCCAGACTGAGTCCAACACCAACATCAGAGACTTCGAAGAAGCTCCAGCGAAATCCGCTGATCAAGTACAGGACCGGATTCAGCAAGGTAATTTTTTGCCAGAACGGTGGCAACATACTCACCGAATAGAAACTGCCACCCAGGAACACCAGTGGCGTAATTACCAGCAAGGGAATCAATTGTAATTTCTCAAAATTGTCAGCCCACAGGCCGATGATGAATCCAAACAAACTGAACGCGATGCAGGTCAACAAGAGAAACGCCAGCATCCAGAATGGATGGGCGATTCTCAGGTCGACAAAAAACGTCGCTGTGATGAGAATGATCGTACCGATAATCAGGGACTTTGTCGCCGCAGCCCCGACAAAGCCTACAATGATTTCAAAAAATGAGACAGGGGCTGACATGATCTCGTAAATCGTACCCGTAAATTTGGGGAAGAAAATACCGAACGATGCATTGGATATGCTTTGCGTCAACAAGGACAGCATGACAAGCCCAGGCACGATGAAAGAGCCATAGCTGACCCCTTCAATCGATTGAATACGCGAACCGATCGCCGATCCAAAAACAACAAAATACAATACGGTCGATATGACCGGCGACGCTATGCTTTGCATCAATGTGTTACGCGTACGGCGCATTTCATTGTGATAGATGGTCTTGATCGCCTGAACGTTCATGATTGCGCCTGCACCAGATTGACGAAGATGTCCTCGAGCGAACTTTGCGTGGTCTGCAAGTCTTTCAGCGAAAGCCCAGCCGCGGTAATCGCCTGTAATAGCGGCGTTATACCAGTGCGTTCCTGCTGGGTGTCAAACGTATAAGTAATCCTTTGTCCATCGTTGGACAACACCAGATCAAATTCAGCAAGCGACGCTGGTAATGTCTCAACCGCCTGGCGTAAATCAACAACCAATTGCTTCTTGCCTAACGACTGCATCAGGTTTTCCTTGTCGTCGATCACCAGCAATCGCCCATCGCTGATGACACCTACTCGGTCAGCGATTTCCTCAGCCTCTTCGATGTAGTGAGTCGTCAGGACGATGGTCACACCATCAGCGCGCAGTTGTTCCACCAGTGCCCACATGTCCTTGCGAAGCTCCACATCAACACCCGCAGTTGGCTCATCCAGAAATAGGATACGCGGTTCATGAGCCAGTGCCTTGGCTATCAATACGCGTCGTTTCATGCCACCAGAAAGCTGCTGAACCAGATTGTTTTTCTTGTCAGCGAGGCTCAAATCCGCCAGGAGCTTGTCAATATATGACTCATCCGGTGCTTTACCGAATAGCCCACGACTGAACTTGATCGTGTTGGCGACAAGATCAAACGCACCGAGCGTCAATTCCTGTGGTACCAGGCCGATCAGTTCCCTTGTCTTTCGGAAGTCATCGATGATGTCGTGACCACCCACCTTGACGCTTCCGGCAGTCGGATTGACTAGCCCACAGATCAATGAGATCAGGGTAGTTTTGCCAGCGCCGTTGGGGCCCAGTAAAGCTAGAATTTCACCCGCCTGTATATCGAGATCAATACCTTTGAGCGCCTCATGCCCCCCTTTGTAGGTTTTCTTGAGGCCTCGGATCGAGATAATGGGTGAGGCATCAGTGCGGTTGCTGTTTCTCATGCCCTATTGTCTCATGTAAGCCACCGGCAGACGCATGCCAATCATCACCCAAGGAGACTGATTTTGCGCAATCGGTACACCACCGTGAGCCTCGGCAATCATGCGCACGATATACAAGCCCAAACCCAGATGCATGGTAGATGAATCGCTCGTCCGTTCCGAATACATCGGATCAAAAAATTGCGTCAGACGTGCCGGATCAATGGCCTGTCCCCGATTGGCCACTGCCAGTGTCAACTGAGGCTCGGAATCCGTTCCACCCAGAGAAACAACGATTCGAATATCGCCATCGCTACTGAAATCGACCGCATTATCAATCAGCTTGTCGAGCGCTTGTTGCAAAAGTTCAGGGGAGGCCATTATCGACACCGCCGGTATGGGTAGGCGCAAGGACGCTTCGTCAAGTTCGAATTTTGCCGCAACCGTTGCAAATCGAATTGACGGGTATACCTGCCGATACCGACTCAAGGAACCATCCACCCAGGCCTGCATATCGACCGCTGACATCTCGGCTCGCTGTACCGTTTGTTCCAGGCGGGTTGATTCAACCAGTGCACGAATAATAGCTCCGAGCTGATCAGCGCCACCGCTGGCCCTGTCAATCAATGTTTGCGATTCAAGATCAAGCTGGTTCCGGTCAAGATTTTCGATCGAGGTCTTGACCACAGACAAAGGTGTACGCAGCTCATGAGACAGTCGGCTCGACAAAGCCTCAAGATAATCCGTGTAAGCGGCCGACCTGGCGAGCAGTGATGACAGATTGCGCGACAGATCACCAATCTCGTCGCGCGCGTCGCTACCAGACAAACCAAAGACTCGCCCGTCCTCACTAACCGCTCTTTGGGCTTGATGCGACAATCGACGGATTCGGAGAGATAGGCTGGTAGCAAATATCAACAAGCCCACACCGGTCAGCAGACTGACAAACAGCAACAGACTGAACAGGCGAGCCAGCTGACTACCGGCGTAGGCTGACGCGTGTTCTTCATTACTTTCATACAAGAGATAGGCATCCGGCATCTCACTGCCTATGGCGAGCAGTGACCCCAATACCCGGTCATTTTCATCGCTGACATAACGAGAGGTAGGCGCATCCGGATCAATACGACTTCGTTGCTCCACAGACAGATGCAATGGCACTGAAGCAGGATCGTAATCTGCGAGCAAAGGTAATTCGCCTGCGGCAAACCAGGCAAACAATCTGAACAGGACCGTATCAAGAATGCTCGTGCTTGCCACCGGGTCAACTGCGCGCCGATCTAAACGTTCAGAACCAGAACCATCGCTCTGTATATAGTCAAGCTCATCATCGTCAACGTATAGTTCGTTGACATCGGACAGCAAGCGCCCTTGACGATCATAAAGACGCGCCCGTATTCCGGGTGTCACCCACGCAGCCAATCTCTCATGCGCAGCCCTGCTGGTATAAAAAAGCGAACCTGTGCCGGCAGCAGCTGACGACAGTGTGGTTGCCGTTGGTTTTCGTCGAAACCATGAGCGCATGGTCTTTGGTGACAAAGAACCAACCCAGCTATCACGCTTCGCACCGTTATGGTCAACATTAATAGCTGCAATTCCCACGGCCGTTCCGAACGGTGGTAAAGGCATTTCTATCTCAAGTTGATATCCCTGACTATTCTTGATCCAGACACCCCGCCAGCTTGATAGATTTTGACCAGGGCTGCGTTCACGCTCGTTAGCCAAACGACTAAAGGATGCATTCAATGCCGACAAAGGCCCAGGTGCGATCGCCCGAAACAAGCCGTGTTGCCAATTTCCATCTGTTGGCCCAATCAGAATCTCAACCGCATCGCCGTTTACAAGACGTGTCGCCGCATCGGGAACTTCACCCTCCCCGGCATTAAACGGTATCAGGGGCGGCTTATGATAGATAACGTTGTCGTCGTGTATTTCCGCATAGATAAACAGACGTTGTTCGTAGCGCGCAAAGCGCACGCGCATACGACTATTATCGCCTTCGTTCATGAATTCAAGCGGGGTATGGGTTAGATTCCGCCAATCGTCGCTATACCCATCGATAAAAATTGGATAACGCGACGTCTCTGCATACCAGTCACTACTGGATGCAGGTCTGTAGCCCTCTTTGAACAAGCTGTCCAATTCTTCGGACTCATCAATAGCCACACGCAAATTCAGCACTTTCAACGATTGCTCGTCAATGCGAGTCTGTTGTAAGGTGGCATACAGCTGCTTGGCACTATGCCACCCGACTATCGGTACAAGCAGCGTCAGTGCACAGGCGAGCAACATTTGTGTACGAAGTTTCATGGTTTCAAGACCGCGACCTTTGCGTACTGGCTAATACAACAAAGTGTCCATCCAGCGATAACCCAAACCATAAACGGTTTGAATCGCGGTGAACTCCTTGTCGACAATCATGAACTTCGCGCGAATACGTTTGATATGCGCGGTTATGGTCTGATCATCCAGAACCA
>CAYUZB010000051.1:14178-25985 GCA_964449565.1 uncultured Granulosicoccaceae bacterium | reverse complement strand
GCCCAGTTATCGATCGCCGCCAAGCACTCCTTGCAAAGCCTCATAAGCAGGTTTCGTTTGATAGTATCTATCCAATACCAAAGGCGTATTGGGTAGACGCCATGAGTAACGATCAGTAAATCCCCAAATTTGAGTCGCCTTGCAGGCAGGCTGATTAAGGCAGGCCTGCACCGTGTTGGCAAAGACCAAAGCCTGATCATCTTCAGTAGCACCTGGCTGCATGTTCACATCCAGTTCAGTGATATAGATATCGACCCCAAGATCAGCAAAGCGCTGGAAGTTACTGGCCACCGCGTCAAATTCGTTGAAGTCCGTATCAATGTGCATCTGGAAACCAACGCCATCTATGGGTACACCCTCACTAACCAAGCGAGATACGAGCGCATACATGGCATCTGATTTTGCACCACCCTGGGCAACATCGTAGTCGTTATAGATGAGCACCGCATCCGGATCTCCAGCACGTGTTCTTATAAATGCCCTGTCAATGTGCGATTCACCCATCGCCTGAAACCAGATCGAATTGCGGAAACTACCATCATCTTCAAAGGCTTCATTGACCACATCCCAGATTGCAACATCAGAATAGCGAGCGGTCATGGTATCGATAAACTCATTCATCAGAGTTTCACGCTCAGCCGTCTCAGACTCTATGACCCATTGCGGCAACTGTGTGTACCAGACCAAGGCATGACCGTGCACATCCATACCGTTCTCAGCTGCATAGATCATCAACTGATCTGCATCCTCAAAGCGATATCTACCCGGATCAGGATTGATATAACCCCACTTCATCGAGTTTTCAGGCGTCACGAGATTGAACTCCTCGGCCGCAATATCGCCATACAAGTGACCGTCTGGACGCGAGGTATACTCAAGTAAAGAAGCAAAGCCAAACTGTATACCGGCCTGCTCTGCCAAGTCCCTGAGTCTACTGCCCTGTCGTGTGAAATCCGCAGCGTTACGAAATTCGATTTCACCTGAACCGTTCGCGGTCAACGAAGCATCGTCTGAATCCGTTGCCATAAAGTTGTAAACAGCAGTGCCAAGGTCAGCCGCAGTACTCTCGAACCTCAGCTCCCTGACACGAGGATCACTATCAAGCGCGTTGAAACTTGAACCCGCTGGCGGATTCAGAATGTTCAGGCTCGGAATAGTCCCGTTTGCGTCATTCGCCTTAACCCGCAACACGATGGAATCACCGGCCCGAACAACAAAATCATCGATCGCATCAATTGTCGGTGGACGATTGGGAATGATGGAAAGATCATCCGGCAAAACCACGGTAAGCCTGATGGTCTCAACCGTCGTGATGCTTGGATCTTCAGCATCGAAAGCGGTGATTTGTACAGAGTATTCACCCACGTCAGGTTGCAGTGGCTGCCAGATTAACGATCGGGTGCCGTTGAAATTGTCAATTGACCGCATACCTTCAGGTAAACGGCTGATGAAAAGTCCCGGAACTCCTCCGTCGACATCCTGCGGTTGTATAACCAGCTCCCAAACCGGTCCTGCCTCAATCAATTGATCTGACAAATTGACAAAGAAAGGTGCCTGATTGCTGGCATCTGGTACGCTGATTCGCTCAGACGCGGCTGAAAAATTACGGCCGACATCAAAAGCAACAACATAAAATGAATAAATTTGCCCCGGCTCCACACTGCCACTGTATCGATTGTCGAAAACCGTATCGACATAGGAATTGTTGCGATAAACATTGTAACCCGCCACTTCTATGTCATCACTTGACGGTAACCAGGTAAGTTCGACCGTTCCGGACGCTTCATCGACTCTGCCTGCCAGTCCGCTTGGCACCGTTGGCGGCTCATCGACCCGATCATCGGAAGTTTCTGGTAATACAACAGGTGCAGAGGGTTCGGAAAAATTGTTCTGTGCGTCGAAGGCAACTACATAAAAACTATTGATCGAACCTGTCGGCACGATCAATGAATAGTTGGAGGACAACACGGTATCGACATAATTGTTATTTCGGTAAACGTTGTATCCGAGAACACGAACATTATCCTCAGAGGCTTGCCAGCTAAGGCTAATGGCATCTCCATCGCTACCGGCTTCCGAGGTTCCAAGTAAAGTTTGCGGTTGTGTCGGAGGAGAATCAGGATCGATTGGTGAAGATGGTTCAGGTACTAAAAGACCCTCAGTTCGACTCGAGAAATTACCATCAATATCAAAGGCCACAACCGAGTAAGTACTGAATGATCCTGTCGGGATCACATCGTCATAACTTGTTCCGAAAACTGTCGTGCGATAGGCATCATCTACATAGATGTTGTACCCAGATATACCACGATCATCATTTGCCTCGTTCCAGGTAAGGCTGACAGAGGTCTCACCACCACCATCACTAGTAATTGCTGACAGGTTGGCGGGTACGTCTGGCGCACTTGAGGTGTCGATCGGCCCAGCGTCTGGAAGAAACAAGGTATCAGAACGTGGTGAGAAATTATTTCGACCATCAAAGGCCACGACAAAATAGGAATAAACGCTGCCATCCACAACGGTGCCCGTGTACTCAGGGGTGAGCACAGTCGTCAGGTAGTCATTATTCTGATAAACGTTATAACCCTGAACGGACTCATCATCGGTTGATGCTTCCCAAATCAAGTTTACAGTCGTGCCATCGATTTCACCCGACAGCGATGTAGGTATCGATGGAGGGATGGTGGTGTCTTCAGGGATTAACCCTTCTGGCAAAAAGATGGGTTCAGAACTAGGTGAAAAATTTCGCGGCGCGCTATCGAAGGCGACAACAGTGAAAGCATGCAACACACCAGGTTCAACCGCGCCCTCAAATTGGGTGTCAGTTACCGTGGTGATGTATTGATTATCACGATAGACATTATAGCCAACAACCCCGTCATCATCGGCTGGCTCTTCCCACGTTAACGTCACGGTAGATCCGACTACGTTGCCCGAAACCGACCCCGGTGCTGCAGGCGTATCACCTGCAGCCAACGCTATCGCGGAAGTAAGCATCAGAAAGGGCAACAGCAATTTGCCTGATACAGCGATAGATCTGTTTAGCATTGGATTTTCCATTGATACGAACCGACAAGGCTGGAAGCCATATCCTTGAAGCAGCAGTATTGTACAGCACACTATCGAGGCAATAGGATCGGCGAATCGTGAAAAATACCAAACTTTGTGTCGCGAAATTTTGTATCGCGCTCATGCCATTGTTGCCCTTTACAAGCACAAAGCAAGACTTATACAGGCATAGGAGGGGTTGTTTAGCTTAAGTTAACATTCGCGTGACAATATATTGTCAGCAATTGAAGGGGTAGGTATGCTTATCAGAAGCACAGTGGCGTAAACTTTGACGCGAATATAGAAGCTTGACATCCTTGTCAGGCTACAATCTACGATAATTCAACTCACTCGGTTTGGTATGTGAGAATAATCACACAAGAGAAGCATTAGCCGCTTAAATGAGCTCTTTACATTTTCACGTCTAAATAAATATGCGTTATTCATCATACTGCTCAGGAAATCGAAGTTGATACACTCGGGGGGACAGTCTCAAGTTGTGTCAGGGATTGCTCTGGGTACATTCGAGATTTTCAGCAAGCTGGATATGGATGCGCGTAATGAAATTGCGCGTAACACTCATCAGCGAACCGTTGAAAAAGGCCAATACATCATCTCAGCGGAGAACAACGATTCCGACGTCTACTTCTTGATCAGTGGAAGCGTTCGCGTATGCTCTTTCTCTCACAACGGCAAACCGATTCACTTCGACGAACTGAGCTCAGGCATGATGTTCGGTGAGCTGTCTGCCATAGACAACCGGGAACGAAGCAGCGATTGTATTTCCGTAACCAAATGCACTCTCGCGGTGATGAAGGCCGGTCAATTTCGACAAATCATTACAGACCATCAAACCGTTCGCGATGCAGTCTTGTTTCGACTCGCCAGTATGGTCCGAGACAACATGCAACGCGTCTATGAGTTCAGTGCATTGTCAGTACCACAGCGAATTCGTTGCGAGTTGTTGCGCCTCGCCTCGGTCGCTGAGTCCTCCCAAGCATCAGAACCCGATTCTGACATTCACCTCGTAGCTGTACCTACGCACGCGGAAATTGCAGCACGCATAAGCACACATCGCGAAGCTGTGACGCGTGAGCTTAAATCCCTCGAAACTTTGGGGATCATTACCTGGAAACCGAAAAAATACGTGATACACGACATCGCATTCTTGTCTGAAATAGATATCAAGCCTAATTGAGTCTAACCGCCTGCACACGCAGCGAATGAATTCCCTTTTTTACATCGTGCACACCAAGATAGTCAGCCCATTAACGAAACCAACTTGTCCGTAGCGGGAGTATCTCCCTTGCGCTTTGCAGCGGGACTCTGCCGCCAGATCTCTAATGCAGGCTTGACAAGATCCTCACCCAACTCCTTGCGTCGCAAACGTGACTCCATTTGTAAGGTATGTTCGACCACATCGACGACCTGCTCAGTCTCAAGACTTTCGCTTATATCACCAACACCGGTCTCCCAGTTCGCCCCCATCGTCTCCCATCGCGACACTGTTCGAAGCGCGTTAGGTAAGGTTATATAAAACCCACCCACGCCAATATAGCGTTCAATTGTGAATACCTTGTGGGCATAGTTACCCGGTAAGAAAAGCATTTGTCCATCTGAAACCAGAAACCATTTGGCACTCTTCAAGGAAAGGAAGGTTTTCATGTCAAAAGCCGCATTACCGGGCACATGATCCCGATCGCAATCCTCAAGTCCCTTAACGTGGCCCTCGTGGGTATCCCACGCCAGCCACAGTTTCTTGCCACAAAAACAATAATTACTACCATCCATGTCATCGGAGTGCGAGTCGGTAAGATTATGTCGTGTGCTGATGACCATGGCCAGCATTTCCAATGAACGGGCTTCTTCATCTGCATAGGGGAGAAGATTGAGATGTGTCAACGCTTCCATATCCAACAATCTGGAGACAGTGGTTTTACGTAAATGTATATCAGTTGCCGAGACAACAGCTCTATTACCAGACCATCGCCGATAAATTTCCGCAAATGACAAATATTTGATTGTCGCACTTCGACCGGTTTGTACATGAAAGGTACGATCCGGATTCCATTTTGCCAAACGCTTCAGGAAGTCAGCTTGCTTCGCCTTCGCAGTACCACCTTTACTGTTTTTCGTTTCGCTCGATGGCGTTGGGTATGTGTCGAACAAGGACATCTCGCCATTAACCATATCGCTGAGCCACTGTTTACGGCTGTACCGAGTTGGATGAACATATTTTCCGGCAAGTTTTTTCAATAAACCAGGTGTGACAACCAGCGTTGGGTCAACTTCGGCGGCCTCATCAAATATCGCTGCGATTTGTTCGAGATCTAAAGAGTTACCAACCAACTTTCCCCTATCTGTCTTAACACTCATTGTTGACTTTTTCCAAGGTTGAATGAAACTATGGACGTATAAGGCCCCTGCCGATGATCAGGTGACAGATTCATATCGATTCGCACTCTCGATACTATCTCTCAAGCGATCAAGTTCACGCACATTAAACTGTTCATTGTTTTTCTGTACCATCGAATACGCCTTTTCCAGCGTACGACTGGCATCTGAATTTCTCCCTAATCGATGTTCGGTTTCCGTCATCAATCCCAGTAAATATGTCATTTCAATCTCTTCTTTCGCCTCGATCAGGAGCGAAAGATACTCACGCATGTCCGTCAGTACCGCTTCATTTTTCGAATGGAATGAATCAAGCCAACATTGCATGAATTTTCCCCGAATACCGTACATGTATTCGCCGTATTTATTGCAGTGCTTTAGCAGCTGTTCTGTGTAGGTCACAACCCTGCGATGTTCACCCAGGCACTGGAACACGTAGGAGCAATTACTCAAAGCCGTCGTCATGGAATGTGGCGATTCGTACTGAGCACTATCTATGGCGCTTAAGGCGGATTTTCTGGCCGAATCATATTTACCAAGGGCGTACTGTGCCCATGCCAGATAGCTAAGAGACATGCTGGGATAACAATGGACATCCGATACGATGCTATTCTTCTCGCCGAGCAAGTCAAGGAAAATTTCCTCAGCGGTCTCGAATCGGCCAAGCGCGAAATTCACCATCCCGAGTGCTTGTGAACCTGCAATATATGCGATGGAATGATGATTACGAATACCCAACTCCCGTAAGGATTGGGCCGAGTTCTTTGATCGAACAAGATTCCCTGCATTGAAATCGACACCGAACTGCCAATCCAGGGCCATGGCTGCGTGTGTCTGATCGCCGGCCGATGTGGCCAATTCCGAAGCTCGATGAAAATGTCGGTACGGGTCAGCACCGACTCCTCCGAGCGCATTTAATGCAATACCACAGGCCATGTGCATGCGCAGAAGATCGTGATGCATCGACTCATCCTGCTCCGCCAGCGATTCATATTTCAGGGCGGCAGTCAGTTGGCTGACAGATTCATGGGTTGCGCCTGATCGCAGTGTTTGCTCACCCGCACTGACCCACAAACTGAACGCCTGTTGCCAATTATCAGCGCGATCATAGTGTTGTGCAATCAATTCAGGACGCAATGAAGAGTTGGAATCGCTGTTAGCCACATAGCAGTCCGCGATTACCGCGTGAAACCGCTTCTTCCGATCGTTCAGCAGACTCTCGTATATCGCATCTCGTATAAGGGCATGACGAAAATCATAAACTCGATTGTTCTCTTTTTCAGTACACGTCAAAATATTTGACTTTACCAACTCGTCTAATCCGGTACTGATCTCCATATCGCTCAGCACACCAGTATCTCGAAGCAAGGCTTCATCAAAATTACGCGCGATCACAGCCGCAAGTTGCGCAATGTCTTTTCCTGTCTCAATGCGATCAACTCTGGCCAACAAGGATGCTTGCAAAGTCAGCGGTATCTGGTTTATACCAGTGCGCTGAAAATCCAACGTTGTATCTTCACTGTTTGAACTTTGCACAAGACACATGCTGGAAATTTCCTCAATATACAAAGGATTTCCGTCGCATTTATCGACAATTTTTTCAACCAGAGCAGGGTTGATATCCTGATTCAATGAAGACGCAATCTCCGACACCATCAGACGTACTTCACTTCGAATGAGGCGGGTCAACGATAACGTTGTGACGTGCGGATACTTTGTTATTGATTGTGAACCAGGCCGACCAGTGACACAAACCAGAACTGGAATTTGGAGCGAACGATCAACCAGTTCGGTGAGACCCAGTTCGGAGGTCGCATCAATCCATTGTTCATCTTCAACAATAACCAATATCGGCCCATCCTGAGCTCGACGCACCACATGATCAATCAACGCAGTTTGTAGCGTAGACAGCATATTGCCTGGCGCAGCGACCACGGGGGTCTGATCATGCTTTTCAGTAACACCGAGCAAAGTGGCGCATAAGTCCTGATGTTCCGGTGATAGGTTCAACTCTCCGCCGAGGACCTGTTGCAGCTTGCCTCGCCGAACCTCAAGCGTATCGTCAGGCTGAAACTGCGCACGATCAATCAGATAATGCAACCAGGGGTGCAATGGGGTAGAGGTATGTTGGTTGGAACACTGAAACCGGTAGGTGACAAACACCTGATCTTCTATTAATTTTTCAAACTCATAAATCGAACGTGACTTACCCATACCGGCTTCACCGTACAGGAAGACCAATTGACCCTCCCCTTCCAGTACGGCGTTCCATCGCCCTTGCAACATATCAAGCACATATTGTCGACCGATGATTGGCGTCAAAGGTGCTGACTTGTAATCAAATCTGGAAACGGTTACGACAGGTGCGACAACCACATAAGCGCTAATCTCGTCCTCGAATCCCTTCAAGCGCCAATCGCCGGTGTGCGTAAATTCGAAACGCTTGCAGGCCAGCCGCCGAGTGTCATTGTCAACAACAATTGTTCCCGTCTCAGCGACAGATTGAAGACGTTCAGCCAGATGAGGCGTGCTGCCAAAGGCTAACACGCGACGACCAAATTCGATACGCTTTGCAGCACCAATCACTACAAGCCCGGTAGCAATTCCAATTCGACATTCAAGAGTGTGCTCAGCAGAACGATTGAATTGCTCGAGCGCCTCGACAATTTCGATTGCAGCGCTAACTGCATCTGCCGCTGGTGATTCACTGACGACCGGATATCCGAAATAAGCCTCGAATCCGTCTCCCGTGTAGCCCGCGACAATCGCCTGGTAGCTATCGACCACTTGATGTGCCGAGCTCAGAAACTGCTCCATCAGCGCCAGAAATTCCTCTGGGTCCAGACCATCGACCAAGCGGGTGGATTCCACCAGATCACAGTGAAGGATGGTTAAAAACCTGCGCTCTGCCGAATCCTGTAATTCCATTTAGCTGATTACATTCATAATTACCGGCTCAGTGTATTCCAGCATGAACAAACGCGCCAACAGCGCTTTGATCCACCAAAGCTAAAAAAACGTAATCGCCTTGTATGTGGTATTTCTCACAGCATCGCGCAATATTTTGCACATCACGCACAAATATTGCTGCAGGATGTGCGAATTACCACGGCAAAAATGCAAGCGGATGCTGCATTATAAAAGCTGATGGGTGTAGGAATTACCTATTCTGAACCCACTATTGATTTAAAGGGACGTTGCAGATGTCACACAACAGCTCGCTGGCGGTCGAAAAGACGCCAACAGAAGATATACCGTCTATCGAGATTCCCGATGAGGGTGATGGTGATCTCGTTGAAAAAAAAACCTACTCTATCGTAAACGTTTTCGGTGATCCTTCGATTTCACCGGACCCTTCAAATCTACCTGAGATAGAACCACCCAAAGATCCCGAGGGGCCCGAAAACCCCAGGAAAAAAAACCTCTTCGACAAGTTGAAATCTTTACTACCTGCCCAACCGTAGTCCGCGCAGCGGTCATATGAAATTGTGCCCGAAGAAATTATCTAAGGTTTCTTGGGCGTCTGATATTCAACTTCTTTTTGAAATGTCTTCCAGGTTGTCTCGTAGCCCACAAAACCCTTGTCATTTGCATCCATCTGACGCGTCTTGACGTACTCCGTCACACCCTCAGGTACTATTGGTCGTTCTTTCTTTGGTTCACTCATTAGTAACTCCTCGTTTACATGTTAAAAAACACTAACTCGATAACTTTAAATTGTTCGTCAATACTTGCGTATTGACATAGGTAAAGATCAGGATATTGTCAGACTTGCAATGACGCAACCAGTTCTCGCGCTTGTTGTGATCGCTCCAAAGCCTTTGCATGATAGTTTTTATATTCGGTCCCTTCAAACAGCTTGCAGATCTTGTCAAATTCAACAATAGTAGCTTCAGCCATATCCAGATAATCAGACTCTACGGCAAGCGAATACATGGCAGAAGCTTTATTCGCCGAAACCATAGCCCAAATCAAAGGTACAGCATCATTACTGAGTACCTTCAGTGCTGCATCGTACAACGGGATTGATGATTCCAAAGAAGCGATATCCTCTTCTCGCTCACCGAACATTTGCAAGGCGGCAGCAAGGTTATTTTGCGTTATTGCACAGGTATAGGCGTTCTTGTCTGACGTACGTTCACTCAAAGCATTACGAAAGGCGACCACTGACTGCTCAAGTGTCCGCGCACCTCGTCGATGGGTGCCAAGCTGGTACAACACAGTACCCACGTCGCAAAAGACACCCGCCCATTCGTCAGCCATGTCTTTGCGCGGTAACAAGTTCACGGCCTCTTTCAGGGACGCCAAAGCCTGCTTGAGCATCTGCGTATCATCCTCAAGCACACCTATCGTCTGCATGACCAGAGCCAGGTTACAGGTAGTCTGTGCCCACTCAAGTGGCATGGAATCCCGTGTCCGAATTTCATGCGCCTGCTCATAGGACAAGGCAGCCTGTTCCAGGAAATGCACACTGCCGCTGCGTTGACCGATAAAACCCATGACATCACCGATATTGTGGTGAATAGCAGATAGCCGGGCTGGATCCTCCTCGCGATCGGTCATCATCTGCATGCCTTGAAGCAACTCGATAGATTGCTGAAAAACATGGGCACTACCAAGACGCAGCTCTCGTCTGTCCGCTTCATCCTGCAGCGTCTCTTGAGAATTCGCCCATTCGATCAACGTTGGCTTGTTTACACTCAATTCAAACACGGTACGTTCAAATCGATCTATAGCTCGGCCCAGCGCACCGTACACTGGTGACTCCTTGTCAAGAACGCCCAGCAAGCTACGACCATTATTCTGGTGACGCCATTG
Source organism: uncultured Granulosicoccaceae bacterium (assembly GCA_964449565.1). Taxonomy (GTDB): domain Bacteria; phylum Pseudomonadota; class Gammaproteobacteria; order Granulosicoccales; family Granulosicoccaceae; genus Granulosicoccus. Next base: position 15,725 of record CAYUZB010000051.1, on the reverse strand, counting down.
AAAAGATACGCCAAGACCCGGTGTCAGCAAGGTTTCTGAATATAAATGAGCCAACTCGACGTCACCGCTGTTGTCAGAACACTAACCGGAAACAGGTTTTACAGCCTGATCAGTACCAACGATATCGCTGATATCAGGCTCCGCACCGACCGGCCCACCGATTTCCATTTCTTCATCGCTTGCATCACGCACCGTAACGATAGTAAGTTTGAAAATCACCTCACGACCGCAGAGCGGATTATTACCGTCAATCGTGACGGACTTGTCGTCAACGCGGGTAACGATAAACGTTTTGTTTTTACCCTGATCGTTTTCCATCAGGATGGACATGCCAACGACCCGGTATTCCTCTGGCACATTCTCGATTCGATCAGTGACGACCAGAGATTCATCACGCGGCCCAAATAGCTTATTGCAATCTATAGGCACATCAATAGTGTCACCTGCAAGCTTACCCTCGAGCTCGGACGTCACTTGAGGTGCGAGAATTTCATTTACCCCATGCACATAGCCGATAGGAAATTCTACTTCAGTCAGAACGCTGTCAGTTTTGGCATCGATAACTTTATACGTCAGCTCGACAAGCTTTCCATCACCAATGGGTTCTTTAATCAAACTTTCGCTCATTTACATGACTCCACGGCAATTGCAATCGATAAGCATAAGACAGTATGAATGGCCAGACTCATTGCTGTCGTTAAAATATGGAAGCGCCATAGATCTTGACTTCCCCTTCCTTGTTATAGCCAAGGACCATCCTGCCCAGCCACTCACCTGCTTTTTTGCTACTGCGCATTCGGTACAGCACCGACACATGTTCATTGCGACGTATCAGGCCCAGGCAGTCGTAGTCTGGATCAAGATTTCTCGTCAGCTCACTTTTGGCGAACTGCTTGCCTATCTCAATTTCATTGAGCCCAAACAACAGCTCATAGGAAAAATTGCGAATGAACTTTCCGTATTCACCTTCGTTGGAATACTTGATCAGATCGTCCCACATCGGATGTGAAAGCGCGAAAATTTCGTCGTCTGTTAGCTCGATTATATTCATCGGTTTAATTGGACAGGAGACACAAAGTGTTTCCAAATACGCCTGAAGAAAAAAATACTGCACAAACCATAGGCAGCGCTGACTTGAAACTGAAACGATAGGCGAAAATACTTGATAACGACTTGAAGATAGGGGTTGCCGCCATTTGGCAGCAACTCCCCATATTGGAGCCGGTTTAGGCTGCGTCTTCCTTACCATCTACATTTGCGAGATGGTAAAGCGGCGCTTTCTCCATCGTGTATTCACCTGTTTCCGGGTCACGTCTGGACACAGTCAAGACATGCCAGTTTGCATCATCGAGCTTCATATGGTCGCCACGATAATAGTATCCAGGCCAACGTGTTTCCTTGCGGAACAAGGTATGTTGTACGACCGATTCAGACGTAAGATGACGATGCTTGATCTCCCAGGCTCGCAAAAGCTCGTGGATATCCTCAGCGGCTACTTTTTCAAGATCCTCTTCCAGTAACTTGAGTTTCTTCAGACCAATGTTCAA
>CAYUZB010000051.1:0-14078 GCA_964449565.1 uncultured Granulosicoccaceae bacterium | reverse complement strand
CTACTTTTTCAAGATCCTCTTCCAGTAACTTGAGTTTCTTCAGACCAATGTTCAATAGCTTTTCGTTAGTCATGTAGCTGACAGTAACACCACCGGCATATTCATCCATCAACTTCTGCAAACGATCGAGTGCTTGTCGAGGATTGATGTAATTGGGGTTGACTGACCCGGCAGTAATTTCGTTACGGTAAACCCGATACGTCTCCATTGGCTTGTAGACTTCTTCTTTACGGCGCTCAATCTGTGCCTCGGAAACCTTGATTCCCTCAGCCTTACCATCATCAATGTATTTACAGGCGGCTTTCGCCGCAATTCGACCTTCCGTGAACGAGCCAGAAGAGAATGCATGTGGAGTACCACCAACAGCATCACCGGCACCAAACAGGCCTTCAACCGTAGTCATGCGGTTATAGCCCCACTGATACTCAGGCGGAGACAGGTCTTCCGGGCCAGAGCACCAGGCACCACAACCCGTTGCATGTGAACCCATGACATAGGGCTCTGATGTGGTGAGCTCAGGATTCTCGTATTTCGGGTCCACATCCGTGGAAGCCCACAACACCGCCTGACCAACGGTCATGCCCAGGAAGTTATGCCAGCCGATCTCCTCAAGGTGCGGATCCTGAAATGCTTCCATGGTCACCATATGGATCGGACCACGGCCGGCATTGACCTCTGAAATAAAGGCATGATTGCGCAGGCAAGTCGGAATCGGGCGATGGCTCAGGTGAGACGCCTCCGGGTCAAGATATTCCTTTCCAACCATCTCTTGTAACGACGGCCACCACTTGGACTCATATTCTTCACCCATACCGTTCTGGGTATAGGTTTTCAAATGCAGGAAGTAGGCACCGACCGGACCATACCCGTCTTTGAAACGCGCCAGCACGATACGGTTTTCCATCTGCGTCATCTTGGCACCCGCATTGATCAGCAAGCCATACGCCGAACCAGATGACCAAGGTGCATACCACACTCGACCAGCACCTTCACCTACTGAGCGTGGTTTGAAAATGTTCGACGCACCACCAGCGGCTACGATAACGGCCTTTGATTTGAAGACATGGTAATTCCCGGTTCGGACATTGAATCCGACCGCACCGGCGACCCGGTTTTCTTTGGCATCGTCCATTAACAGGTGGGTAACACAGATCCGGTTGAACACCTTGTCCGCCGATTTTTTTGCCGCTTCCGCAACAATCGGCTTGTAGGACTCACCGTGGATCATGATCTGCCAGCGTCCTTCGCGCTGATAGTTGCCCGTTTTCGGATCACGCATCAGTGGTAATCCCCAATCTTCGAACTGGTGCACGGTTGAATCAACATGACGTGCCATATCAAACAACAGATCTTCGCGAACCATACCCATCAGATCGATGCGCGCATAACGAACATGATCTTCCGGATTGTTTTCGCCGAATCGCGTACCCATATAGCAATTGATCGCATATAGCCCCTGTGCCACAGCACCTGAGCGATCAATATTCGCTTTCTCGGCAATGACAATCTTCTTGTCCTGCCCCCAGTACCGAGCTTCAAAAGCTGCACCAGTACCACCGAGCCCAGCCCCGCAGACCAGAATATCGATGTCGTCTTCGACAATCGTTTTGTACTTCATCAGTATGACACCCCTTTCTTCATCACCACCCCATTAGTTTCAAAGGTGTGGATGCCGCCATCATCAAAGCGGATGTACTTCGGTTCATTGAACAGCAGCTGGCTGTCGCGTTGTTCTTGACTCGGCCCTTCCACATCGCGAAGCTGAGGCGTAGCACTACCCCAAGGCTTGGTGGTGATCGGCGCCAACAGATCCATATCTTTTTCACCGTTACGAAACTTGATGCGCCAGGCAATAACCCCCTTCTCTTCATCACGCTTTACACGGACTGAATGACCTAGAGGCGCGAAGTCTGCATAGCCCCGAACATCAATCGCCTCGTGTGGACAAGCTTTGACGCAGGAATAACATTCCCAACACATATTAGGTTCGATGTTGTAAGCGCGACGAGTTGTCGTATCGATGTGCATTATGTCTGATGGGCAGATATCAACGCAGTGACCACACCCGTCACAACGAGTCATGTATACAAAAGTTGGCATAGTAGATTCTCCAGACTTGTTGAGTTCAATTAGTAGTGATTGGCGGATTCGCGCTTGATACCAAGACCCATATTGGGTGGATTGGCACCCATGTACTCGGGAATATCAGGGAATTTAGCTTGTACTTCCGGATCGGATAGATCGTAATCGTCAGGCAAGTTCAAGCGTGAGCCATCGGCCATCGCTACTTTTTTCTGAAAAGCCGCGGCAGGCTTGAAAAACATGTGAGCGAACTTGGACCAATAAACGGATCCGAACAATACCGTTGAACTGATTATGAACAGAGCAAAAAGGAACAATGAAAAGCCGCCTGTGCCAATAGCTTGAAAAAATGACCACAGCAAAGCGAATGTTGCGGTGAAAAGAAGACCTAAGATAAACAGATCACCACGACCATTGAATTGATTCCACTTGATGCCTTCAGAAGCGACATCAACACGAATAGCAAACCAGAACCAGTAACCACCCACACACAATGACAAAGCACCGAGATGCCACAGAAAAGGAACAAGGGCTGGAGCTGTTGCATCAGTGCCCGTGTACTTGAAAATCAACAAAGCTGTCGTTACGACAAAAAAGATGAAACCATACATGGTCATCAGATGTGAAAGTCGACGACGCTTGTTACAGAACTCTGATGATGTCAGCACTTCATTGGCAACAGTCTTGACAGCAAGGCCAACCTTCTTGCCACCACCAACTTTGACTTTCGCGCCTGTCTGCGCTTTCTTTGAATTCTCAAAAAAATACTTTGCGCTCTGCTTGTGCACCATATCGAGCACAGTGCCGCCGATAACGAGAAAAACCATCAGCACGACGTAACCCTGCATGACTGATGGCGAGATAAGTGCCGTAATCTCGGCAAATGGGTTGTTGGTTAGCATTAAGCTGAATCCTCCGCTGGTGCTGGGTTTCGAACTGATAATTAATTTCGGTAAGCCTTACACATACGCCTGATCGCTATATATCGACCACACGAGGGAGTGATCTGAACAGGCTTTAGGTAATTCGCCGAATCGTTTTATTGTCGTAATAATAAACGCTTAACGACATCAGGATAATTCAACGTTCTAATGTACCTATAAGTATTGTTGATACGCCTGTCAGGTGGACGGCGAATGAGTACCTTGACGCTGATACAGAGCGATCCGAACAGACGAGATCCCGGTACTGGATCACACAAACTCACCTCCGGCCCGCCGCCGCTCGCTTCGCACTCCAAAGCAGATCCGGGATCTGCGGGTTAGCGACCCATATTCAGCCCTGGCAACACTGACCAAAGATGCGTCCGGGAGCGTCAATTCACGGCCTATAGAGTACAATAGTGCCTCGTTTTTCTACCCTTAACTCCATAAAACCTCAGCCGCTAACCCTCGGGAGCGCCGCGATACTGGTCCGGCTACCCCTTAAGCTAGCTCGGCACACACGATGGTATAACTTGACTACGGAATATTGATGAACACTCTCATTTCGCCACATGGGGCGGACTCGCTCAAACCACTTTTGGTCTCGAACGACGCTGAGCGAGCAAAACTACAAAAAGAATCCGAGGGCTTACCCTCCACGACCATAAGCTCGGCGTCGGCAGGTAACGCCGTGATGCTGGCGGCAGGCTATTTTACGCCACTCGAAGGGTACATGAACAAAGCCGATGCTCTGTCAGTCGGACAATCCATGCAGACCACAAGCGGATTGTTCTGGCCAACGCCGGTACTCAACCTGATCAAAAACGCCGAAGACTTCAAAGTCGGAGATCGCATTGCCTTGCGGGACCCCAACGTAGACGGCGCACCGGTGTTGGCAGTTCAGACCGTACAATCCATTGACACGTTTACTGATGACGAACTCAGCACACTGACAGGTCAAATTTTCGGCACAACTGATTCGGAACACCCTGGCGTCGCTGCATTCAATTCACAAGGAAACATTGCGTTGGCAGGCCCGATTCAAGTGCTTAACTACAGCTACTTCGAATCCGAGTTTCCGGATACTTTTCGCACCGCAGCTCAGATACGTGACGACATAACGGCGAACGGCTGGAATCGGGTCGTCGCGTTTCAAACGCGCAATCCCATGCACCGTGCACACGAAGAACTCTGTCACATGGCAATGGAACGCCTGAACGCTGACGGTCTGGTCATCCATATGCTACTCGGCAAACTCAAACCAGGTGATATTCCAGCGCCCGTGCGTGATGCAGCGATTCGAAAAATGATCGAACTGTATTTTCCTGCCAACTCGGCCATGGTGACGGGCTATGGTTTCGATATGCTGTATGCGGGCCCACGTGAAGCGCTACTGCATGCCGTATTCAGGCAGAACATGGGGGCTACACATTTTATTATCGGGCGCGATCATGCCGGCGTTGGCGATTACTACGAACCGTTTGAAGCACAAGACATTTTCGATCAAATACCAAAGGATGCGTTGAAAATCGAGCTGTTCAAAGCCGACCACACGGCCTACTCGAAAAAGCTGAACAAGGTGGTCATGATGCGTGAAGCACCCAACCACACAAAAGAAGATTTCGTTCTCTTGTCCGGCACGGCAGTACGGAAGATGCTCAGTGAAGGCGTCGCCCCTCCGACGGAATTCTCACGACCGGAAGTCGCGAAAATATTGATGGAGCATTATCAACTCAGCTGATAACTCGAACAGAACAACTCGCGAGGGCTCGGACAATCAAAGTTTGTTGTACTTGGTCGCAGTCCCTCGCGATTTTTCCACAGGGTATTTTTTGTGGTTTTCGGCGATCTTTTCGGCAGCGGCCTGCTGAATATCAATCCCGGCACGCTCGGCAACAAGTAGCAAGTATAAAAAGACATCTGCGCATTCCTCGCGCAACCGTTGATGCATTTGCTCATCCTGCACGTCGTTTTCAAAGCTGCTCTCCGACTTCCACTGAGTCAACTCCAGCAGTTCGCTGGCCTCCAGGTTAAGAGACAGGATCAAATCCTTCAATGAATGAAACTGCCGCCAATCACGCGCATCTCGAAACTCGACCAGTTGTTGCGTGAGCTCTTCAACAGAAGGTGGGCTTTTACTCATAATCGATTGGCCTTTTTATGAATACATGCTAGCTTGAACATCGTTCTCAGAGCCCTCTCCCACAGTCCTTTTCGTACACTCGCTTAACGAAAAAATACAACAATGACCCTGCAGATTGTTCAAATTTCAGACACACACATTTCAAACGATTTTCCGCAACGCCTAAGTGATTTGGAGAACTGTGTTCGCGCTATCAATGAACTGGATACGTCGCCAGAATTGGTTGTTCACACTGGCGACATATCGCATAACGGTACAAGCGAAGAATACCATAGCGCGAAAAATGTACTGAATCAGCTCAACGTGCCGTACTTCGTCATGGCTGGAAATCGTGACAATCGAGCTGAATTACTTGCCGCGTTTGCCGATGCGAGATACCAGTTACCAAAAGACAGCTGGGTACAGTACTCGATCGAAGAATACCCAATACGTTTATTGATGGTCGATACAGTGAACGAACTTAGTAACAAAGGACAACTATGTGAGGCACGCCTGCGTCATCTGGAAAATATGTTGATGACCGAAACAACAAAACCAGTTTGTCTGTTTCTCCACCACACACCTTTTGCGGCTCTCGGGATACCCGATCCACACCAATTCGAAGACTGGGGCGATGTAGAAAAACTTGCGGCATTGTTGTCACGTTTTAGCAATATCCATGGTATTTACTGTGGACATGTACACCGCTTTATGGAGGGTGAAATCGCAGGCCTGAATGCAAGCGCAATCTCATGCCTGGCAGGTGATCTACGCAAAGGCGAAGTCAGTGACGCGCAACGAAAATTACCTGTATTCAAAGAGCTGGCATTACCTACACTGGATAAAAAGAGCTGACCATCATCACAACAGTTGAACCCTACACATTTTTTCGTACAGTTGATTTATGAAGATAGTTGTCTGAGAAATACCGATATCAGAACCACTGTACGTTCCAACTAAATGGTCTTGGGCAAACAATGGCGAATTACCAACGCCGAAATTCCACTGAACAATATTGCGATCAAAACTGGCACGATATAGGAGCCTGTGAGATCGTACAGCCATCCACTGACCCACGGACTCAATAAACCAGCAAGCCCCCAAGCGGTAAAAACCTGACCATATATTCTTGGCGCTGAAAAAGCGCCAAAGACGTCAGCGACAGCAACCGGGTACACAGCGATTATCGCACCATAGCAGTACCCAACGACGCCGAGCCCAATGAAAACTACCATCCAGTTTGATAAAGATGGCAGTGTTAGAAGTAAAAGTCCGAATGCCGTAAATAGTGGAAGCCACCGAAGCAGTACGCGACTGGATAAACGATCCGAATAATATCCCGCACTGAATCCACCCAACATATTGCCAAACGCTACAATCGTAGTGGCCAAGGTGGCAGAGTGGGCGTCAAGACTCAGCCATGTCGCTATACTGTAGGCGTGTCCAATGATCATCAATCCAGCCGTTACAGCACTACCATATCCAATCCACAAAAAAACACGCACCCGCTTGAGCACTGGCGTCAATACTTGTTGGGCAAAAGTCGGATCGTTTATAAATCGCGCGTTGGACGAACGAACCAGTAAACCGGCTACTAACGAGACGAGTAATACGAAGACGCTGGTGACTTGAAGGGAAAATGCATTCCCCCCTTTCTCGATCAGATAAGCAAAAAACAACGGCGACACGGTTGCACCAACCGCATAAAAAGCAGTGACCAAGCCCATAGCCAGGCCTCGTCGTGCAGTTGCGGCTTGGCCAGATAACTGCAATGCGTATCCATAACCCACACCATTAGCGCCCCCAAAAACAAGACCGTAAGTCAAATAAAGAGAAATAAGGGACGGACTGCGAGACGACAGTGCCAAACCAACTGCCGCAACAACGCCAACAACGACGAATATTGTCATTGGTGCATATCGCCCATACAGACGATAACCGAACAGTACAGCGATGGTCAGCGAAACCAGTGCGACTGAATAAACAAGACTGACACTGGCGCGATCCGCTCCAGGCAAGCCTTCCCACTGTGGAATGAAAACCGAAAAAGCGTGTATTGACCCAAGCACGGTACTCAATGCACATGAGCCGACAATTGTCTTTGTGCCGCGTACAGCGCTCATAAAGAATCGATCACACCGGGGTCTTTACCAGACCACGCCCAACAAGGTGCTTGCGCCATACCTGGCACAATCGAACTCAAGCAGTTGCTTCAGCCGCTATGGCAAATATCCGCACAGCCGCAGCCTTGCCCTTGAGCTTCACGTCACCCAGCTCTTCCGTTGGTACACCGGCATCCAGGGAACGACAGGTAGCGCCATCGATCAAAATCCGACGTCGGGCCACTTTGGTATGCGTTTCCAGCCGGGAAGCCAGATTAACCGTATCACCTATGCAGGTATACGTCGCTCGCTTCTCAGTACCCGCATAGCCTGCGATTACTTCGCCGGTGGCAACGCCGATGCCGATGTGAATCGGCACCTTATCGAGCTCAGCTCGCTCAGTGTTGAACCGCTCGATCAGACCGATCATTTCCAATGCGGCATTCACCGCACTGCCTGCGCAATCCTCAAGCGGCGAAGGTGCGCCGAATACAGCCATCAGGCCATCGCCGACCATCAAAGTCACGATACCACCATGATTACTGATGGCCTCGAACATCAGCAAGTAATAATGATTAAGTAGTTCTATCGTCTCCTCTGGATTCTGGCTTTCACACAGTGGCGTGAAATCACGAATGTCGCAAAACATCACCGAGACATGAACCCTTTTCCCACCTAATGCAAATCCAGATGTGTGTAAATCTTGTTCAACCTCGGCTGTCGCGAATCGTCGCACAAGTTCACGCTGTTCATCGCGCAAGCGCTTCTTCTCCAGACTGGCCCCGATTCTGGCTTTAAGCAACACTCTGTTCAGTGGCTTGGGCAAGTAATCCTCTGCGCCCAAACCAATACACTGCACAATGTTTTCCAACCCTTCCAGCGATGAGGTGACGATGACCGGAATATCTCGCAGATCAGGGTCAGCCTTGACCTTTTCAAGCACTTCAAAGCCATTCATGACAGGCATTTCGATATCAAGCAGTAACAGATCGAAGGGCTCTTGGCGCAGTTTCTCCAACGCAACCTGACCGTTCTCAGCCAGCGCGAAATGATGGCCGTCAAGTTCCAGATAACGCGATAACAAGAGACGATTGACCTTGTTGTCATCAACAATGAGTAACCGCGCTGTTTGGTCAACCATCGACCAACACCAACAACGCGTGTCGAACGCCTTCATACGTTTCTTCTAACGTAGACAAAGTCGCTTCGTCGACCGGCTGATCAGCAGCTAGATCCTGTAACTCCAATGCATGACTCTGATCTGCAAGTGCGGAAGCACCGAAAATTTTCGCATTGGATCTGAGAGAATGGGACGCCAAGCGAAACGCGTCGGCATTGCCTTCAGCCCACGCAGCGCGCAATTCTGAGAGCATGGCGGGCGCCTCTTCAAAGAACGTATTTACCAGCTCGGCGAGATACTCAGGACCGATCGTATCCTGAAGCTCTCGGTAAACCTTGAGATCAATTGGGTTATCGCTCACGGTCGCAACAATTCCCTTATAGTCGAACACTGGCAAGCCAACGTTGCACAATATATCCACATGGGCTTAACGCCCGTCAGAAGCGGAAAAAGCGTCCTGTTTCCTCACCCACAAACGGGGGAATAGTACCCTTTTTTCTCGCTTGACTCCACACTACAGAGCGTAATAGTGATCCTATTCCATCAACCCAAAGACTAGGTACTGGACTACAATGTGTATCAGGCCATCGACATCTGATTTGCCGTCGCCTCGACACTCGAGAACGAATTCAACATAGCGGACGTGTCTTGAAATAATCAAGAAAATGTATATGCGGAACATCCGAGCGATGTACCGTGATCACTAATATATTGAAGGTCCAAGAGAATCGTTGATGGAAAAGAGTATTTTTAAGTTCATCTGGAAATATTCAAGGAAAAACCAACTTACCCTTTTATTCCTTACTCTGCTGTCTTTTCCAATTTTGTATCTTTCTTTGGAGTTACCCAAAAGGATCATCAATGACGCGATTGGCGGGACTGGCGAAAGTGTAGTTATTTTGGGTTTCGCGTTCACTCAGATCCAGTTCTTACTCGTTTTATGTGTTGGGTTTTTATTGGCTGTGCTGGCCAACGGGCTGCTGAAGATGCGGCTCAATACCATGAAAGGTGTACTGGCGGAACGGCTGTTGAGACGTTTTCGCTTCCAGCTGCTGACGCGGATTCTGCGCTTTCCCCGACCCTATTTCCGCGACACCACTCAGGGCGAACTAGTCGCGATGGTCACATCCGAGGCTGAACCGCTGGGCGGGATCATGGGCGATATGGTGTCCCAGCCGATTCTACAGGCGGGCCAGATGCTCACCATTCTGGTATTTCTATTCGCGCAGAGTTTTTGGTTTGGGCTGGCCGCCATTGCCTTGATTCCCTTGCAAGCGTGGATCATTCCCAAACTTCAGCGCCAAATCAACCAGCTCAATATAAGTCGAATCCAAGAGGTTCGCAAACTGGCCGCCGATATCGGCGAAACCGCTGCTGGGGTGAGTGATATTCGAACCAATGGCGGTTTGAGGTACAGGATGTCTCTGTTCTCCAACCGCTTGGGCACGCTCTACGACTACCGCTTTGCCATTTATCAAAAAAAGTTCTTTATGAAGTTTCTGAACAACTTCATCAACCAGCTGACCCCCTTTTTCTTCTATTCCGTCGGCGGTTATCTCGCGATCACCGGACATATCACCGTTGGGGCATTGGTCGCCGCTTTGGCTGCATTCAAGGATATGTCATCACCGTGGAAAGAGCTTCTGGCTTACTACAACACAACCCAGGACGTGGCTGTGCGATGGGAAGCAGTCATTGAACGTTTCGCGCCAAGCTCCCTGGTTGACGACAGTTTGTTCGAAGGTACACCGGAGAAAGATCTGAGCTTGAAAGGAGACATCGAAATTCGCGGTGTTACCGTCCTTAATGCGGAAGGCCAACCAGTATTGGAAGACATTAACTTGTCGATTCCCCAAGGCGCTCGTGTTGCCGTCAAAACAAGCAACGAAACCGCAGCGTTGGCATTCGCAGATCTACTGACACGCGAAGTCATTCCACAACACGGAACGGTAACCATTGCCGGGCACGATTTACTCACGATACACCAAGAGACCCTGTCCAACGCCGTCGGTTACGCACACTCCAATCCTCATATCTTACAAGGCACGCTCGGCGAAAATATTTTAATGCCATTGAAAAACAAGCCATTGGATGACTTGGGAATGGGTTCGGGTGCTAGCAGTTTCCAGAAAAAAGCGAAACAGTCCGGCAACAGCATTGATCCATTTGATACAGAATGGGTCGACCCGACAATAGCCGGCCTTCAGTCCTCAGATGAAATTAGGGAATGGTGGTTCCAATTGGTCCAGGCGATGGGCATTGACGATTTCATGGTTCGGCGAGCTCTGCGGTCGCGCGTGGTGTTTGAAAAGCAACAGAAATTCACCGATGCCATCGTAAAACTACGACCGGAGATTGCGGCGCGCCTGGCGGAAGCAGGTCTTGATGACATCGTGTACGGTTTTCATCCTGAAAAATTCAACCCAGTCTCACCCTTGGGCAGTAATCTGCTATACGCCTACCCGACTCGGGTACTGACCCAGTTGTCTCTGTCACAAGAAGATAACTTCGTAAAGATAATTCGCGAGAACGGGATAGCAGACGAGATCATGCAGATGTCGGTCACCTTGATTGAAAACCTGATGGCGACCTTTGGCGATGATGGCACTGATCACCCATTGTTCAGAAATTTAAATCTGGACGAAGGGCTCTATCAACGCCTTGGTGCGATCATTAAAAAGCGCCGCGATGTCGGTGATGCCGGACTACCGTTTGAGGATTATTCACTAATGCTGACAGTACCTTTCGCGTTTTCGGCGGAACAAATGGGTCCTGCGTTCAGCGAGAGCTTCAAGGAGCGAGTACTACAGATCCGCAAGACAAACTCAACTCAAATGGTCCAGGCACTAGGCAATCTGTTCGAGCCCATTGATCCGCAAAAATACATTCCGATAATGACGGTAATGGGTAATGCGCTTTTTGGGCGGATCTCAAGTATTGCCGGAGCTCGCAAGGAAGAGATCGAGGATATTATTGTCGACGTTCTGAGCAAACACGGCTTACGACGCTTGGCAGCAGAATCCATTTACGATCTATCGATATCAACAGGTGGTAAAAATTTGCCAGCCGTTTTCAAGGAAAGGATTGCATTTACCCGAGCGAGCATCAAAAAGCCTGACATTTTAATTCTAGGCAACTCCCTTGCCAGTCATGATAGTGACGAACGTAACTTGATGAGAGATCGCGTCAGCAAGCTGATGCCTGACACCACCAAAATTTTTATAGAAAAACGAATTTTGAACCCTGACCGATACGATCTTTTTGTCGAGATTGTTAACGGTCGTATTGACGGTAATACCCGGCAGGAAATTTCACAAAGTAGCGATGCACGTCAAGATCTCAATCACAAAATTGAGGCCATCGCGATGACTGACTTGTTCGGCGGGCTAGATCGAAAACAACAGCGGTTACTCGCCTTTAGCGCAGAGTGGTACGAAGCGAAATCTGATTCAACCATATTCGCTGCGGGAGACAAGGCAGATGCCGCATTTTTATGTACGAAAGGCTCAGCTGCACTTTATTCACCCGGCGATGAAGGCCGCCGGCGACTGATATCGGAAATACTCCCGGGGCGATTGATTGGCGATCTGTCAGTGATTCTGCAAGAGCGACGTCCTTTCAATCTTGTCGCCTCGGAAGATTGTACCTTCCTACGTATCGGTGCTCGAGAATTGATGGCAGTCATCGAAAACGACGCCTTGGTTGCGTCCAGCCTCATGAAGACTGTGTCTGGACACCTGAGCATTGCAGCTGGGAGGAATCTGGCGTTACGGGCCTATTCAACAGAGCGCGGAGTGGACTTGACTGAATTTGATGAAAAGCATTGATTACATCGAGATCAATTGAGTTGACAGCTTTTTGCCCAACTGCGAACGTCCTGCGTTAAACGATGTCGTTTAAGTGAAAGATCCTTGAATCGCCTTTTGTTTACACTCGCATCAGAAATCAAGTACTGAGACCTGCGCATGAGCAACACCGTCGTTAATTCCTGGAACGAGTTTGACCCCCTCAAACACGTCATTGTCGGCCGTGCGGACCACACCTGTATCCCTCCCAGCGAACCGGCTACCGAGGCCAAGGTGCCCGAAGACAGTGACATGCGAGGTATGTGGGGGCCACGACCGCTTGAGACTGTCGAAAAAGCCAATGCCCAGCTTGACCACCTCGCCCGCACCTTGGAAGAACGCGGCATCAAGGTCGATCGCCCAACACCTATTCAATGGAATCAGTCAGTCAACACACCCGATTTCTCAACAGCCAGTCAGTTCGGTTGTATGCCACCTCGGGATGTCCTGCTAACCATTGGTAGTGAAATTCTGTCAGCACCCATGTCGTTTCGATGCCGTTACTTTGAGTACCTGGCCTATCACGACCTGATGCAGCGCTACTTTGATGAAGACCCAAACTTTCGCTGGGAGCAAGCGCCACGTCCACGCCTCAATGACGATTCATACCAATCTGGCTATTTCGACGAAATCACGATTGAAGAGCGCTTGAAACGAACGGCTGAGCTGGATTTTGTCACGACCGAACACGAGCCCCTGTTTGATGCTGCTGATGTCTGTCGTCTGGGTAAAGACCTGTTTGTACAACATGGGCTAACGACAAACCGCCGAGGTATGGAATGGTTACAACGTCACTTTCCAGATCATCGAGTGCATGCCGTTAATTTTCCGGGTGATCCCTACCCGATCCACATAGACGCAACGTTTGTACCACTACGCCCAGGCTTGATCATAAACAATCCCAATCGTCGTTTACCCGATCATCAACGAAAAATCTTTGCCGCAAACGATTGGGAGATCATCGATGCTGCGCCACCTTCTCACAACCAACCTCCGCCACTTTGCTATTCAAGTATCTGGTTATCCATGAACTGCCTGATTCTCGATCATAAAACAGTTGTAGTTGAAGCCAGCGAGGTATACCAACAGGAGCAAATGGACAAGTTAGGTATGAACGTTATCCCGGTACCGTTCCGCGATGCCTATCCATTTGGTGGTGGGCTTCACTGCGCCACAGGCGATGTGCATCGCGAAGGGCAATGTGAGGACTATTTTCCAAATCAGGTACCTGGTACTTTGCTGCGCGGTTGATTATTCAGCCTGGACTCAAAACAAATTAGTGGCGCAAATCACACTGGAACTGGACTATCCGTCGACCGACATGAACAGGTACATTTAGATTAATCACTGTTGTTGAGTCGATTTTCCGGTCAAATATAATAGTGTTGCGCGCAATGCTGCTGCTTTCACCATGAGACTCTCCCGCAACTCGGCAGATATCAAAATTTAATATTTATGCCAAACGAGAAAATATCAATTCCATCATTCGGTTGTACGAGACTCGCATTCGAATAGTGCAAATACAGGGCATAAAAATCCACTCTATCTCCTTTGAGCTCAAACCCTGCTCGATCTTCAAATTGAAACGCAGATGACATATCTCTGCCACTTATAGTTGTCTCCGAGATGAGGGCCACTCCAATGCCAGCGTGCAAATTGAGTTCATATTTCCCGAAACGATAAATTGCGTAACTGAAAACTGGGGAAATAGCGAGCCCAAAAATTGTGTTAGACCCGTCCCAGATATTCACAGAAGATTCGAAAAAACCGGTTAATGGAATATTTTTTCGGCTCAGCCACTGATCAAAAGAACGTTGAACGCCTACTCGATAAATACCTATTTCCGGACTACCTTCGCCAATATATATTGAAACAGCATCGATT
>CAYUZB010000050.1:0-26354 GCA_964449565.1 uncultured Granulosicoccaceae bacterium | reverse complement strand
TCCGACGCTTCGAGACTGATACCCAGTGCCTTGATTGTCGACACCAGCTCACCCGCACTTCTGGGCCCAATCAATGCAAATGACGGAAACGCCTGATGCAACACCCAGGCAAGTGCCACATCATTGGCTGAAACCCCTAATCGAGACGCCAAAGTCGTTGCACGCGCACGCCGTTCCTGATTTTCCGGGCTGTCAAAACAACGCAGCGGTGATGTCGAATGTGGAAGCCGACCACGCAGCGCTTCATCGAGAAAATAACCCCTTGCCTGAGACGACCACGAAAAGTGCGTTATCTGCTCTTGCGCCAACCATTCCAGTGATGACCCATCATTAGATGAAATACACCCTGGCCAGACAGGTTTTTGCATGACGGCCAATGATAGATTGTTATTCAACACCGACATCAAGACTTTGTCATGACGTAGTGCATAGTCACGCGCTTCGCGAAGACGCTCAGGTGTCCAATTGGAACCGCCCACTATCCCGACCTGTCCCTTACCATGCAGTTCATCCAGTGCATCAACAAACTCACCTACCGGCACATCAGGATTGTCGCGATGCATGATGTAGATCGGTGCTCGCGCAAGTTTCAAACGGCTCAAGGATTCTTCAAGCTCGATGCCGATACTGCGTGGCGTGCAATAGGGTGAATGCGCGCCTTTGACAACAACAACGGCGGAATCAGCAACGCCACGTGACGCCATCCACTGCCCCAGAACGCGTTCATGCAAACCATTGCCATAGATATGCGCTGTGTCGAACACATTGCCACCCGCTTCCCAAAAAGCATCCCAGACCAGTGCGCCGTCGCCAATATTCATCTGGTTGTCACAACCCATCACCAAACGGGACAAGGCAGATTCAATTCCCGGTATCTGTTGGGTCGGCATGGCCGGCAATCCCTTTGGCAACACACCCGGCGTCACCCGATTGGTCTTGACCGCCTCACCTGCTGCAACGTAGCCCACTTCCCGTCGCCATTGATCAAGCACACGGGCATTGCCAATACTCTCCTGCCAGTTCAAGGCGGGCGATGATGCTTCAAGCAAGCCGTTCTCAATAGCCTGGTTCGCCACATCGATTTCGAAACTGTAGTGATGCTTCAGATCGTTAAACGACTCTTGACGAGTCCCTGATTTATCAGTGATATGAATGGTCGCATCACATTGCGTACGACCATTTCCTGGCAACCAGGGCTCAGGCAATTCGATCATGCCGGTCGTTCCATGCACGCGAGTAAGCCCCGCTGCGTTTTCTGCGACAGCCGTCGTACACAACGCACTGATACCTGATTCAAACATCAACAAGGCTCGCGTACATTCGTCAACTTTGGTCTTTGCCAATCGCCCCACCGCCTTTACTGACACAGGCTCTGCATAGTCAGCACCGACGGCAGCACCGGCGATCAAGCGCGAAAACGACACCGGATAACACCCAACATCCAGAATACCGCCACCACCGAGCGCATGGTTATAAAGACGGGATTCACCATCAAATGGAGCATTGAAACTGAAGTTTGCTTCGATGTAGGTAACCTTGCCTATAGCACCCGACCTGACTAGCTCAGCGACGCGATGAATCTGCGGATGACAGCGATACATGAAAGCTTCCATAAAGAAGCGATTTTCCTGCCTCGCAATCTCGGTGATGGTTACCACCTCACTGGCAAACATGCCCGCGGGCTTCTCACACAAGACATGTTTTCCGGCACGTAGGGCCAGCACACTATGTTCAAGGTGCCAGGGATGTGGTGTGGCGATGTAGATGGCATCGACCGCATCATCAGCCACCAATTCTGCATAGCTGTTGTAGCGCTTTTCTGCTGCAATCCCATGCACATCGCCGAACGACGCAAGCCGAGCTTTATTTCTGCTGGCGATTGCAAGCAAGCTTGAGCCCGGTGCATCCTTGAGTCCATCGGCGAAAGCGGCGGCTATATTTCCAGGCCCGATGATCCCCCACGCAACCGCCATGCATTTCTCCAACTCCACAAGTGTGCCGATATTGTACCGGTAAGCACACCCATTGAACCTTCGGGAATAGCGTGGTAGCGTCCGCCTGTCTCGAACAACATCAAAAAGTCACACACATGTGCGGAATCGTTGGGCTGTATCTGAAAAACCCGGACTTGCGGCCAGAACTTGGCAGCCTGTTCAGACCCATGCTGTCAGAGATGCAAAGTCGTGGTCCGGATTCTGCCGGGGTCGCTCTGTACCGATATCCCGCAGCTGAAGGGTTTACCAAATACTCGTTAGCTCACGACGATATGGCGTTCGACTGGCAAGCAATGACAAAGCTTCTCGCCTCTACACTGGCCTGTGAAGCGAGCATTGAACAAAACGATACTCATGCCCTGCTAATCACCAACGCCGAAGAAAGCGCTTTACGCTCCTTTTTGAAAGAACACGCCAACACTGTGCGTCTGGTCGGTTCCGGGCAACTCCTGGAGATATTCAAAGAAGTGGGACTACCCGATTCCGTCTACGATCGGTTCCAGTTGGATGACGCCAGCGGCAGCCATATGATTGGCCATACCCGAATGGCCACAGAAAGCGCGGTCACCACCGCCGGGTCACATCCGTTTGCCACGGGTGATGATCTCTGTCTTGTACACAATGGCAGTTTGTCCAATCACAATCGTCTGCGGGCCACGCTCGAGAAAGCAGGTCTGGAATTTCAAACCGACAACGACAGCGAAGTCGCAGCCGCCTATATGACATGGAAACTACGACAGGGAGCCAGTCTGCATGAGGCGCTAAGCGATGCGCTTGAGGATCTCGATGGTTTCTATACGTTTTGCATTGGCACGGCCAATGGCTTCGCAGTGCTGCGGGACCCTATCGCCTGCAAGCATGCGGTACTGGCTGAAACCGACGATTGGGTTGCCATGGCGACCGAATACCGAGCGATTGCCACCTTGCCACAGGCCGAGAAGGCGAAGATCTGGGAACCCAAGCCCGCGACCATCTACAGTTGGGGTGATTCATCGGAGCAATTGCATTAATGAGATCACTCGACTTTGCCAGCGATGGTTTACGGCACATCAACAAAACCCTGCAAGCCTTGCCTGACACGACCAATGAGCGTGAATGGCAAATCAACAACCCGCAAGGACAACACGCCATCGCCTGCGGTCTGGACTCACCACTGGACGTCACCATCAATGGACACGTTGGATTCTACTGCGGTGGCATGAATAAAAAAGCGGCCATTACCGTCAATGGCCATGCTGGTGTTGGACTAGGTGAAAACATGATGTCAGGCTCCATTCGAGTCAGCGGTAACGCCAGTCAGGCGGCGGGCGCTACCGGACGTGGTGGACTCCTGGTTATCGAAGGCGATGCTTCATCTCGCTGCGGCATTTCAATGAAAGGTATCGACATCGTCGTTGGCGGCTCGGTGGGTCATATGTCTGCTTTCATGGCACAAACCGGGCGTCTTGTCATTTGTGGCGACGCCGGCGAAGCGCTGGGAGATTCAATCTATGAGGCCGAACTCTATGTGCGCGGCAAAGTAGAAAGCCTGGGGGCTGATTGCATTGAGAAACCGATGGAAGAAAAACATCACGCATCATTACAAGAGCTACTCGATGCAGCCGGACTCGATCATCCCAGCACTGATTTCAAACGCTACGGGTCAGCGCGCAAGCTCTACCACTTTGATATCGACAACGCAGACGCGTACTAAGCTTCAGGCAATAACACTTCCATGCAAGACACACCACGTACCACACCGCGTCAGTCGGCAACTTTTGACGAATACACGCTCTCGGAAATCCGACGTGCAGCTGCCACCGGTATCTATGATATCCGCGGTGGTGGTGCAAAACGTCACTTGCCGCATTTTGATGATCTGCTATTCCTCGGCGCTTCCATGTCGCGTTATCCGCTGGAGGGCTATCGTGAACGCTGCGGCACTGATGTCATTCTTGGTGACTTGCATGCAAGCAAACCGATACAACTCAAGATACCGATAACCATCGCTGGCATGAGCTTCGGCTCACTATCCGGACAGGCGAAAGAAGCACTTGGACGCGGTGCCAATATCGCCGGTACATCAACGACCACTGGTGACGGTGGCATGACCCCGGAAGAACGAGGACACTCAGAACAACTGGTTTATCAATACCTCCCATCTCGCTACGGCATGAATCCGGACGATCTACGCAAAGCCGACGCGATTGAAATTGTGGTTGGACAAGGTGCAAAACCGGGTGGCGGTGGCATGCTGCTGGGTCAGAAAATCAACGACCGTGTCGCTGAAATGCGCTCATTGCCCAAGGGCATCGACCAACGCTCCGCGTGCCGACATCCTGACTGGACAGGCCCGGATGATCTGGAGATCAAAATCCTGGAACTCCGGGAAATCACCAACTGGGAAAAACCGATCTACATAAAAGTGGGTGGCGCACGCCCCTATTACGACACCGCCCTCGCCATAAAAGCAGGTGCTGACGTGGTGGTGGTTGACGGCATGCAAGGTGGAACCGCCGCCACGCAAGAAGTTTTTATCGAACACGTCGGACAACCGACCCTTGCCTGCATCAGACCTGCCGTGCAAGCCTTGCAGGATCTCGACATGCACCGCAAAGTGCAACTGGTCGTCTCCGGTGGCATCAGAAACGGCGCCGATGTAGCGAAAGCACTTGCGCTCGGCGCTGATGCGGTGTCGATTGGCACGGCCGCATTGGTCGCTCTGGGCGACAACGACCCACGCTGGGAATCCGAGTATCAAGCACTCGGAACGACGGCAGGTGCCTACGACGACTGGCACGAAGGGCAAGACCCTGCCGGTATCACCACACAGATACCCGAACTTGCACAGCGGCTGGACCCGGAACAAGCGGGAAGACGTCTGGCCAATTACCTCAAAGTGATGACCTTGGAAGCCCAAACCATAGCGCGCGCCTGCGGCAAGAACCATGTACATAATCTTGAACCCGATGACCTGGTAGCACTGACAGTCGAATCTGCCGCTATGGCTGGCGTCCCCTTGTCTGGGACCAACTGGGTACCGGGTCAAACACCTTTATAGTATTCATCAAATACCGGAGTCCAACATCATGGCAGTCAGCCTTGCAAAATTCGCCAAAGACAAGGGCGTCAAATTTTTCCTGTTCAACTTCACTGATCTATTCGGTATTCAACGCGCCAAACTGGTGCCGAGTGAAGCGGTCTCCGGCATGCAAAAATCCGGAGCAGGCTTTGCTGGCTTCGCCACCTGGCTGGACATGACACCAGCACACCCGGACATGCTGGTGATGCCAGACCCCAAGTCCGCAATCCAGCTCCCCTGGAAACCCGAAGTCGCCTGGGTTGCCGGTGACCCATGGATGAATGGCGAACCTGTCGCACAAGCACCACGTGTGGTCTTGAAGCGATTGATGGAAGAGTCCATAGCTAAAGACTACTTGATGAAGTCAGGCGTTGAGCCTGAATTCCACCTGATCTCGGCAGATGGCACTGACATATCCGATGAACGTGATACGCAGGAAAAGCCTTGCTATGACCAATCAGCGATCATGCGTCGCTATGATGTGATTAGTGAAATCTGTACCACCATGACTGCATTAGGCTGGGGGCCTTATCAAAACGATCACGAAGACGCTAACGGACAATTTGAAATAAACTGGGATTTCAACGATGCCTTGACCACCGCAGATCAGCACAGTTTTTTCAAGTTCATGGTCAAGGAAATTGCTGAAAAGCATGGACTGCGAGCCACCTTCATGCCCAAGCCATTCAGTAATCTGACGGGCAACGGTTGTCATGTACATATATCGGTCTGGGACAAGAAAGGTCTCGACAACCATTTTGATGACAGCGAGGGTGAGCTTGGCTTGTCGTCAGACGCCTATCACTTCATCGGTGGCCTGATCAAACATGGTGAAGCCATGGTCGCCATCACCAATCCAACGGTCAATTCCTACAAACGCATCAATGCACCGCCGACACTTTCGGGCGCCACCTGGTCACCCAGTTCGATCACCTACGGTGGCAACAACCGCACCCACATGATTCGTATCCCTGATGCTGGACGTATCGAATTCCGTTTGGCGGATGGCGCTGCCAACCCCTACCTTCTACAAGCCGTCATATTAGCCGCAGGTCTTGATGGGCTGGACAAGAAGCTCGACCCGGGCAAACGCCTTGACATCGATATGTACACAGAATCACACAAGGTGAAAGGCGCCAAGAAACTCCCACTTAACCTGCTTGATGCATTACGCCTGTTCGAAAAGAACAAGGTCATCAGAGATGCATTAGGCGCTGAGATGTCCAATGCCTACGACAAGCTTAAGCTCAAGGAATGGAACAGCTACTCTCACCACCTGAGTGATTGGGAACGGCTTAATACCCTGGACTGCTAAGACAAAAGATCAAAGCCAGGCTGTCAAAACATAGCCCAGGAGTGCTGACGTTATCAGCACTCTGATTATTCCCCAATGGAAAATGAATAACGCTATTGAGCAAAGACCGGTAAGCAATACGACACGATAATCAATGCTTGTCCAATCAGGCACCCATAGCTTGAAGATACCAAGACTTTTGACAACAACCGAGCCAAACCACACATGCAAGGCAAACCAGACTGACAGATTTAAAATGACGCCAACTACTGCGGCAGTAATAGCGGACAAAGCACCTCTCAGACGTGGTTGCGCGCCTATCCAATCGATATAAGGTGCCCCTGCAAAGATCCATAAAAAACACGGTACAAACGTGACCCATAATGTCATCCCCGCGGCGAGCAGTCCAAGCGCAACACCACCTTGTCGGAAGCCCGCCAGGTAAGCAACAAACTCAGTCACAAGAATCAATGGGCCTGGCGTAGTCTCGGCCAACCCGAGCGCATCGACCATTTCGCCGGCACTCAACCAGGCAAACCCTGTTACCACATCTTGCGCAAGATAAGCGAGCACCGCATAGGCACCACCAAAGGTCACAACCGCCAGACGGGAGAAAAAAGCTCCGACCTCAATCAGGAACGCCTGATTGCCGACAATACCGAGTAGAACAAAAGGTGCTACCCAAATCAAAAGCCAGAATAATACTGTCCTTACGGACAATAGTGACATCGACGCATTGAGCGAGACTAATTCATCGCTTGTTACGTCTGAAGTCTCTTGAGCCCGCCAGAATCCGAACAAACCAGCAGCGACAACAATCAGCGGAAAAGACAGATCAAGGAAAAATATGCCGATAAACGACAACGCTGCAACAAGCCATTGGACCGGGTCTCCCAAGGCCCGGCGGGATACTCTCAGCAAGGCTTCGATTACAATAACGATTACCGCTGATTTGATACCCAAAAACAACGTGTTCACTATGTCCACATTGCCGACCGCTGCGTACAACGCAGCTAAGGTCAACACCAGAAACGCACCTGGCATCACAAACAACAATCCAGCAATCAAGCCTCCGCGTACGCCATGCAATCGCCAACCCGCATAGGTTGCCATTTGCATGGCCTCCGGCCCTGGCAGCAACATACAAAAGCTCAATGCGTTCAAATATTGCTTTTCATCAAGCCAACGCTTTTCATTGACAATAATGCGATGCATCAACGCTATCTGCGCTGCTGGCCCACCGAAGGACAAACACCCTATCTTCAGCCAGACAGAAAACGCTTCAATAAAACTCACTTGTTTGTTCATGAATCATGTCCGCGGGGGTGTCATCGGCCAGTCATGTACTTCATCTGTTGCATCACGACACCAGCGATACAGCGCGTCGTAGAGCAACATACCCGCATCCAGCTGTTCAAGATCATCGGAGTACATGCGTGACAAACCCAATGACGCAGCCAACAATCCAGCTGCTTCCGGTGCCAAATCATGACGATTCGTATCAGCCGCACGAACAATCGTAGCAAGCCGACTCAACGGATCACTAATTAAACAAAACTCATCAAGCATCGTATCGAAGGTACAAAATTCACCACGATGACTCCAGAACACATCCTCGACGTCAAAAGGTGTTGCGTTGAATTTCTCAGCAACTGCCTCGACTGCGGAAGCTGTAACAAACATGAACTGCGCTTGTGGATCGACAAACCGTCGAATCAACCAGGGACAGGCAATGCGATCGATCTTCGGTCGAATCCGGGTTACCCACAAGCTATGCCCACGTTCAGTATGCACGGGTACACGGTCATGAGGAACCAATGGCAGTTCTGCATCGCGCCACCTGAAATGCCCACCTTCCAACACTTCTGCATGAACACCCGCACAGCGAAGCAAGGCAGCTACACCTTCACTCAGCTTCAAACCTTTCTGACAATAGACAACCACCCTTTGATCAGACAACGACGGTGCGAGCTCAGCAAGCAATTCGTGTGAGCAAAGAATCGCAGCGGGAAGCCCAGTCGGGTCCTCTGCAATATCGTCGTCTATACGCACATCCAGCAACACTGGTGCGCTCGGTGTACCTATCAGGCGGGATAATTGTCGGACAGTAATTTGAACTGGCGAAGCCATGATGGGAAGCATCCTCTTCAAGTAAAGTCTGTTGGATGCGATACTGCGGCTGGCGCCTCACGAGGTGTTCGCTACCCCTTGAAAACCATTATTTCAGAAAAACGGATCTCACGTCAAGGTAGTCTCCAGGCAATGCTATACAGAAGCTTTACCCAAGCGAAACAAGGGACATTAACAATATGGCACCGGGCCAGAACACATGAATAAATACATGGTGGAGATACTGACCAATTATCAACGTCAAAAACACTAACACTGGTAGCACCAAGGAAGCGATTGCCCATTTTGCAAGATAAACGATCATAATTCTCAACCACTAACCTTGGCCGAGGATGAATTGAAACAGTTTATATCTGGATTATAATTTGTCCTTTCGCAAAGATAAATAATCTGCTCAATCCATGAAGCCCAAATCCTATAGCTGGCCAGAGAATCACTGGCACTGGCCAATAAAGTTATCGCATTACCACGGTGTGAAAGGCGGCGGCATGATATTTACCGGCGGCCAAGCAGATCTTGATGCAAGCGGTCAGGTCGTCAACCCCGATGACTTAAACAGCCAGACCCTTAACGTTATTGAGCATGTGAAGTCAATTCTCCAGGATCTTGATGCATCGCTTAACGATGTGATCAAGCTGGTTATCTACTTCACGGGCGATGCATCAGACGAGGCTGAGATACTGGCGTTGATCGCCAGTTTTCTCGACCAGGAAACCCACCCTGTTGTTTCGACAATCTGTTTACCCGCATTGTGTTATCCCGGCATGCGAATTGAGCTGGAGGCGGTGGCGATTGATCCGACGTATCGCAGCAGCACCAACCCGGAATTTCGACGAAGCCCTGACTTGCCTGCGCTGCACGAACACTATTCACATGCAGTGCTCTGCAATGATTTGATTTTCACGGGCGACATGTCGGCCATCGATACGAGCGGAACAATCACAGCCATTGGAGACGTTGTCCAACAAACTCGCATCATGATGGAGCAACT
Organism: uncultured Granulosicoccaceae bacterium; assembly: GCA_964449565.1. Classification (GTDB taxonomy): domain Bacteria; phylum Pseudomonadota; class Gammaproteobacteria; order Granulosicoccales; family Granulosicoccaceae; genus Granulosicoccus. Next base: position 16,884 of record CAYUZB010000050.1, on the reverse strand, counting down.
AGGCAAAGCACTCGCGCTCTTTGACGCAAGGCCTGCCGACGTTCTGAAATTGAATGTGTTCTATCTTGGCGATGGAACAGCCAAAAGCTGGGAAGAACCGGCTGCTATTCGCGCAGCCTTTTTCAACGAGCCCGGTCCAGCAGCCACCGGCATTGCTGTCGGCAGTTTCGCAACACCTGGCCTGATGACGAAAATTGCGGTTACAGCCACTGCCCCCCGACATCAAACAACACCGAAAGCAACGACAGTTCGTTACTCCTGGCCGGAGGGACACTGGAATTGGACGGCACCGCTACCCTACAAGCATGGCAATCGCTTCGGTCAGCTTATTCATTTGGGTGGCCAGGTGGCATTGGACATCAACGCAAAGGTTTTGCATCCAAACGATATAGTCAGCCAAACCAAAATTGCGCTACAAAATATTAAATCCATATTGATGGATCTCGGTGCCTCTATGGATGATGTCGTCAAGGTAACGACGTTCTATCAGGGCAGCGCTTCCGCTGATGCATTGCATGAAAACCTGATGATCCGATCAAATGCATTCAACAAACCGGGCCCCGCAACATCAGGTATTCCAGTGCCCCATCTTGTTTACGAATCCATGGTGATCGAAATAGAGGTTATTGCCATCGTTGACAATGACTAGCTGTAATTCGCAGCCGGTTTTCGGTTTTAGCCAGCAAGCCTAAAGATCATCGCGACATAAGGCTTGGGCAAGGCAATGGACGCCACCACCACCCAAGGTAAACATCGACATATCCGGATCAAACACCTCAAATCCCAAACTGCGCATCTTGTTGTTGAGCTCTTTAGCACCTGACATCGACAGCACCTTGTCGTTGCCGAGTGATACCAGATTGACGCCGAGGTTTTTCGCTTCAATGTACGGGACGTCGACAAAGTCGAAGCCCCAATCGCGTAGTTGTTGCACAAGCCAGGGTTCCAGTGCATCAACACAGGCAACCAACAGCTTTTCAGCGAGTGGCACAACCAGTCCATCCATGTGCACAAACTCACGACTGATCGGCGCTGTAATCACTTCCCAACCTTCCTGACGAACAAAGTCAGCGACTTGTTCAGACCCTGCTTGCTCCGAGCGCTCACCACAATAACCGATCAGTACTTTACCCGGCTCAAGGATCACGAAGTCCCCGCCCTCAAAATGACCGGCTGTCGCATACTGCCAAATCGGAATGGATTTCTCTTGGTAGAACTTGATAGCCGTGACGTAGTCAGCTCTGCGCACTTTTAACTGCATATGACAGATCAAGGCACCCCACGGGGTCATGGCGGAGCTGTCGCGCGCAAAGAAATTTCTATGCAGGACCGGATCAGATTCGAGATAGTGACAACGGACGCCATTTGTTTCATAGATCCGGACCATTTCCGCATGTTGCGACATCGCCAATTGCAAGTCGAACTTCGCACCGGTCTTGTGTGCGTTTTGCAGCGTTCTACCAATGAGTGGCCCTGCTTCGACCCACTGAAAGTACTCAGGCACGCCGAGCAGCACATCGTGCAGCTGGGCATAGTCGTTGTTTATCCCCCAATGATTCGACGGCTCGTTTGTTGTCATACCTGTTTCTTCTCGTTAATCGATAAGCTCAAGCAACATCAATTGCCTTCAACCTTTCGTCGATACATGCCTTGGGCAATTCGGTCGATAACCATGGCACACAGCAAGATGGCAATACCACCGAGCAAACCTTGACCTTTCGCGGCGTATTGAAGCGCTTCGAGTATCAAGGCACCCAAGCCTTCGGCACCGATCAGTGACGCGATAACGACCATGCTCAAAGACATCAATATGGTCTGGTTGACCCCGGTCATGATTGACGGCAACGCCAAAGGCAACTCTACATTGCGTAGCAATTGCCATTTGGAACAACCAAAGGCAACCGCCGCCTCCTTAGTGGTTTCCGGAACGCCTCGCATCCCCAAGGCCGTGAGCCGGATAACCGGTGGCATGGCAAAGATCAACGTGGCCAACACACCAGGCGGCTTACCGGTGCCAAAAAACGCGATGATGGGTATGAGATAAACAAAGGCAGGCATGGTCTGCATGAAATCCAGTACCGGCTCTGCTATGGAGTATGCGCGGCGCGATTTACCAAACCAGATTCCCAGTGGAATACCGATGATCACGCAGAGAAAAGCACCTGCACCTATCAACGCAACCGTAATCATGGACATTTCCCACAAGCCCATAAAGGCAAGGTAAAGCAGAGACGCTGCGGTAAAAATCGCAACACGCGGCCCCGCCAAGCGATAGGCCATAACCACGATGACCGTCATGACCACCGGCCATGGCGTGTCAATCAGAATTATTTCCAGCCCGTCGAGCACCGACCGTATAGCGGCGGTGATACCATCAAAAACATCGCTGAAATGCAAAGCTAGCCAGTCAAACCCTGCATCTCCGTAGCGCGCTAGCACAGCAAGATACTCTCGCCCGACCGGAAACTCCGACAGCGGTACCTTGCCGCCCAGGAAACCATTGCTCAAGGCAGACAATTTGCCGTCTGGATCTGAGACGGTGAAGCGAAACAGCGTGAGCGGCCATATCGCCAGCAACATCAGCCCACCAAACCAGAGACCTCGTCGGCTGGTACCTGAGGCTACCGTGTCTGGCTTGGCGCGCCAGCGTAGGTATTGCTTTTCATACGCCACATTGGCATACAGCCCTTCAATCAATTTTATGACCAGCAACATTGCAAGGCCGGTTAACAATATGGATGTCGCTTCAGTGCCTGCAAGCTCCGCTTGCTCACGCGCGCTCTCGGCTACTTTTTTCAGGTTGTCAGCGATCTTTTGTTTTGCCGCGGCAGCCTCGGCGTCGCCAGCTGCGATCAGATCTCGCGCTTGCTGTTCGCGGTTGGCGATATTGGCGGTCAATTTTTCAAAACGGGCCAGCTGCTCGGCACCAAGCTCGCCCCACAGGCCACGCCCAATCTGCACCAATGCAAATAATTCAAGCACCAGGAAAGTCCAGAAAAAACCCCAGACGCCACGAAAGGCCGCCCACACAGGCCCAAGCAAGGCGGCCGCTGTATTCCAGGAAAACACAAGACCGGTTGCGTCTTGAATCGAGGCAAACGCTCGATTGTAGTAATCCGGATTTTCTTCTACGAATTCGTCGATAGATGCATTCAGCGCACGAGGCTCAATGCCTGTTTCAGTGTTATTACTCATGCCTTGCCCCCCTTTATGCCTAGTAGCAAGGTTGATCGAGTGATTACGCCGATATCTTCGTCATTGTCACCGGTAATAATGATCGGGTTTTCCGTTGTCGTCGAGACATCGATGAGGCTATCCAGATCGGTGCCATGATGAACTCGCGGGCTTTGTGACATGTCGTCTATGCTGCGTGGTTTGAAGTCGGCGATCGGTTCCATAATTGAGTGAGCGAATACCAGTTTAAGTTTGGATATTCCTTCCACAAAGTCGCTGACGTATTGATCAGCTGGTTGCGTCACAATCTGTTCCGGGGTACCGATCTGCACAATGCGACCATCTTTCATAATCGCGATGCGGTGCCCGATGCGAATCGCTTCATCCAGGTCATGGGTAATGAACACCGTGGTCTTGTTCATTTCTTTTGACAACGCCATGAATTGATCCTGGAGCTGCCGTCGGATCAATGGATCGAGTGCCGAAAACGGCTCATCCATCAACAGCACCTCAGGATCAGAGGCTAGCGCTCTTGCCAGACCTACACGTTGTTGCATGCCCCCTGACAGTTCGCTCGGAAACCGATCCTCATAACCTTCCAGGTTAACTCGGTTCAAGCATTGCTGCGATATTGCCCAGCGTCGTGATTTCGGTTCACCACGCACTTGCAGCGGAAAACCGACATTGTCGAGTACCGTTCGGTGCGGCAGCAAGGCCATGTGCTGGAAAACCATGCCGATGTGCCGCGCGCGAAGTTCGCGCAGTTCGGATGGATTCATTGCCAAGACATCTTTGCCGAGCATTTGAATGCTGCCAGCTGTCGGCTCAATCAATCGATTGAGATGTCGAACCATTGTCGATTTGCCTGATCCAGACAAACCCATAACGCAAAAAATTTCACCACGTGGCACCGAAAACGAACAGTCTGCAATACCAACAACACAAGCAAACTCTTCCAGAACTTCCGCCTTACTTAAACCCCTGGATTGAATCGCTTTGAGCGCCTCGTCGGCTCGATCCCCAAATATTTTCCAAACGTTTTCCAAGACGACGACGTCTTCAGACATTTAAGGTCTCATCCGAGTAGCTACTGGAAGGTGAAAACATACTGAACAAACAAAACTGGCTGCCGCACATCACTATGAGGCAGCCAGCTCTTTACAACACAAGAACCCGACAGAGCAAGTTCAAGCTTGAATGACAACTACTGACTACTGCAACCAGCTGTCAACAGTATCTGCATTCTCTTCCACCCACTTGGCAGCAAATTCTGCAGGGTCTTGCTTTTCAACGACCAATGCAAACGTCATGGTAGAAACCGTATCGGTATCCAAAGAGACATTTGCGAGCATGGCAGCAGCCTCCGGCTGATCAGCTTCCAGAGAGGCTGCATAGTGAATGTGCAAATTAGCTGTGTTCCAGGCAACTGCCGCATTGGACTTTTCTAACCATTCTGGATCGTCAGTTGGCTGAATAACATTCCACTGTGCTTCGTCGTACGCAGGTTCTTTGAGGATCACGAGCTCATGTAACGCAAACATGTGATGAGGTGTGTAGCAAAAGAATACGATGTCTTGATCTTGAGTCACGGCGTTATCAACTTCGGCCAGTGCCAACGTTTCATCCATTTCCTTCAAGCTCATGGTGGCATCGTAGCCATATGACTTGGCGCGGATTTTTTCAACATTGGTGGATGCCCAACCGGCAGCACCAATCCAGATTTCGCCCAGGCCATCGCCATCAGTATCAAAGTTCTTGGCCATTTCAGGATCAGTCAGATCACTGAGATTGGCGATACCTGTTCGCTCAGCCGTACCTTTGGTGACACACATCGCTTGATCGCCCGCAACACCATTTGGGTTCATACGAACGGTTTTCTTGTCACTAACGAACTGCTGGTTCAGGTTAGCCTGGTTAGGCAACCACACTTCGGGATGAACATGCATGGACCCTGAATCCATCGCCTCAAAAACGACGGGATTTGTCGCGCTTTGCAGCTCAACTTCCAATCCAAGATTATTTTCCAACGCCACTTTCAAAACGTGGGCGGTAGCGAGCACAGAAGGCCAGTTAGGCACACCGATAACGACGTCAGCTGCTTGTGCGGCTGAGCCGAATGCGGAGATTGCGCCAGCACAACTGATGGCGAGTAGTTTTTTTGATTTCATCGTTCGGTAATTCTCCAATGTATTGATTTATCTATCAAATCGAAGTTTCGGCCAATATGGACACAACTCCGCCACGTAGCTAATCGTACTCATTTAGGCAGGAGATAGCCACTGCAACGGTCAACTGAGACGGTGTCGCGACTCACTGGCTACGCACAATAGCTCAAATAGCAAGTTGGCCCCGGCCAAGGCCGTATTGCCTGCCGCATCAAACGCCGGAGAAACCTCAACAAGGTCTGCGCCCACCACATGCAGACCCTGACAGCCGCGAATCAGCATCTGCGCCTCAAGAGACGTAAGTCCGCCAATCTCTGGCGTCCCGGTACCCGGGGCAAACGCTGGATCGAGGCTATCGATGTCAAAGCTGATATAGACCGGACCGTCGCCAACAACGCGACGCGCTTCTGCAATGGTCTTCTCCATGCCTAATTTATAGAACTCTTCCATATAGATAACCCGCATGCCGCTATCGTGGCTGAATTTCCACAAATCCAGATCATTGATTGCTCCACGAATACCAATTTGCACCGTTCGTTTAGGATCCAGCAACCCTTCTTCAACCGCACGGCTGAACGGTGCGCCGTGATGAAACCGCGACCCCATATAATCGTCACCCGTGTCGCAGTGCGCATCAATATGGACCATGCCTACAGGCCGTTCTTTCGCAAGCGCCCGTAGAATCGGCAAACTGATGGAATGGTCACCACCCACTGCAATCGGTAGTATGTTCCGTTCAACCAGTCGCTCGAACGATTGCTGAATACTGTTATGACTACCGGTAAGTTCGAAAGGCGAAGGCACCCACGCATCGCCTACATCAGCGACTCGACATAGATCGTGAGGTGACACACCTGTTGCCTGATTTTTCATGCGCACCATACAGGACTGGTTGCGAACCTCTCTCGGACCATGCCGAGCACCAGGGCGACTGGTGACGCCACCATCGAATGGGACACCGATGAGTCCGATATCAACATCTTCCAAGGTCTCGCGCAATGGCGCACGAAAAAACGTTGGAACGCCAACATAACGCGGGCGCATCATCGGATCGTCTGGATCTCTGTGTTCTGTCTGAGTCATCTCGCCTTCATCGATTGCTTGAGCACGTTGTTCGATCCAATCGTACCAGTGACGTTAGTTTCATGTTGAAACCTCACCATGGCCGAGCGCTTATCCGAGCTCTGAGCAACTACAAGCATCGAATACAACCGAACCATTATGCGAATCGCGCTCGATCATGGGTCGCCATAAAATCAATATCAGGGCCCACCGGCACGACACGCGATGGATTGATCGATTCGTGACTCGCGTAGTAATGATTTTTTTATATGCAGCATATTGACGGTATCAACGATGCTTGGCTGTTGATACAGGTCATGCACATAGTCTGACAAATTTGGGCCATTGCCTGATTCGCTTTTGAGACAACATTTTTCTAGCTATTACATTGTAAAAAGTTAGAGAATCAGGCCATACTGAACTCTGAGTTAACGGTATAACGGTGACAAAAAATACAATAAAAAACAATGAACTTCAACGACTGAGCCGTCAAGACCAACACTGTAGTCAGCCACTTAACTACCAGCGAGGCACAACGCGCTCGTAATCCGGAATGTATTTGCGCATCTCGTCTGTGTCTTCTCGATCACGAAGGTTTTGCGCCAAATAGAAATTATGGAATTCTTTGAGGGCATCCTGATCTATTTCCACACCCAAGCCAGGCCCCTCAGGCACCTTGATACAACCTTCGTCGAATTGCAGCTTGCCGCCTTTAATGATGTCGTGCAGCGTCCACGGGTAATGCGTATCGCAATCGTAGGTCAGATTAGGTGTTGCCGCAGCGACATGTACCATCGCAGCCAGGCTAATGCCCAAATGCGTATTGGAGTGCATTGAAATACCCATTCCGCCCGCACGGCAAAATTCACCCAGCTTTATCGAACCGGTTGCGCCGCGCCAATAGTGATGGTCTGACAAAATGATTTGTACCGCGCCATTACGATAAGCGTCAACAATATGTTCAAACTCAACAACCACTAAGTTGGTGGCCAACGGCACATCGGTTTTAGAGGCGAGTTCGGCCATGGCTTCCATACCACGTACCGGGTCTTCAAGGTATTGCAGGATATCACCAATCGCATCGCAAATGCCTAGCGCTGTTGGTACCCGCCATGCACCCATTGGGTCAACACGCAATGGTGCATCGGGAAATTCATCGCGCAATAGCTGCATGGTTTCAATTTCTAACGCCGGTTCGAGCACACCGCCTTTAAGTTTCAGCGATTTAAATCCATACTGCCCAATAAGGGTTTTTGCTTCTTCGAGCAACGCATTTGGTGTCATGACTTCACCAAACAAATCATCGCCCACATAGTCAGATGGTTTTGAAAATTTATAAAACAGGTAAGCACCAAATCCAACTCGATCACGAGCCGCTCCGCCAAGTAAATCGCACATTGGACGATTCAGTAACTTACCCTGTATATCCAGCAAAGGAATTTCGAATGCGCTGTAGACCGCATCCACAACCTGATGCTGCGTGAGCATGGTGGGCGCATTGATACCACCGGCATTTGGCAAGGCTGCTTCGACTCGCCGCCGTAAATCGTTCAAATGAAACGGATCCAGGCCGATCAGTGAGTCTGCTGCCTGACGCATCCCATTGAGCGCACGTGCTCCACCGTACGACTCCCCTATTCCAACCAGTCCTTGATCGGTTTCAAGCTCAATGATGGTGCGCAGAAACACCGCCTGATGCACCCCTTTTGTATTCACAAGCGGCATGTCGGGAATGGCGACGGGGGTTAATTTGACACGCGATATTTTCATTATTGTTCCGAAAACTGGCGAACTCGCTCAGCATCAAAAATAAAAATAAAAAACATGTACATCAGAGAGCTAAACAGATATATTAGTTAGGCATACAAATATACCAGATCAATCCTCGATGCCAAAAACCCCAGCATCCAATTTGTCCGGTGACGCTATTGCATTGACAGACCTGCTGCGGGACTACGAGCTCAATACAGACGAGCCATTGGCCTCTCAGGTTTACTGGATATTGCGCGATGAAATCATCACTTTGCGCTTATCACCGGGTCAGATGGTGGCAGAGAAGGAAATCGCCGAGGTGTTAAACGCGAGTAAAACGCCGGTTCGTGAAGCCCTTATTCGGCTTGAGTTCGATGGACTCGTTGACATCGTACCCAAGAGCGGCACTTACGTCTCTGCTATTCGCATCAACAAATACATGGAAGCGTGTTTTATCCGATTGCAACTTGAGATCGGTGCAGTACGGCGCGCAGCCACGCAAGCAGCCGATCCATCGCGATTGGAGACACTCGATTCGATTTTAGAGCAGCAAGCCGCAGCGCTTGACCTCGATGACTATCGTAAATTCTTTCAATTAGATCAGTCGCTGCACAAAGGCTTTTTTGATATGGCTGGCGTACCGGGAGTCTGGGATTTACTCCTGAAGACTCAGGCAGATGTTAACCGCATGCGTCACCTGAAGCGCAAGCTCAATATTCGACGTGGACCAACTGTATTAGAAGAACACAAAGTAATTGTCGATGCGATTCGTAAGCAAGATGCACAAAACGCCGAAACAGCGCTGGTTGCTCACATTGGTTCACTTGATCAAGAGATACAACAATTTACTAGCGACCCAGCGCTGTTGGAGTTCATTGAAAACCAGGCATCGCCGACACGCCGGACCAGACTCGGTCGGCGCGCAGCGCACTAGCGTGAACGTTTTCGGCGGGAGATAACAAAATGGCAAGCGTTAAATTATCGCAACTGGTCAAACGCTATGGCGATATTGAAGTCGTCAAAGCAATCGATCTTGATGTGCAACCTTATGAATTTGTGGTACTCGTAGGCCCGTCCGGGTGTGGTAAGTCCACTACCTTACGCATGATTGCGGGGCTTGAGGAAATAACGGCGGGCACAGTAACCATTGACGATCGCGTGGTTAATCGTGTTGCACCGAAAGATCGCGATGTGGCGATGGTGTTTCAAAACTATGCCTTATATCCGCACTTGAATGTCGCCGAGAACATAGCCTTTGGACTACGTATCAGAAAAACACCAGCGGATGAAGTGCTGTCCACTGTTGCAGAAGTTGCTGAAACACTGGGTTTAACAGAGTATTTGGAAAGACGACCTGCCGATCTGTCTGGTGGACAGCGACAGCGTGTCGCGATGGGTCGCGCGATTGTGCGACACCCGAAAGTATTCCTGTTCGATGAACCACTATCCAACCTTGACGCTAAGCTGCGTTCACAAATGCGTGCCGAAATTAAACGATTGCACAAGCGACTGGACGTAACCAGCATATACGTCACGCACGACCAGGTTGAGGCCATGACGCTGGCTGATCGGATTGTGGTGATGAACGATGGCATCATTGAGCAGGTTGGCACACCGATGGACTTATTTTTAAATCCCGCCAACACATTTGTGGCTGGTTTTATTGGTTCACCACCAATGAATCAATTTGAAGCCACATTGAGTGGAACAGCTGACGCTCCGTTCGCCGAAGTAGGAGATCAAACTTTACCACTGCCACCTATGCAAGATCTATCTGATCGCATCGGCGCACAGGTCACTATTGGCATCCGACCGGAGCACGCAGAAGTACATGAGCTGACCGCTAATCCGCTCAACGTGGAGCTTGAGCTGGTTGAAACCTTAGGCTCTGAGGCTCTGTTGCATACCAGCCTCGGCAATACTCCGTTTATTATAAAAACGGAAACCGAGGGCCATTTCGATAAGCTCCACAAAGTGTCAAAGTTCTCTGTCAATCCTGCTCAGATAAAAATATTCGACATTGACACCGGGCGTGTACTTGGATCGACCGGAGCCTGATAGATGAATCAGGAATCCAGATTAATGCGAATCGTGTATCACCTGCGTCGCGAATGGCAGATATACCTCATGCTGATACCCACACTTGTGTGGTTTATCGTATTTTTGTACAAACCTATGTACGGATTGCAAATCGCGTTTAAAGATTATTCAATCTTTAGAGGGGTAGCGAACAGTCCGTGGATTGGGTGGGAACATTTTACTTACCTGTTTGATAATGATCAGTTTATTCGTGCAGTCTGGAATACCATAAAAATAAGCGCGCTTAATCTCATCTTTGGGTTTCCGGCGCCAATTATTCTTGCGCTAATGTTTAATGAGATTCTGCACGCCACCTACAAACGCACTGCTCAAACTATTGTATATTTACCGCACTTTATTTCATCGGTCATCATCGCCGGTATCGTTATTACGGCGTTTTCACCGTCAGTCGGAATTGTTAATACGGTGCTTGGCTGGCTGGGCTTTGATCCTGTCTACTTTCTAACCAAACCTGAATGGTTTCGCCCTATATTTGTGGGAACCGGCATCTGGCAAGAGGCGGGCTTTGGTTCAATTGTGTTTCTTGCGGCAATTGCAGGCGTAAACCCGTCGTTGTACGAAAGCGCAGTTGTGGATGGTGCGAACCGCTGGCAAATGATCTGGAAGATAACGCTTCCGTCCATATTACCAACCATTATTATTATGTTGATTATTCGCATCGGCAACATAATGGAGGTCTCATTTGAGTTGATCATTTTGCTATACCAGCCCGCCACCTACGAAACCGCTGATGTGGTTAACACGTTTATTTACCGTCAAGGTTTGCAAAGTGGGCAATACGACTTCGCAGCCGCCGCGGGCCTATTCAATGCGGTAGTGGCTTTCGTATTGGTTATGGCAGCCAATAGCATATCCAGGCGCTATTCGCGCACGTCACTGTGGTAGGGCTGCAGTTATGAACTGGAATTTATATTCACGCGGCGATAAATTCTTTGCCATTGTCGTATCGATACTGGTTGGCATGTTCACGGTCGCAACGTTATACCCGTTTATTTATATTGCGGCTGTATCGTTCAGTTCAGGCTTTGCCGCACAGGCCGGCAAAGTGGTGCTTACACCTATCGATGCAACCATAGAGGCGTATAAGTACGTCTTGGTGCAAAAAGACTTTTGGATTTCGTATCGCAATACGTTTATCTACACGATTGGTGGCACTATAATGAGCCTGCTGTTTATCATCCCAGGCGCTTATGCCCTATCACGGCCGCAACTGTTTGGCCGGCGTTTCTTTAATTTGTTTATTGCATTTACATTATGGTTTAACGCAGGCCTTATTCCATTTTACCTTAACATGCGCGATCTGAATTTACTCGATAGCATGTTCGGCATTATCCTCGCGTTCGCTGTGAATGCGTTTAACATTATTTTGCTGCGCAACTTCTTTGAAGCGATACCGCGAAGCTTTGAGGAAGCCGCGCGTATGGATGGTGCTAACGAATTTCAGGTATTGTGGAAAGTGTTTATACCGTTATCTAAACCTGCCATAGCCACCATAACCCTCTTCTGCATTGTGGCCCGATGGAACGGCTTTTTCTGGGCCATGGTATTGCTGCAAAGTCAGGAGAAAATTCCGTTGCAGGTTTTCTTGCGACACACCTTATCTAATTTGAGTGATAACGACGAGTTCGCTATCACACAATTAGATGCAGCCTACAGCGCCGAAACGGTAACGGCTGCCATTATAGTTTGTTCGATAATCCCGGTATTATTGGTATACCCATGGATTCAGAAATACTTCGAGAAGGGAATACTTCTCGGAGGCGTTAAAGAGTAATAATATCACGTTAACTTGGAGGAGCTTTATGCGAAAACATTTACTCACAACGGCAGTAGTTGCAAGCATGGTGTCTATGACGCCTGCTCTTGCAGACAAAAGCCATTTAAAAATTGTCGACGGCGATCCACTGGAGCTCACCATCCAGATGAATCACGCGCGCTATCCCGTATATGAAGAAAGCTGGCCGGTAGAGCAGCAAGCGCGTGAATGGACTAACGTTCATTTGGTTGACGTAACCGTTGGTGCGAATATACGTACCGATGAGAACTCAGGCAAAACTGAAGCACTCAACCTGATGCTGGCTTCAGGTGAAATCCCTGACATTGTTGGCTCAAGCCGTATCAAGGATTTTGTAAACCAGTATGGTCCTGAGGGCGCATTCTTGCCATTGAACGATCTCATTGAAGAACACGCACCAAACTTAAAAGCGTATTTCGCTGAGAGGCCTGAAATCGCCGCGGCAATCTCTGCTGCTGATGGCAACATGTACTACATCCCTTATCTGCCTGATGGTAAATACGGCAGAGCATACTGGATTCGCACCGACTGGTTAAACAAGCTGGGCCTTGATATGCCAGAAACGGTAGAAGATTACGAGAAAGTTCTCCGTGCTTTCAAAACGCAGGATCCAAACGGCAACGGCATTGCCGATGAAGTTCCTTACTTCGCACGTCAGTGGCCTGAACTGATTCGTCTGGTTACCCTGTGGGATGGTCGCTCTTCAGGTTCAGATACCTATCATGACTTTATGGTTGAAGACGGCAAACTTGCACACCCATACGCAGGTGAAGGCTACCGCGAAGGTATTAAGAACCTGGCTCGTTGGTATAAAGATGGATTGGTTGACGCTGAAATTTTCACACGCGGTAGTTCAGCGCGTGACTTCCTGCTCAGCGAGAACTTAGGCGGTTCAACCCATGATTGGTTCGCATCCACATCTGGTTATAACCGTTTATCATCTGATATTGAAGGCTTTGAATTCAAAGCCATGGCACCACCTGCATCCGTAGGCGGCAAAAGAATCGAAGAACATCGTCGCATTCCCATTAAACCCGATGGTTGGGCTATCGGTGGCACTAACAAGCACCCAGTTGAAACCATCAAGTATTTTGACTTCTATTTCACAGAAGAAGGTCGTCGCTTAGCGAACTTCGGTGTTGAAGGTATGCACTACGACATGATCGACGGCAAAGCCATCTTCAAGCCAGAGTTCCTGGCTGCAGGGCCTGTAAACCGTTCTTTGTATCAAGTTGGTTCGCAACTGCAGGGTCGTGGATACTTCCAGGACTACGGTTATGAAATCCAATGGTCGAACGAATTTGCTCTTGAAGGTATCAAGCTATATGACGAAGGCGACTACCTGATCGATCAATTTCTGGGTGTGGCATTCAATGCTGACGAGCAGAAAATTTACGATCGCTTTTGGGGATCTATCCGAGATTATATGCTGGAGCGTCAACAAGGATGGGTTCTTGGCAATGGTGATGTTGAAGCCGATTGGCCTGATTACATGGACCAGCTGGAGAAGAAAGGCCTGAGCAAAGTGCTTGCGGTAATGCAGTCTGCATACGATCGCCAATACGCAGCAAAGTGATCACCGAAAAGGCTAATTATTAGTATTAGGTGGGCGTCGTTTGCCGGCGCCCACTTCCCATCAATTTAATGAACGAGATACTTCCTAACGATGTCACCGAGTGATGACAATGCCGTGTCCATACAGGTTCTGGACGAACCTCGTGCAGGGAGAATGAACATCGGCTATCAGCCAGACCAACAAACCAAAATCGTTGAAAACCCTCCTCGCTTCACCTGGATGCCCGTTATCGAAGATGAAGCCAGATACACGCTGAGAATCTCAACAGACAACCACTACCCTGCTGCAAACACCCGGATTTATAACAATATTCCGGTGAATTTTTTTACCCCTGATGAAACGCTCACAGCAAGCAATTATTTCTGGTCCTATGCGGTGTGGTCAGAGGATACCCAAAGTCCGATCACGCATTGGAGCGAATCCCGGCAGTTCAGTATTAATGAAGGATTACCTGCAACACCAATCCCTGGTCGGGACAATCGGCACGCATTGATGAGCCAGGCTCATCCGCGGTTGTGGTTAAACCCCGATACCCTATCCGCTTTCTCCGATGAGGTAGCGACGTCAAAAGAACATTGTGGCTGGAACACCTTTTTCGAAAAATCCGTCGCACCTTGGATAGCGCGTGATGTGATGACAGAACCTGCTGGTTACCCGAATCACAAACGGGTAGCCCCCGTCTGGCGTCAAACGTATATAGAGTGTCAGGAGCTACTCTACGCCATTCGCCACCTGGCAATCGCCGGACAAGTCACTAAAGATGCGGCGTTGACCGAGCGCGCGAAACAATGGTTGCTGGCGGCGGCAAGTTGGAACCCTACCGGAACGACTGCGCGGACGTATACTGATGAATGGGCGTTTCGCGTAACGCTTGCGTTAGCCTGGGGCTACGATTGGTTATACAACGATCTTAGCGACGAGGAACAAGCGCAGGTGCGCGAAGTCTTGTTAGTACGCACACGCGAAATCGCTGACCATATCATCGATCATGCTCGCATCCATTTATTTCCGTATGACAGCCACGCCGTACGTGCAGTCTCGGCTGTGTTATTACCCGCTGCCATTGCGTTGCTGCATGAGGAAGAAGAGGCGAAAGAATGGCTGGATTATTCGATCGAGTTTTTATCCACTGTGTATTCACCCTGGGGTGACAACGACGGCGGTTGGGCTGAAGGGCCTCACTACTGGATGACCGGCTTAGCCTATCTTATTGATGCAGCAAACCTATTAAAAAGCTACACAGGTATCGATCTATACCAACGGCCGTTTTTGCAAAAGACCGCTGACTTTCCGTTTTACACCAAACCGCCTGATATCCGTCGCGCCACGTTTGGCGATGACAGCACCATGGGTGACTTACCGTGCTTAAAGCTTGGCTACAACGTTCGTCAGTTCGCCGGCATCACCGGGAACGGGGTCTATCAATGGTATTACGATGAGATCAAGCGTAACGATCCCGGTACAGAGAAAGCGTTTTATAACTGGGGTTGGTGGGATTTGAATTTCGATGATATGGCATACCGTCATGACTACCCTACTGTGGAAGCAGTTGCACCAAGCGACATACCGCGACTACGTTGGTTTAAAGGCATTGGTTGGACGGCTATTCAACATCGTATGGACAGCAGCGATGAACATATTTCATTTATCATGAAATCATCGCCATTTGGATCTATTAGTCATTCGCACGGCGATCAAAATGCTTTTTGTTTGTCGGCCTACGGTGAAGATCTTGCCATTCAATCTGGCTACTATGTCGCCTTTAACAGTTCAATGCACCAGAAATGGCGACGCCAAACCATTTCCAAGAACGCGATATTGATAGATGGCAAGGGACAATACGCCGATAGCGATAAAACGAAAAACCTACGCTCTACTGGCTCGATCACCAAGGCCATAGAACATGAGGACCATATTTTTATCTCCGGGGACGCAACTAATGCCTACCGCTCGCTAAATGAATCAATCACACTGGCACAACGCGACGTGTACTTTGTACATGACAGTTACTTTGTTATTGTCGATACCATCGACACGGATAAACCCGTTGACATCGACTGGCGCTTGCATGCCAATGCACCCATGCAACTTGGCGATTCAACGTTCCGATACACCGGTGACAAAGCAAGCTTTTATGGCCAGGTTATCTGGTCGGAAGCTGGCGCAGGCGTATTGTCACAAGATTCAGGATTTGCAGGCGTTGACCCAGCAGACTATGATGGTTTGGCAGTCAGTACTTGCTTGAATATTAAGTTCCCAAAAGCCATACGACATCGCATCGCCGTTTTACTGGTACCGTATCGCAACAACGAACCCAAACGCATTTTTAATTTTCTTGACGATCAAGGCTACGATTGTGATCTGTATTTTACAGATGCCGATGAGCGCAGCTTTAAGGTTGTTATACCTAAATCATTCAATGTCGGAAAATAGTGTACGACAATATTTATGCGGAACATATAAATGAATTTTTACGAAGAACAGCTCTAGTAACTGAGTGCAATGATATTTTAGCGTCTACTGGGGCGTAAACTGGACTAAATCGGATTCAGACGTGGAACTTAAACAAGACAGCGATAATAACGTTTCGTACGAAGTACTGGAGTTGTTCCAACCACCAACAGCGCATCGCGATACGTTTCAACATGCGCTCGATAGTGCGATCGAGAAAGTCACGAGTTTGGTACCGCGCTTTGGCCTGCGAAATCCTCGTTTGGGAATTCCGGATACAAACCGCTATGCGTTCTGTATTCCAGATGAATGGGTGGCGAGCTTTTGGCCAGGTCAGATGTGGCTTGCCTACTCAATTACCGGCAATTCTGTACTTAAAAACAGTGCCCAGATGCGTCGCGAATATTTTCGCACAGTGCTTGAGCATCCTCGCTGGCATGATCACGATCTGGGCTTTTTGTTTTCGCTGACTTGTGTTGCCGATTTCACATTAACTGGCAACGAAAAGTCACGAGACATGGCGTTGCGTGCCGCGGATTTTCTGGCGGCTCGCTGGCGCCAACCCATGCAATTTGTTATGTGCTGGAACCCGATGCTGCGCGACGGCCCAAAGTTCATGGCACGCAAAACCGGCACCTTGAACATAGACAGTATGCAGGCAATGGCACTGCTATTTTGGGCTGCACGTGAGACTGGGCAATCTTCCTTTACCGATATTGCCAATATGCACCTTGAAACCAGCCGCAAGTACTTAATAAGAGACGACTTTAGCTCTTATCATGCGTACGAATTTGACCCACGCACTGGAG
>CAYUZB010000049.1:0-26407 GCA_964449565.1 uncultured Granulosicoccaceae bacterium | reverse complement strand
GCTCTACATCATTAACGGGGGACACCGGCATTCATTAGAATGATTTTGCGACAAACCAATTTAATGGCGATTCACCGATGTTCCCAGGAACTCGTATTTCAGGTATTTCAAGTCGCGCACATCGACTGGAATCGTGCTCAAGAGCCAAGCTCTCTGGAAGGCGTCGTATGGTTTCGACACTTTGGAGAATGACAGATCGCGGGCCCTGATCACGGTGGGTGACAAGGTATTAGCAATCGAGGGAAGTGAGCGCCCATCCCCCGTGTGTGGGTAGAGCCAGGAAATACCAGATATGGGAAATGGTGGGGCGTGTAGGATTCGAACCTACGACCACCTGATTAAAAGTCAGATGCTCTACCAACTGAGCTAACGCCCCTATGGGAAGTCCCGAGCTGCGGAATGATACCCGAATGAATCAGTTCGCGAAACATCTCGGCCGATCTAATCGGTTTTTTTTCTGATAGCTTGTCGCGTATCTGTGAAGTCTGGACGTTGTTCAGACCAAGTCTAGCCAGTTTTTGGTCAAGTCTTCGTTCTATCTGGCCCGTCTGGCGCCGCTCAACGTCCCTCGCGATCCATCTGCTGCAATCGCTTGCGCGCCAGAACCGCCGCGGAACGGCCGGGGTAATCATCCTGTACGCCGGTCAGAATGACTCGTGCTTCGCGATAATTCTTTTGCTCGTACAGCGCAAATCCGATTTTCAGGCGCGCATCCGGAACCTTGGTACTGGTCGGGAAAGAGCCGATCACAACACCAAAATTTTGCATGGCATCATCAAAGGCACGTTCTGCATACATGGCTTCGCCTTGCCAGTACCAGGCATTGTCCGAAAACGGGCCATCAGGATACTCTATGAGGAAATTATCAAACGCGCTGACTGCACTATCGTTCTGACCCCGAGCGAGTAAATCATAGGCTCGCGTATAACTCGCCTTCTCGGCTTGTGTCGCGGCATCGCGTAACGGGCCACGCGGTGGCGCAGGCCCATCTCCGAAATCAACATTGCCTTGGCGGGCACTACTTTCGGAAATAAATACACCCTGAGAACCACCCGCAGTTTCATCGGCGAGCGACGGACTGATCGCGGTTTCGTCAAGACCACCGGAACCGCCAAAACCGGTTAGGCCGTCTTCCAGCAAGGCATCGTTTACTGACTCAAGTTCTGTGATACGTCGATCGGTGTCGTTGTAAAGATCGGTATTGCGTTTTTTGACCGTGTTCAGTTCATTGTTCAGTGATTCGATTTCACCGCGCAATGCACGAATTTCTTGCTGCAAGGCATCGACCCGTTGCAATTGATTGAGTAAGGACTGATCAAGCACGCGTTCGACGCGGGACAGCCGCGAATCAAGCGTCCCGATCGATTGCCTCTCCTGAGATAAGGCGATTGACGGGAACGACATCAGCAGAGCCAACAGGATCGCGGCTAGCCCGGGATGATTACGTGGTAGTGACATGATCAATGGAAGGCGCGCTGATCCTGAATCAGGATGGCGGCGCAACCACCTCATAAATGATATTGACACGACGATTCTTCGCCCAGGCCCCATTGT
Source organism: uncultured Granulosicoccaceae bacterium (assembly GCA_964449565.1). Classification (GTDB taxonomy): domain Bacteria; phylum Pseudomonadota; class Gammaproteobacteria; order Granulosicoccales; family Granulosicoccaceae; genus Granulosicoccus. The sequence continues at coordinate 24,853 of CAYUZB010000049.1, read as the reverse complement.
TATGTCCTTCATCTACCGGAATTTCCTCACCATAACTGATGGTACGCACTTGCGCGGAACTGACGCCCTGCAACTGCAACATGCGAGCAATGGTCTTGGCCCGAGATTCACCCAGACCAATATTGTACTCACGCGTACCGCGCTCATCCGTGTGGCCTTCCAGGCGTACGCGACCATCGGGGTTCTGCGCTAGAAATCGCCCATGCTGGGTTACAACGTCGAGATACTCGCTGCGCAATTGAGCGGTGTCGTAGTCAAAAAGAATAACCCGTTCAATGGGCGCGCGACCAGCAACGGATCTTGGATCAATCTCCGAGCCATCATCAACACCATCGATGGTCACAGGCGTAATGGTCGGATTAGTGACATCCAATTCGCTACTCGCGTCTCGCGTAGGGTTTGCACCACAGGCGCTGAGGACAGAGGCCAGAATGGTGACAAGCAGTGTTCTGTAAACAAGTGTTAATCTGGTCATGCACTTCTCTTTGTTCGCTGTTGATAGAGTCTTCATTCAATTATCGGCCCGGTATATCGTAAAAAACGTTGCCAAACTGAAAACAAATCAGTCCAAAAACGCTCCTGTTACTGTGAATATGGCGACCAGACCGGCTCGCGAACAGACCCGCCACCAGACAATGTCAGGCTCTGAACCACACTGCCGTCCAGTGAAACTGCACCTAGCGTACCGCGCCCGTCTTTCTCGGTGGCAAACATGATCATTTGGCCATTCGGCGAAAAAGTGGGGGATTCGTCAAGTGTGCCGCGCGTAAGCGTTTGGAACAATCCCGATGATCGGTCTATGGCAGCGATCTGAAATCCACCATCAACACCGTGTACAAAAGCGATCGTACTGCCATCTGGCGACACAGTGGCGCTGGCATTGTAGCGACCTTCAAACGTGACGCGAGTGGCCTGGCCGCCACGTGATGAAATCTCGTAGATCTGTGGACCACCGCTGCGATCTGAGGTAAAGGCCAGCGTGTCATTGTCGATCCAGACCGCTTCGGTATCGATCGCTTCGCTAGTGGTAATGCGGGTAAGCTCTCCACCGTCAACCTGTACGATGTAGATGTCAGGATTCCCCTGATAGGACAAAGTCACTGCCAATCGCTCGCCATCCGGTGACCAGCTAGGCGCGCCATTGATACCTTCACGGGAGATCAATTTGACCCTGCTACCTTTTTGCCGATCCTGTACATAGACGGCAGACTGCGTCTTGTTCTCGAAGGAAACATACGCAATACGAACACCATCGGGCGCCCATGAGGGTGACAGTATGGGACGTGGTGAAGTGAGCATCGCCTGCGGGTTCTCCCCATCGGCATCGGCGAGCTGCAACTGATAGGTGCGATCGCCAACCTTTCCGCCAACCGACACAAATGCGATCTGGGTATTGAAAGCACCGGAGATACCAAGAATTTCTTCGTAGACCTCATCAGCTATCTGATGCGCTGCACTTCTCAAGGTCTGGTCAGTTACCTGAAAACTGAATCCAGTCATCAGGTTCTGTTGCAAAACATCGTAGAGTTGAAACTCGATGACATAGCCGCCGGTATTCGGTTTGATACTACCGATCACCAGAAAATCGGCCCCGGAAAGTCGCCAGTTGGCAAACCGGGGGACATCGCCACTGGTTGGCAGAGCAACGAGATCTTCTCTGGCGATGGGTGCAAAATTGCCGCTACGCGCCAAATCCGCTGTAACGATCGACGCGATTTCGTCCGGCGCTGTTCCATTACCGAACCAGCCGAACGGCACTACCGCAATCGAGATGGCATTATCGCCACCTTGGGTAATCTCTATTTCGATCACTGCCTGCGTAACACCCAACGGCAACAGCAACATCAAACTTGCCAGCGACCAGCGCGCGAATGTTTTAAATTGCTTCAATGTAGAGCCTGCTGATAATCGAATTAACTAAAGACACGTTCAACTCGGCCGGAAAAAAAACCGTACACGTCGATCAAACAATTGCGGATCGGGCGCCGCCGGTAAGGGTGACGAAGCCCTGACAGCATTTTCAACAGATTTACGCAAGGCGGCATTACCGCCCGAGCATTCTTCTACTGCGACTTTCAGTACCTCACCACTGACCGACTGCAAAACGCTTACGGTACAGTTTACGTTATCCGAAGTGCCGGGCGGTTTGCGCCAATTTCTACCAACCTTCTGACGTATCGATGTGAAATAGAGTTTTCTTAGCCGTGAGAGTTCAGTCTGTCGTGCTCGGGCTTGTCGGGCATTTTCCTCGGCGGCCAATGCAGCCAGCCGTTGTTCTTCGGCAGCGCGTTTACGTTCCGCTTCACGTGCAGCTGCTGCCTTTTCGCGTCTGAGCTTTTCATCCGCTGCGCGCTTTTCCTCAGCCAGACGTTTTTCTTCAGCTATGCGCGCCGCTTCGGCGGCTTGTCGCTTTTCTTCTTCCTGCCGTTCTTGCTCGGCAACACGAGCCGCTTCGCGAGCAGCCTCTTCCGCCTCACGCTTTTCTGTCGCGATGCGCGCCTCTTCGGCTTCGCGAACACGCTGTTCTTCCAGGCGTTTCTCTGACTCGACTCGTTCACGTTCAAGTGCGGCTTGACGCTCTATCTCCGCCTGCCTCGCCTGTTCCGCGGCAGCGGCCGCCGCAAACTTTGCGGCTTCCCTGGCGGCTTCAGCCTCTTGCAGTTCGGCTTCCAGTCGTTCACGCTCGGCCGCTGCAGCTAAAGCTTCGCGCTCGCGTTCCTGTTCAAGCCGAGCCTCCTCTGCTTCACGCTTTTCGGCTTCTATACGTTCGCGTTCTTCTTCCGCCTTGGCCTTCTCTTCCAGCGCTCGTTGTCGTTCGGCTTCCGCGGCACGAGCCTGCTCTTCAATACGGGCCTTTTCTTCTGCAGCTTTTGCTTTTTCTTCAGCGGCTATTCGTGCCTCTTCGCGCAATTTTGCGGTACGTTCTTCAGCCTCTCGTTGATCCTGGGCCAAGCGTTCGCGTTCACGGTCAGCTTCCTGTCGCGCAACATCGATACGCGCAGTCTCTTCAGCAACACGTCGTTGAGCTTCACTGATTCGTTCTTCTTCTCGAAGGCGTTCCTGCTTGAGCCGTTCCAACTCAGTTTCACGTTCCAGCACCTGCTTTTCAGAAAGTGTTGCTTCCTGTTCGCGCAATGCCTCGAGTTGAGCCTGCTCCGCTTCTGCCTTGACTTGTTGCAACTCTCTCTGTCTTTCAAGCTCGAGCGCTTCACTTTGCAAGCGTTCGATGCGATTACGCTCTTCCTCCGACGCCCGACGTTGTTGTTCGGTCAGTTCTTCAGCCTCTTTCAAACGACTTTCAGCAGAAGCACGCGCCCGTTCCAGCGCCTCGACAGTGGCTTCCATCGCCGCCTGCTGCTCTGCAGCGGCTTGCGCTTTTTCATCTTCGATAGACTGCAAACGCTCAACTTCTGCCTGAATATCGGATTCGCTGACGGCCACAGCCTGGATAGGCGCTGCGTCATCAAGGTCAATTCCCGGCGCTGGCGCAGGGTCGTTCATCTTGAGAATCAGCGCGAATGCCAGCCCGCCGTGTAACAACACCGACAAGAAGACTGCGAGCGGGTATTTTCGCAGAAGCGCGAACATAAGCGTCTAACGACCCGGTTCCGACATCAAGCCGATTTCCGGCGCGCCGGCAATCTGCAACGTGACCATTGCCTGCATGATTTGTCCGTAATCGACACTGGTATCACCGGCAACCAATACGCGTCTATTCGGACTGATGCGCATGACGGCACTGGCAAGACGTTGTACCTCTTCGCGACTCAACGTTGACTCAGGATCATCGCCGACATTGAGGTACCAATCACCCGCAGCATCAACCGTCAAAATCAGCGGTTCCTGCGCTTCCCCCGAATCTGTTATCGGTGTTGCATCGGCATCAGGTAAATCGATTTCGACACCTGTTTGCAATAACGGCGCTGTAATCATGAAGATGACCAGTAATACGAGCATGACGTCAATGTAGGGAACGACATTGATTTCCGCAACCTGGCGTCTGGGCCGACGCGTTCCGATCGCTCTTTGTACCCTGGCCATAGGACTTAAGCGCTCGCGTCTTGCTGTGTACGACGAATAGCCTGTCGTTGCAAGACAGTTGAAAATTCTTCAGAGAAATTTTCGTAACGGTTCAGCAATCTATCCACCTCCGTGGCAAAGCGGTTGTAGAAGATGACCGCCGGGATGGCAGCAAACAAACCGATAGCGGTCGCAACCAGCGCTTCGGCGATTCCGGGGGCGACCATCGCTAAGGTTGCCTGTTGCACATTGCCGAGCGCGGTAAAGGAATTCATGATCCCCCACACGGTGCCGAACAAACCAATGTAAGGACTGATTGATCCGACTGTCGCCAGAAACGGCAGATGTTGTTCAACAATATCGGCTTCCCGCGCAACGGCAATGCGCATGGCCCGGCCCGATCCGTCCATGATAATTTCATCGTTACCGGTTTTGCGTCGCAGGCGTCCAAACTCCGAAAAGCCTGCTTCAAAAATCCGCTCAAGACCATCAAGCGTGCCACGCCGCATCGTCAGCTTGGAGTAGGTACCCGAGATGTCGGATGACCCCCAGAAGTCTTGCTCAAAGTCTTCGGCCAGACGACGCGCACGACGAAGCTGTCGCGACTTGCCGAGGATCAGCGCCCAGGACAACATGGATGCTATGGCCAGAATTATCATGACCCCTTGCACCACAGGGCTGGCGTTCAGAACAAGGTTCAATATGGACAGATCAGCGTTCACGAAATTGCCTCTAATATTGGCAGCGGAATCTTGCAGGGCTTGAGTGTATCCGCATCGACGCTCGCCAAACGCACACGAGCGTTGACAAGTGTTTCATTAACTCGCATAACCGGTTGCTCAAGGCTCAAGCTGGCAAACTTATGCGTCAGTAAGTTGGCATGTACAGTCAGTAGATCGTTGAATTTTGCTGGCATTACAAAATCGATTTGCACGGATTTGACAACGAACAAGCATCGATGCTGATTTTGCCACTCATCGAGCTCGATCCCCTTTGTGCGCAACCACTCTGTTCGGGCGCGCTCCATATAGCGAAGATAGTTAGCATAAAACACTATGCCACCGGCGTCCGTGTCTTCGATATACACCCGCTGCGGCATGGAGAAATTGGACATGTGCAAGTATTACAGAGAAAGCCTTGAAAATACAGTCACTAAGGCGCTTACATTGAAGAAAATTACCGCAGACTCAAACCAAGCTCTGGCTATTGAATGACGCTGTCGCCATTGTTGCTGAGGCCGAAGTGCCGATAGGTGTTATCCGTGACAACACGCCCACGCGGCGTTCTCATCAGCAGACCTTGCTGAATAAGATAGGGTTCCACAACTTCTTCAAGCGTACCTGTCTCTTCGGACAGAGCCGCACCCAGATTGTCGACACCTACTGGCCCACCGCCAAACTTCTCGATAATGGCCATCAACAGGCGCCGATCCATGCTGTCGAGTCCAAGTCGATCCACTTTCAGCAGGTTCAGAGCCTGATCAGCCACCTCGCGATTGATAAGACCATCGGCGCGAATATCGGCGAAGTCGCGCACTCGGCGCAACAGACGATTGGCGATCCGGGGTGTGCCGCGGGCACGACGGGCAATCTCGGTACAGCCTTCTTCATCAACACGGGCGCCAAGGAGCTTGGCCGAACGCGCAACAATACCGGCAAGATCCTTCACCTCATAAAATTCAAGTCGCTGCACAATGCCGAAACGGTCTCTGAGAGGCGACGTCAATAGACCCGCGCGAGTGGTTGCACCGACCAGCGTAAAAGGTGGCAAATCAATCTTGAAGGAACGTGCACTGACACCTTCTCCGGTCATGATGTCAATCTGATAATCCTCCATAGCCGGATACAAAACCTCTTCGACCAATGCGCTCATGCGATGTATTTCATCGACGAACAGCACATCATTCGACTCCAGATTGGTCAAAATGGCAGCGAGATCGCCGGGACGTTCAAGTACAGGGCCGGAGGTATGCAGAATGCGCACATCAAGCTCATTGGCAATGATGTTGGCCAAGGTGGTTTTTCCCAATCCGGGGGGGCCAAAAATAAGTACATGATCCAGCGCTTCCTTGCGCATATTGGCAGCCGCTATAAAGAGTTCCATTTGCTCGGACACGGCTTGCTGTCCATGGTACTCGGCAAGCGTCTTGGGACGCATTGCTCGCTCTTGAGCGTCTTCGTTCCGGGCCACCGGAGAAATCAGCCTGTCTTCTGTTTCGATGCTCATTCGATTTCCAAGGTGAAGATCACCATCACAACACCGCTACTTCAATTCACTGGCACCGCGCAGTGCCGCGCGTATCAGTTCTTCAACAGTCTGAGCATCGCCGGCACACTTGTCGAGCAGGCGTTTGGCCTCAGCTGGCTTGTAACCGAGTGACGCCAACGCCTCTTCCGCTTGGGTTCGCACAGATTCGCCACCCGATGTCGACACCGGGTTAGCCTCATTACCGGCAAAGGCATCAAGCTTGTCTTTGAGGTCAAGCAGAACGCGTTCGGCGGTTTTTTTGCCGATACCTGGTACTCTAACCAGTGCTGCAACATCTTTGTTGGCAACACAGTTGACGAGCTCTTCAGCCGACAGGCCTGACTGAATCGCTAATGCCACCTTGGCGCCAACACCATTGACTTTAAGCAACAGTCGAAACACGGAACGTTCCGACGCTGTAGCAAAGCCATACAGCAGTTGTGCGTCTTCACGCACAAGCAAATGCGTGAACAAACCAACATCGGCACCGATGGCGGGTAACTTGTAGAAGGTCGACATCGGTGCATCGATTTCGTAGCCAACGCCATTTACGTCCAGCATCAGCGACGGTGGATTTTTCTCAATCAGTTTTCCGCTAAGACGGCCAATCATCGTCGCAATCCTCGTCCACGTGTACGACGCCGAGCCGGTGTGACGGCATTGATCGATTGTCGCGAATGCGCGTGACACAAAGCGATCGCCAGACCGTCCGCAGCATCGACCTGGATAGGTCGGTCTATGTGTAACAAGGCGCGAACCATGGTTTGGACCTGCACCTTGTCCGCCGAACCAGTTCCAGTAACCACTTGTTTGATGGACCGCGGTGCATATTCGCTAACCGGCAGATCATGGGTTACCGCAGCGGTGATAGCAGCACCTCGTGCCTGCCCCAGCTTCAACGCGGACATTGCATTGTTGCTCAGGAAAACCTGCTCGATGGCTACTTCGCGAGGCGACCATTCATCGATGATTTCATTGATAGCACGGTGAATGTGGCCAAGCTTTTGTGCAAAATTATCGCCCTTGACGCGAATGTGCCCATGACTCAAGTGAAAGCTGCGCGCACCGTCAGTTTCAATGACGCCGTAACCGGTAATAACCGATCCGGGATCAATTCCCATGACACGAAAGAGCTTTTCAGGCGCTGGCATCAAGCAGGTTATCTCTGTTCAGAGCGTGAGAACTGCAAAGTCTAGGAAGCGTAACTGTCTGGCGGTATTTCTGCGTTGGTAAATACGTTCTGAACATCATCGATATCCTCAAGCGCATCCAGTAGTTTGAGAAGTTTCTGGCCTTGCTCAGTATCGAGCTCTACTTCGGTCGACGCACGCATGGTGACTTCACTGTGTACAGGTTCAAGTTCAGCCTTTGTCATCGCTTCTTTGAGGTCGACAAAATTTTCTTCGGTAGTCAGCACCTCGATAGATCCATCTTCACTGGCGACAACATCATCGGCACCCGCCTCCAGAGCCGCTTCCATGATGGCATCTTCGTCACTGCCTTCAGGGTAATTCAAAATGCCCAGCTTCTCGAAGAGATAAGACACCGACCCCACCGCGCCCATATTCCCGCCATATTTGGTGAAAGCATGCTTAACATCAGAAACCGTTCGATTACGGTTGTCGGTCATGGTATCGACCATGATCGCAACACCGTTGACGCCATAACCCTCATAGCGGTTTTCTTCATAGGCGACATCATCGAGTTCGCCAGCGCCTTTTTTTATCGCTCGATCGATGGTGTCCTTGGTCATATTGGCACCGAGCGCCTTGTCGACCGACAAACGCAGGCGCGGGTTCGAGTTCAGATCAGAGCCGCCCATTCGGGCCGCCACATTGATTTCTCGAATCAACTTGGTGAACAGTTTTCCGCGTTTGGCATCCTGGGCATTCTTGCGATGCTGGATATTGGCCCATTTACTATGTCCGGCCATGCTTACCTCGAATGGTTTTAATCGATTGTAACGCGCTTACAGTATGGCGCAACGAACAACCAGGCAAACAGCACACTAGTGAAAGCTACCGGTCTGGATGAAGCGCACAACATGAGCTGCACATTGTTTTGAAAAGATCATGACAGAATGCGAATACGGAATATTGACCTGGTCACTGACATTCTTCAGTTGAGTTTCGCTGTGCTTGACCACGCCATCACTGTTTTCGCCGGAAGGATACAGCAGCGCCGACAAACCCAAAACACCGGAGCCGGTAATAATGCCAAGGGGGCGATCAATCGCGTAATCGGGCGCACCACCAAGCAAACCGTCTTCCACGCTCCGGCCCAGCAAGGGTCTGAGAAAAACGTTTTTGTGGATACTTTTCGCAACATGGCTGCCACGTACGGGTGAGCCAATCAAAACTACCTTGCCCAAGGGCAGATCAGGAAAAGCTTTCAGTATATGCAGTATGACAATGCCACCCAGGCTGTGACCGACGAGATGGATAGTCTTCACATTCAGCGCAGCGATTTCCGCATGCAATTTGGCGGCATTCTCTGCCGGGCTTGAACGCAGGAAATCGTAACTGACGAGATGCGTGTTCAGTCCGGCCGACTGCAGCATTTTGCCCATCACCCGCATGAACGTGCCATGCATCCAGATACCATGCACCAGAATCGTGATCTCATCACGACTCGAAGCCTTACGAATTTTGTTGCTGCGCTTTTTCAAGAATATCGTTGTGGAAACTGTTTATAAAATCGCGGTTACTGGCTGAGCCGGTTAATGTTGCCGCCTCGGCAAATGATAGCCAACGCCACGCGACGTGCTCAGCCGGATTGATTTTAACCGGTTCATCGATTGGCACCTCAACACTGAATTGGTGCTCACGATTGCTGGTCACACCGGGTGCATAACGAGACAGCCATGGAGGGACGATGGGATAAACAACGCTTTTCTGGTGATCGACCAAAATCCCCTGATCGGGCACCTTGATGCCTGTCTCTTCACGAAGTTCGCGCACAGCCGCCGCCTGCGGTGATTCCCCGGGCTCCAGACTCCCCGTGACCGACTGCCAGAAATCATCCGGCGCCAGACGACTCAACATCAGAACCTGATTGCAACGCGAATGAACCAGCACGATGACCGATTCAGGACGCTTGTATTCAGGCATCCGATGCGGGTGCAGGTGCAGTCTCTGACGCTGCTGAGTCCTTGGCACGAGTACGAGTCCGTAAATGCAAATCCTTGAGCTGCGCATCCGACACACTACTTGGCGCGCTGGTTAACAAACAGCTCGCGCTTTGGGTTTTCGGAAACGCCATGACATCGCGAATGCTTCCAGCATTGGCCATCAACATGATGAGCCGGTCCAGACCAAAGGCAATACCCCCATGCGGTGGCGCACCATATTTCAAGGCATCGAGTAAAAAGCCGAATTTCTCCAAGGCTTCTGCTTCACCAATACCGAGCACATCCAGCGCTTTCTGTTGCATATCGGTGTTATGAATACGAATGGAACCACCACCAACTTCCGATCCATTCAAGACCATATCGTAGGCACGGGACAAGCACTTGCCGGGATCATCATCGAGTTCCTTCTGCCAGTGTTCAATACTGTCAGCCGTTGGTGCCGTAAATGGGTGATGCAAGGCTTGCCAGCGTTTTTCACGTTCGTCGTACTCGAACATCGGAAAATCAACCACCCACAGTGGTCGCCACGCATCTTCCACCAATCCCATATCGTTGCCAATCTGAACGCGCAAGGCCCCAAGTGCTGCTTCCACCACACTAGTCTTGTCAGCGCCAAAGAAAATCAGATCACCATCGACGGCTCCAGTTCTTTCAATGATCTGCTGCAAGGCTTCAGCGGGAAAAAACTTGACGATTGGCGATTGCAACCCGTCCACACCCGCCGCAATATCGTTGCATTTTATATACGCAAGACCTTTGGCACCATAGCGCCCTACATAGTTGGTGTAACCGTCAATCTCCTTGCGTGTCAGCTTGTTACCGCCCGGTATTTTCAGTGCTGCAACCCGGCCTTTGGGGTCAGCTGCGGGTGCGGCAAACACTTTGAATTCAATATCTGCCACCAAGTCGGATACTTCGGTCAAGGTCAGCGGAATTCGCAGATCAGGTTTGTCTGACCCATAGTTGAGCATCGCGTCGGCATAACTCATACGCGGAAACGATTCACTCAGGGAAACATCAAGTACATCCTTGAAGAGCTGCCGGATCATGTTCTCCATCGAGCCCATGATGGTGTCCTCGTCCACAAAAGACATCTCGATATCGAGCTGGGTAAATTCAGGCTGTCGATCTGCCCGCAGGTCTTCATCGCGAAAACAGCGTGCTACCTGATAGTAACGATCCATACCTCCCATCATCAGAAGCTGCTTGAACAACTGTGGTGATTGCGGCAAGGCAAAGAATTCACCCGGATGGGTGCGACTCGGGACCAGATAGTCACGCGCGCCTTCAGGCGTCGCACGCGTCAGCATGGGTGTATCAACTTCGACAAAACCGTCGGCATCGAGTGCCTGACGCAGTGCCTGCATGACCGTAGCGCGCATACGCAGACGCTGCTGCATTTCAGGCCGTCGGATATCGATGTAGCGATATTTCAGGCGGTGCTCTTCGGAGACATTGTCATCATCAAGCTGGAACGGCGGCGTCGCCGCGCGGTTGAGAATTTCGAGTTCATGGCCCAATACCTCGATCTCGCCCGTTGTCATATCCGGATTGATCGTGCCTTCAGGTCGGTGCCGCACTCGGCCATGTATCTTGAGGACAAACTCATTACGCACTTCCTCGGCCAAGGCAAAGGTCTCTGCCCGATCCGGGTCAAAGACAATCTGAACCAGGCCAGAGTGGTCACGGAGATCGATAAAAATCACCCCTCCATGGTCGCGGCGTCGGTGCACCCAGCCACAGAAGCTCACTTCTGTATCCAGCTGTTCGGTAGTAACCACCCCGCAAAGGTGTGTACGCATGAAAACCTCGTCGAAATCGCAAAAGCGTCAATTGTAGATAGTTATACCGGCGACAACCAGCGATAATCCGGACACTTTCAATGTCCGAGACCTCAAAGATGGCCCAGTATCACGTATATGGCGTGGGTAACGCACTCGTCGACCTGGAATTCGAAATTCCTGAATCCACACTTGACGAGCTAAAAATTGACAAAGGCTTGATGACACTCATCGAGGAGGATCGACATCACGAGCTTCTGTCAGCACTCGACGGGGTTGAATCCCGCCCCTGTGGCGGCGGATCGGCGGCCAACACGATCGTCGCCAGTGCACAGCTTGGTGCCAGCACCTTCTATTCCTGCAAGGTCGCCAACGATACCACCGGACACTTCTATCTGAAGGATCTGGCCAACAATGGTGTCACCACCAACCTCGACATAGCGTCGCTCGACGCCGGTCATACCGGAAAATGCATCGTCATGATCACCCCGGATGCCGAACGCAGCATGAATACCTATCTGGGAATCACACAGAGAATCGGCGTCGCGGAGCTCAATGAAGAGGCAATTCGTCAGTCTGACTATGTGTACATAGAAGGTTATCTGGTCCCCGAACCCAATGCCCGGGCAGCGGCAATCAAAGCGCGGGAAATCGCCAAGGACGCCGGTGTTAAAACATCACTGACACTGTCAGACGTCAATATGGTCAAATTTTTCAAAGATGGCCTTGAAGAAATTATTGATGACGGGCTTGATCTTGTTTTCTGCAACGAAGACGAAGCCATGTTGATGTGTGACGCTGATAACATCGAGTCATGCACCACCAGCTTACGCCAGCATGCCAGGCAATTTGCGATCACCCGTGGTGCGAAAGGTGCCATCTTGTTTGATGGTAACAAGATCATCGAGGTCCCGGCCAAGGCGATCACACCGATAGACAGTAATGGTGCCGGCGATATCTATGCAGGTGCCTTTCTATACGGCCTCAGTCAAGGTATGACGTTCGAACGTTGCGGCGAATTGGCTGGTGCGGCTGCGGGCACCCTGATTCAGAAATTTGGTGCCCGCCTCACGCAGAGCGAAATGCAAGCGGTTGGAAAATTGTTCGCCTGACAGTTAAGGTCACAGGTCTGCCGCTCATGGTTTGTAGAGCGGCAGTACTCGCGCGGAGTAGTCGGTCAAGTCGGCAATTCGCGTATCGTTGGAAGGATGGGTTGACAACCATTCCGGCGAACCCCCACCACCGCCACCGGTTGCGATGGCCATTTTTTGCCATACCTTGATCGACGCCCGTGGGTCGTAACCGGCGCGCGCCATCAATTCCACACCCATGCGATCGGACTCTGTTTCATGGGCACGGCTGTTCGGCAAACCAAACGTCATCTGTGCAACCATATCCGCCAGCGCCTGCCCACCCTGCCCGACACCTGCGGCAGATCCGACCACACCAATCAGTAATCCTTGTACGGCTTGCTGCGATGCGCGTTCACGCGAATGCTCACGCAGGGCATGCGCAATCTCATGGCCCATGATGGCGGCGATTTCAGCGTCTGTCAGTTGCAGTTGTTCGATAATGCCCGAATAGAACGCGATCTTGCCGCCCGGCATCGCCCAGGCATTCAACTGATCCGAATCAATCACATTGACCTGCCAATCCCAGTTCAGCGCATCCTCTCGGTAAACATCGACATGCGGGATGAGGCGCTTGGCAATGCCCTGGACGCGCTGAGTCATTTGAGGCTTGGCATTGAGCTGGCCCTCGCGTCTGGCTTGCGTCAGCACATCCGCGTAGGCGGCATTTGCACCCGCTTCCATCTGTTCAGCCGTCACCAGACTAGACATCCTCTGTGCACGGTCAATACCGATAAACCCGGGCTTGGTGGTCTGCACGGTTGAACAGGCAATCAGCACCAGGGAGACAGCAAGCGATAGCGGAACAACCCGGCCACCGCGAAATCTGCAGTTTGGCGTCAGTCGACTGGCGGGTGAGCTTCCGAGGGCGGTGGAACTGCGCCTTATGGAGATCAGTTGGCTGAATGTCGAGAGTCTTTGAAACATGGGTGTTCTCCTAGTACAGGCTCCCATTCTAGGCAAACCGCCACCAGAATCACAACTGGTCCGCAATTATGTAAATGATCGGGCGGAGAATCGGATCATCCGGTATCGCGTGGCAGGCTACCTGCACCGTGTACCCAAATCACCTCTCGCACATAGGGAAGTCAGGAATCATGGCTGACCGTGATTCAGCAAGACGCAACACAGACCACCACCGCCTTGCGCTGTATCAAGGCATTGTCGCTGCGATCCCAAAGATGGCCGCTAACGTCGACAGCGCCGTATTCAACGACTTTGTCCAACGCTATTTCGAGCATCTGCCGTTCGACAAACTGAGCCAGGAAACACCGGAAGAATTAGCCGGGGCCGCCGCTTCTCACTATCGATTGTTACAAACACACAAGGACTCGCCGCTCGTACAGGTGTCCAATCCGAACTTCGAGGTCTATGGTTGGCAGTCCCCTCATACCATCCTTGAAATAGTCGCAGAGGACAAACCGTGGCTGGTAGCCTCAGTTCGCACCGCCTTGATTCGCGGTGGTCATCGTTTGCATCGTGTTCTGCACCCGGTCATTCATGAGAAGGGCGGCCCAGCAAAATCACTGATTCATGTCGAAATTGACGCCCTGCCAATCGCGGAACATGAAGCCGTCAAGAACGATATCCACCAAACGTTCGTGGTCCTGGACAAAACGCGGCAAGTCAGCGAACAGATGTTGACTGCATTGCAAACTTCAGCTCGATCGATTGATCGACGAGAGCAATGCGAATTCATCAACTGGCTTACTGATCGACAATTTGCCTGCCTGGGGCAATTGCTGCTGCCGGTCAATGACAAAGGCGAATTGACGGTCAAGCAAAGACTTGGCTTGTTCGACCTTGACGACGAAGCAAGCTGTTGGCAACCCGAAGACGTTAGCGCTGAACGCTTGATGGAGCATGATTTTTCAAACAAGCCATTACTAATCTACAAAGGCAGCCGCCGTTCACCGGTCATTCGTAATGAACATGTCGATGTCATCATGCTACCGATTCTCGACTCAGAGGGTGTATTGGATAGCGTTTTATGTACGGCAGGCCTGTTTGTATTCGGCTTGCAGAACGAAGCCGTCAGCAATATCCCCTGGCTGCGAGAACGATTCCAACGTGTGATTGATGCCAGCGGCGCCAGCGATACCTCGCACGATGGAAAGGCAATAGCGTCGACGTTGCGCAGTCTGCCAAGAGACATACTAATGCAGAATTCGAGCAAGACCTTGCTCGACATGTCACTTGGCATCGTGTCTCTGCAGGAACAACAAACAGTCAAACTGTTTCATTCATGCGATGCACTAGGCCAGTTTTGTAATTGCCTGGTATTCATCCCCCGCGATGATTACAGCCGAGAGCTGCGACTCGATATAGAACAAATTCTGATGGCGCACACCGATGGCGTCAGCGCCTCATTCGACATGCGATTCTCGTCCGATTCATCTTTGGCGCGCTTGCATTTCGTCATTCAACGGCATCAACCGCTGGAACGCAGAATCGAATGGTCAGCTATCGAACAGCGCATTCGCCGAGCTGCTATCAGCTGGACCGACTTACTGGATACAACACTGCGTGAACGCCACGACGAGATCACCGCTATACGGCTCGCTCGCAAATATTGTAATGCGTTTCCTGTAGCTTACACCGAAGACTACTCTCCGCGCGCCGCGGCTGCCGATATCGAGTTCATAGAAAACCGCTTGACTCCCGATGCGCCGGTCATGCATTTCTATCGTCATATCATCGCTGACACCGGCATCGTCAATTTCAAACTATTCGCCGAAGGTAACTCTGTATCACTGTCCGATGTCATTCCGATTATCGAAAACATGGGGCTCAGAGTAGATGCGGATCATCCCTTTGAAATCAAACGGGACAAGGATTCAACCGTGTGGATACACGAGTTCACCGTGCAGCACGCCACCCACGACAATAACAATGGACCGGCTGAAACACCCGCGACACGCATTCAGGAAGCCTTCGATCAGATTTGGCGTGGTGATGTCGAGAACGATGGATTCAACCGATTGATACTTGATGCGGGACTTGACTGGAGACAAGTTGTCATTTTGCGAGCACTTTGCAAGTATCTATTGCAAATCAATGTACCTTTTTCACAAAGCTACATGATTGACAGCCTGGTCAATAATGTTGCTATTACACGTATTTTGGCCAATTTGTTCGAAACACGTTTTGACCCACGGAAGAATGACCTCTCTACGACAAACGATGAGTCAGAAAGATTACTCGCAGAATTTCGCATTGCTATCGATCAAGTTACAAGCCTCGATGAAGATCGCATACTCAATAGCTACCGCAACTTGATCATCCACATGTTGCGAACCAACGCCTATCGAACTGACAAACACGGGCGAGCTCGCAAATTTCTTTCGTTCAAATTCGATTCAATGGCCCTCGACGAGCTCCCATTACCCAGACCGATGGCAGAAATATTCGTATATTCCGCCGATGTCGAAGGGATTCACCTACGTGGGGGTAAGGTCGCTCGCGGTGGATTGCGCTGGTCGGATCGTCGAGAAGATTTTCGCACTGAAGTATTGGCATTGATGAAAGCGCAGATGGTAAAAAACGCGGTCATCGTGCCATTGGGATCCAAAGGTGGCTTTTATGTAAAAGCCGAACTACCTGACGAGCGCGACGCGATGATGGATGTCGTCGTTAGCTGTTACCGTACATACCTGTCAGGTTTACTAGATGTTACTGACAATATAGAGGGCGATTCGATCGTTCCGCCAGAAAACGTTGTTCGCCATGATGGCGACGACCCATACCTCGTTGTCGCGGCCGACAAGGGCACCGCAACCTTTTCTGATTTTGCCAATGAAGTGTCGCAAGCCTACGGTTTCTGGCTAGGTGATGCCTTTGCTTCAGGCGGTTCCGCTGGATACGATCACAAGAAAATGGGCATTACAGCCAGAGGTGCCTGGGAATCAGTAAAACGACATTTTCGCAGCCTTGGAATCAATACTCAGGCAGAGAGCTTTACGACTATCGGTGTCGGGGACATGGCCGGGGATGTATTTGGCAATGGCATGTTATTGTCAGAACATACCAAGCTTGTCGCGGCCTTCAATCACCAACACATTTTCATCGATCCTGATCCCGATGTACGGTCGAGCTTTCAGGAACGTAAACGCTTGTTTGAACTTCCGCGTTCTAGCTGGGGTGAGTACAACATTGATTTGATCTCACGCGGCGGTGGTATTTATGATCGACATGACAAGGAAATCAAGCTATCCGTTGAAGCGCAAAAGGCCTTAGGCACAGTGACTGCAACGATGACGCCGACAGAACTGATTGCAGTGATTCTCAAAGCCCCTGTTGATCTTTTCTGGAATGGCGGAATCGGCACTTATGTGAAAGCCAGCAGTGAAACGCAAAGCGATGCAGCCGACCGTGCCAACGATGCCTTGCGAGTCAATGGCAATGAACTTCGCTGTCGAGTTGTCGGCGAAGGCGGCAATCTTGGCTTTACCCAACGCGGGCGCGTGGAATTCGCCAGAAACGGTGGGTTGATCTACACCGATGCAATTGACAACTCGGCTGGCGTTGATTGTTCCGATCACGAAGTCAATATAAAAATACTCCTCAACGCGATTGTCGCGTCTGACGACCTGACCGTAAAACAACGCGACATATTGCTCGAATCAATGACCGAAGAAGTTGCCGCATTGGTACTGGCAGACAATTACATTCAGACACAGTGTATCGATCTTGTCTACAGCGACGGCAATGAAGTATTCGACGAGCAAGTCAGATTCATGCATCACCTCGAAAGTCAAAACCTTCTTGATCGAACAATCGAATTTCTTCCAGACGTGGAAGAATGCGCTGAACGCATGGCAGCAGAGCTGGGTTTGTTACGTCCGGAAATAGCAGTTCTGGTTTCGTATAGCAAGATGGTCATGTATCAGGAACTCATGCAAGCAGACCTGAGCGACGAGCCCTCGGCGGAATCGATTCTTCTCGAATATTTTCCAGAGGCACTGCGTAAAAAATACTCGAGCGAAATTCGTAGCCATCGACTCAAGTCTGAAATCATAAACACGATTGTGACCAACGAGTTCGTAAATCGTCTGGGACCAACCTTCGTCTTTCGCATGCAGCAAGAGCTTAACGTTTCGGTCAGGGATATTGCCGCCGCATTTCTGATCGCCAGAAGCACTTTTCGCATGTCGGAACTCTGGGCTTCGATCGAGTCACTGGATAATATTGTATCCAGCGATGAACAGTACCGTATGCAGATACTGGTTCGCGGTCTGATTGAACGTGCAACCCACTGGTTGTTACGCTCAAGGCAACCGTCGACAGGCATCGAGGAACTGGTTTTACGTTTTCAGAGTGGTATTGATGAGTTGATCGCTTCGATGCCGGAATGCCTCGCCGACGTGCAACGTAAAACGCTAGAGCAGCGTATCAACCATTTCAAACAGGCTGGTGCACCCGATGATATTGCCTTATCCGTCGCCCGTGTCGTGCCATTGTCGTCGTCACTGGATATTGTAGAAATTGCAATGTCTTTGGAGCAACCGGTCAAGGAAATCGCATCCGTTTATTTCGCCATTGGCCAACACCTGGAATTGACCTGGCTGCGCGACCAAATTGGTGGGCTCAAGGTCAGTTCACATTGGCATACGCTGGCCACGGCCGAGCTGAGATCCGATTTACACTATCAACAACGGCATCTATGCGCCGAAATCGCAAGCTCGACCGAACAAGATCTGCCAGGAGTCGAAAGGGTGGCCTTGTGGGCTGGCCGTTATCCACAAGCGATGGGTAAATTCAGCACACTGGTTACCGAGCTGAAAGCCAATACCTCACTGGATTTTGCCATGCTGTCACTTGCCGTCAATGAAGTACACAAGCTATTGCGTTCTGACCGACCTTTGGCAAGCTGAGTAATCCATGCGCGCAACTGTACTCGTGGATCGAATTCCAGCGATCACTTGGGATTGTTAAAGTACACTTGTATGATTATTGTTGATTCGGAGAAGTACCCTTGCCAGCGCAAAATTTGATTCTCGTCATGTTGATCGGTGTCGTTTTTGGCGTCATTGCGGCAGTTATTCAACGCGGACGGGGCAGCCTGTTCATCGTCAATATGTTGCTCGGCGTCATCGGAGCGTCACTCGGTGCACTACTGCCTGTCCTGCTCGATCCATCTGCAAAGATCGACGCTCAATCCCTCGACTATCTATTGCGTGCCTTAGGTGGTTCGTTTCTATTGGTACTACTAGCCGGGCTGTTCCGCTCGTCGAAACCGCGCACCCTGGATTGAACACAAGCCAATCACCAATGGAGCATAACCGTGGATATTGACGGCAACTTCGAATTTATTGAGCTCAAGCAGACCGGAGGGGTTGCCTGGATCACGCTGAATCGACCCGACAAGCTCAACGCGTTTACCGCCGCAATGCATGCGGAAGTTCGAGATGCCCTTTCACGGATTCAGATAGCGGATGATGTCCGCTGTCTGGTCATTAGCGGTAACGGTCGTGGTTTTTGTGCCGGTCAGGATCTTGCCGATCTGGATATGACAGCGCTGGGTAACGTTGTCGAAGAACATTACAACCCGCTGATCCGTACGTTGACCAGCTTGAACAAACCAGTGATTGCCAGCGTCAATGGCGTCGCTGCCGGCGCAGGCGCAAATATGGCGTTAGCCTGCGACATCGTGCTTGCAGCACGTTCGGCAAAATTCATCCAGTCTTTCAATCAATTGGGTCTGGTACCGGACGGTGGTGGAACCTGGACATTGCCACGTTTGATCGGTCTTGCAAAAGCCACTGCGATTACTCTCTCGGGCGAACCTGTTGTTGCCGAGACTGCAGAAGCATGGGGCATGATTTACAAGGCGGTTGACGATGAGCAGCTCCACACAATCACCGCCGATTTGGCCCATCGCCTGGCGGCCTCCCCGACCACCGGCCTCGCCTTCACCAAGCAGCTACTCAGGCTGTCCATGACACGCACCCTGGACGAGCAACTCGATCTGGAACGAGACTTCCAACAGGCTGCCAGCCAGACCGCGGACTTCAAAGAAGGGGTAGACGCATTTCTCGCCAAGCGACCGCCTGAGTTCACAGGAAAGTAGATTTCTGTTCGTCACACGAAGCTGATTCACACAAGCTGTGATCAATTCGACACAGTAGACGTCGCGTCGGCTATCTTAGATGTCGGTCCGGTACCATTGTGCACGGCCCAAGGAGCCAATTCCCCCCTACTATTCAGCCATAAGCAGTACGCAGCGCGGAGAGTCCCATGGCCGACCAAGACGATTTTGACGACGAAGAAGAAATCATCCTCAGCGAGCTCAATGATGATGAGCTCACTGAGCAGATGCATGATGATCTCTACAACGGCCTGAACGAAGAAATCGTAGAGGGCACCAATATCCTGCTTGAACGTGGCTGGGGGGCTGATCGAGTTTTAAATGATGCGCTGGTAGAAGGGATGCGTATCGTTGGTATTGATTTCCGCGATGGCATCCTGTTCGTACCCGAAGTCCTGATGGCGGCCAATGCAATGAAAGCCGGTATGGCAATCTTACGCCCACTACTGGCAGAGACGGGTGCTGAATCAGTCGGTAAGGTAGTAATAGGTACCGTCAAAGGCGACATCCATGACATTGGCAAGAATCTGGTCGGCATGATGCTCGAAGGTGCCGGCTTTGAAGTGATCGATCTCGGCATTAACAATCCAGTCGAGGACTACCTTGCTGCACTGGAAGAACACAAACCAGACATACTTGGCATGTCGGCGCTTTTGACAACGACCATGCCATACATGAAAGTTGTCATTGATACCCTGAAAGAGCAAGGTATGCGCGATGATTTCATCGTACTCGTTGGCGGTGCACCATTAAACGAAGAGTTCGGTGAAGCAGTCGGGGCTGATGCCTATTGCCGCGACGCAGCAGTAGCCGTGGAAACGGCCAAGACCCTGGTGGCAGAACGCCGCAAGGCGAGTTGAGAGTGAATGGTGAGCAAGCCCACGCTGGTCATTGCCTGCGGTGCCATAGCTCACGAGCTTGTTGCAGTCCTGAAGGCAAGTGCCTGGGATCATGTCAGCATTCAATGCCTGCCCGCTGAATGGCATAACACGCCAGTACACATTGCACCTGGCGTCGAAAAGAAAATCATCGAAAACAAAGAGGCCTTTGACCGCATCCTCATTGCCTACGGCGATTGCGGTACCGGCGGTATTCTCGATGACGTCATCAAACGGCACAATGTACAACGACTCCCAGGTAACCACTGTTACGACTTCTTTGCCGGTGTTGAACGTTTCGCTGCACTCGCCGACGAAGAACTAGGGACTTTTTATCTGACAGACTATCTGGCTGCACATTTTGATCGACTTATCCTCGATGGTCTTGGCATAACGTCGCATCCGGAACTGCGGGATATGTATTTCGCCCATTACACTCGCCTCGTCTATCTCGCCCAATCACCAACGTCACAGTTGATCGACAAAGCGAAAACGGCTGCCGATACACTAGGTCTGCAATTTGAATTACATGAAACAGGGCTGAAGCCTTTCACGGATTCATTGAGATCGATCAAAGTACATGTCCAGTCAGATTGAATCGCGCTGGATTTTCATGACAGGTAAATTCAAACCATGGCAGAACTGATCAAAATTTACTGGCGGGACATTCCGTCTCAGGTCACCGCCAAAGCGGGACGCAAAACAGCCAAAGTCATGTTGCCTGCTCGTTTTCAGGAAGGTATTGATAGAGCTGCCATGCGTGCTGGTAAAGGATCCAGCGATGCCTATATGGAGGACTGGCGTCGAGAGCGCACACCGTGCAGCAATGACTTACAGAAAGAAGCCGACGATGCGGCGGCCGAACTGATTGAACAGTTCGATGAGGTATATCTTGAAGCGGTGGTCAAAGCAAAAGGCGTCGCCGAAAACGCCAAGCTTGATCGCTAAGCAGACGGGCGCCTAGATCATGTACACCATTCGAAAATGGTGTGTCAGTCACTCCAGGTTGATGGAAACGACTTACGCACTTGTTGAAAAAGTGCTGGTTTCCATGGCACCTGTATTTCGACGTATCGGATATGAACGCCTGGAAGCGCCGGTTGCCGCTGTCGAGAAAGTCATCAAGGGCACGCTGTTCGATTGCCAGATGTGTGGGCAATGTGCACTCAGCAGTACGGGTATGTCATGCCCGATGAATTGCCCGAAATCAATACGCAATGGTCCCTGCGGCGGCGTACGTGATGACGGCATGTGCGAAGTTGAACCGCAGATGCGCTGTGTTTGGGTTGAAGCCTGGCGCGGGGCCGAGACGATGAAAGAAGGGCACACTATTCATAGCGTCCAATTCGCGGTAGATCATCGACTCAAGGGGCGTTCGTCCTGGCTCGCAATGGTTCAAGAAAAAACAGCTTCGGATGCTGATGTCAATTCGGGAGCAAATTGAATGTATGCGGATGAACCTGTTCCCGGCTACCCCTTGCCGATAAGAGATGGGCATAGTTCACCGGGGCGCCTTGAAAGAATTCTTCGCGATGGGCAATTTGTAGTAACCAGCGAACTCGCGCCGCCAGACAGCGCCGACCCTAATGAGGTCTATCAACGGGCTGCACTCTTTGACGGCTACGTCGATGCCATTAATGCAACAGATGGCAGCGGAGCACACTGTCATATGGGAAGTCTTGCAGTCTGTGCATTGTTGACTCGTCTTGGGTATTCGTTGATTCAACAAATTTCTTGTCGAGACAAGAATCGCATCGCGATTCAAGGTGACATCCTTGGCGGCGCCGCTATGGGTGTTGCCAACATGCTTTGTCTGTCAGGCGATGGCGTACAAACGGGTGACCACCCTGAAGCCAAACCAGTATTCGATCTTGACTGCATGTCGTTATTGGAAATTGCGACCATGATGCGCGATCAGTCCACCTTTCAGAGCGGACGTAAACTCGACTCTCCACCGCATGTCTTTCTAGGAGCTGCGGCCAACCCGTTTGTTGCACCGTTTGATTATCGTCCGCAACGTCTGGCGAAAAAAGCGGCTGCTGGCGCTCAGTTTATCCAGACCCAATACTGCTTTGACGTAGCACGACTAAAGACTTACATGCAGATCGCAGGGGATCTTGGCCTGCACGAAAAACT
The DNA here is from genome assembly GCA_964449565.1 of uncultured Granulosicoccaceae bacterium. Taxonomy (GTDB): domain Bacteria; phylum Pseudomonadota; class Gammaproteobacteria; order Granulosicoccales; family Granulosicoccaceae; genus Granulosicoccus. Next base: position 2,444 of record CAYUZB010000049.1, on the reverse strand, counting down.
ATTCATGTTAATTGGTGTCGGACCGCTGGCATCCGCCCGTACCGCACAATGGATGCGTAAAAACGTTCCTGGTGTACATATTCCAGATGCCATCATCAAACGTCTCGAAGGAGCCGATGATCAGAAAGCTGAAGGGATCAGTCTTTGTGTTGAGCTGATTCAGGAAGTACAGGAAATCGAAGGCGTTAACGGCGTTCATATAATGGCTTACAAACAGGAACACAAGGTTCCTGAAATCGTGCGACGTTCGGGTATTCTGGGCGATCGTGTTCCGTGGCACCCCAAGCAATTTCCGGGTGACGCCAATGTTCGGCAACAGATGGATAAATACAATGACTGACACGGTCATCAGTTCGGCAAGTAGAGAACACACCATCGGTGATGATCACGCATTCACCATCATCGGTGAACGCATAAACCCGACCGGCCGCAAGATACTCGCCGAGGAAATGAAGGCGGGAGATTTCTCACGCGTCGAGGCAGACGCATTGGCTCAGGTTGCTGCAGGCGCGCAAATGCTGGATGTCAATGCCGGCATACCGCTTGCCGATGAACCTGCGCTACTTGCACAGTCGATAAAACTTGTACAGTCGATCACCGATGTCCCTTTGTCCATCGATTCATCGATCATCGAAGCACTGGAAGCCGGGCTCGCCGTTTACGAAGGCAAGGCTCTGGTCAATTCGGTTACCGGCGAAGATGAAGTTCTCGAACGTGTCTTGCCACTGGTCGCAAAACATGGTGCTGCAGTCGTTGCCATATCCAATGACGAAACAGGCATCTCTGAGGATCCTGAGGAGCGGTTCAAGGTCGCCAGGAAGATCGTCGAACGTGCCAGCGATTTTGGCATCCCTGCATCAGATGTTGTCATTGATCCCTTGGTCATGCCGATCGGTGCAATGCGTTATGCGGGTCGCCAGGTATTCGACATACTCGGTCGCATTCGACGCGAGCTCGGTTGTAACACAACCTGCGGTGCTTCGAACGTCAGCTTCGGTTTACCCGAACGAAACGGTATCAATGGTGCATTCCTGTCGATGGCGATCAGTTCTGGCATGACATCAGCAATCACTAATCCTTGCCATGAGGAAGTCATGCGATCAGTCATGGCTGCTGACGTATTGATGGGCAACGATGCTGACTGCCTTGCCTGGATCAGGAAATATCGTACCCCGCCCGCAGAAGGCGAAGGTCGCGCACGACGTAGCAGTCGGCGCCGACGTAGCAGTTGAATAGAAACGTAAGATAACCATGACTGACAATGCAACAGAGACAGCTCTAGCCAAAGTGGTATTTACGCCCAGTGGCAAACATGGCAATTTTATCGTTGGTACCAGCCTGCTTGATGCTGCTCGCGAGCTCGGCGTTGATCTCGATTCCGTTTGTGGAGGACGTGGACTTTGTGGTCGTTGCCAGGTACTGACACCATTTGGTGAGTTTCCCAAACACAAGATCAATTCACTTGAAGGCCATTTAAGCGAAAGCACCAAGGTCGAAGCGCGTTATCAACGTATCAATGGCGACTTTGTCGATGGACGTCGCCTCGGTTGCCAGGCAAAAATTCTGGGTGACCTGGTCGTCGACATACCTCCTGACTCACAAGTGCATCGTCAGATCATTCGTAAAGCTGTCGACCATGTTCAGATAACTTTAGACCCTGCTGTCAGACTGCATGTCGTTAAGGTCGAAGAACCGGATATGCACGACCCATCCGGTGACCTCAGACGCTTGAAGGAGGCCCTGCTTCGCGAATGGCAGCTTGAAAATCTAACGGCAAGTTTGCCGATCATGAAAGCCTTGCAACCATCCTTGCGCGCGGGAGATTGGCAAGTAACCGTGGCAATCTACAATGAAAGCGAAATCCTGGGAGTATGGCCAGGGTTCAAAGAGACGATCTACGGGCTTGCAGTTGACGTTGGGTCTACCACCATCGCCGGTCACCTTTGTGATCTCTCGACCGGTAAGGTTATCGCCAGTAGCGGCATCATGAATCCACAGATTCGTTTTGGTGAAGATCTGATGAGCCGTGTTTCCTACGTCATGATGAACCCCGGTGGCGAAGAGGCAATGACCGAGGCGGTACAGGCAGCTATCAACACCTTGATAGATGATGTTGTCGGGGAAATGAACATCGAAGCAACTGACATCCTCGAATTGACCTTTGTTGCCAACCCTGTGATGCATCATCTTTTGCTCGGCATCAACCCGGTTGAACTTGGTGGTGCGCCATTTGCCCTGGCCACTGATGAGTCCTTTGCAATCAATGCACGAGATATCGGCATGCAAGCTCATCCACTGGCCAAAGCTTATCTCTTGCCCTGCGTGGCCGGTCATGTCGGTGCTGATACAGCGGGCGTTGTTCTCGCCGAACAACCTGGAAAGCTTGACGACATCACCTTGCTGGTGGATGTCGGGACCAATGCCGAAATTGTTCTGGGTAACAG
>CAYUZB010000048.1:0-26821 GCA_964449565.1 uncultured Granulosicoccaceae bacterium | reverse complement strand
GCTTGACACTGTTTGTTGCAATGGGCGGCATCGCAGCCCCTACGCACGCACAGTCTGAATGGGAAACTCGTGGCAATGTCGCCCTCCAGCTGCAGGCATTTACCAGCGATTCCGATCATTCGGCGGATCATCGCAGCAACATATCGATAGCCAGTGAGGTTGAATTTTATCGAAGTATCGGTGATTCAGGCAGTGTCACGATCACACCTTTCGCTCGTATCGATGGGCGAGACGACGAGCGTACACATATAGATTTTCGTGAGCTCATCTATACACATGTGGCTGATCAATGGGAGGCTCGCGTTGGTCTGGGCAAGGTTTTCTGGGGTGTTGCCGAATCGGTGAACTTCGTCGATGTTATCAACCAGTTCGATTCAGTTGAAAACGACGATGCATCGGCGAAACTTGGGCAGCCTATGATCAACGTTCTATTTCCGCGCGACTGGGGGAATATTGATCTCTATATTCTACCTGGATTTCGTGAACGCACGTTTGCAGGCGTTGATGGACGCCCTCGAACACCAGTAATAATCAACGACGATCTCGCTGAGTATGAGTCCAGCAATGAAGACCGGCATGTAGATGTCGCTGCCAGAGTCTCGACAACACTGGGTATCTGGGATGTTGGACTGAGCGCTTTTAGCGGAACGGCTCGAGATCCCGATATACGATTCGATCCGGAACAAGGCGAGCTCTTTCCATTTTACTATCAAACAACGCAGGTTGGCCTTGATATACAGGCAACACTGGAAAGCTGGTTATTGAAAGCCGAGGTGGTCAATCGACAAGCGGATGAGATCGAAGACCACTTTTCACTGGTAGGCGGATTCGAATACAGCTTTTTTGACATCAGAGAATCAGGAGCCGATCTGGGCATTGTCAGTGAATGGCTATTCGATGACCGCGATGATGACATCAGTCAACCCTTTCAAAATGATCTGTTACTCGGATTACGTCTCGCATTAAATGATGAGCAGTCGCTAGAAGGTCTACTGGGCGTGATTGCCGACCTTGATGGCGGCGGTCAAATCATTTCGCTCGAAGGCAGCCGTCGCTTTGGTGACAATATCAAAGCAAGTCTCCTGATGAGGCTATGGGAAAATGCCGATGACGACCCTATCTTGTCCTTGTTTTCAAACGAAGACTTCATTCAACTCGATATTGCACTGTTCTTCTGAAATTAATCGCATGACCCTTTCCGGCAACTCGTTTTCGGATTGCTAAATCCGACTAACCCCATTTTCATCACTCAGTGATTTGATTAGTCACACTCGCGAATTAGCTCTCTTCCCTCCGCTTGTAGTAACCGACATACCAGTGAAAAATGGCTCCGGATAATATTCAACCGCGCAAAGGGTCAGATTATGACCAGATCAGTTCCGCTCAAGGCTGGTTTGTCTCGTACCGCCGCGGTTTGGCTGCCAATAGGTAATACCCGTATCGGTCAGTGATCATGAAGCTTTGAGTCAGGTGTTGTGTTAGATTTACACGTGGAACAAGGGATATGCAAATAGGCAAAACGATGTGATTGCACCATGAGAAACACGACATCCATCACCAGGCTGTTTGGAATCGAACTACCAATCATCCAAGCGCCCATGGCCGGTGCACAGAACCATCACATGGCCATCGCTGTATCAAATGCCGGCGGTCTTGGTTCGATGCCGTGTTCGATGATCAGTTGCGAAGAGATATCTAAACGCTTCGCCAGCTTTCGTTCTCGCTGTGACAAACCGATCAACTTGAATTTCTTTTGTCACAAGGAAAAACCTCGCAACGAGAACCGTGAGGCACATTGGCGACAATCTCTTGAAAACCTATACCAGGAAGTTGGGACCAAAGGCCATCCAAACGGTACGATATCAGTGCGTACGTTTGATGAAAAGCGTTGCGAGCTGATCGAAGAGCTCCGTCCTGAAGTAGTTAGCTTCCATTTCGGTCTGCCATCCGCGAACCTCATTGAACGTATAAAAGCAACCGGCACTCGTATCATGTCATCTGCCACCACTGTCAATGAAGCTCGGTATCTGACTGACAATGGATGCGATGCAATCATTGCACAAGGCTATGAAGCAGGTGGGCATCAAGGTAGATTCCTCGACGAAGTCCTCGACAAAGAACTCAACGGACACAACGACCGCAACTACGCAAGTCAGATAGGAACCTTCTCGCTAGTACAACAGATTAGTGCCTCAATCGATCTCCCTATCATTGCAGCAGGGGGAATTGCAAATGGCAGAAGCATCGCTGCTGCTTTCATGCTGGGTGCCTCCGCAGCCCAAATTGGTACTCGCTACCTGAAGACGCCCGAATCTACCATCAGCGATCATCATCGCCAACTATTGAATGATGCTCAGCCGCCATCTACGGTTCTGACCAACGTATTTACCGGACGGCTGGCTCGCAGTTTCAGTAATCGGATCATTCGCGAAGCCGGACCCATCAGCACTGATGTACCCGACTACCCTTACGCGATCGCAGGCCTCGCTCCCTTGAAAGATGCAACACAGGGCTCGGGGGAATTTGTTTCGCTGTGGGCAGGACAATCATCCTCGATTGGCCAAGAAATGGACTCAGGCGCTCTCACTCGCGAACTAGCTGCAGATGCGATGGCACATTTACGATCCAGTGCTGATCTTCTCGAACATTTTCGGGTGACGGAATCAAAGGCAACTGAGTAGTGTCTGTAGTTATTACCAATGAATATAGAATTAGTTCCTGGCCACACCAAGCGAACAAGGAGCAGTAGATGCAACAATCAAACAGCGAGGAGGCACAGGCGATGCCCGCTTACGAAACTCATCAAATCCTGAACCAGCCACCGGAATTTTCCAGCAATCTGTATCTCTCAGACAACGCGCTGCAGTCGGCCGTAAGCCAGTTCGGTGGAAGTTGGGGCAATGAGGCTCTGCGTGACTACGGAAAGTTGGCGCTCGAGACGATGATGTCTGATGGTATGCGAGCCAATGTCAACAAACCTCAATTCAGATCTCATGATCGGTTTGGACAACGCATCAACCAGGTTGATTTCGATCCCGCCTATCATCAGATAATGGCGCACGCGATAGAGGCTGGATTGCCATCCTTACCCTGGCAGGATTCCCGCAAGGGTGCACATGTGGTGCGTGCGGCGCTTGTCTATCTGCACAATCAGGGAGAATGTGGAACCACCTGCCCGACCACCATGACATTCGCCGCAACACCGGCACTGCACCACCAACCAGATATAGCGGAACGCTGGATACCGCTGGTCACAGCGCGGCAATACGATGGCCGCAATATTCCCTGGTATGACAAACCCGGCGTGACCATGGGTATGGCAATGACAGAAAAACAAGGTGGCTCCGATGTTCGTGCCAACCAATCAACCGCAAAGCCTGTCGGCAAACCCGGTGGTGGACAGCTCTATCGACTCACGGGCCACAAGTGGTTTTGTTCGGCGCCCATGAGTGATGGTTTTCTTGTATTGGCACAAACTGATGTGGGCCTTGGGTGCTTTCTGATGCCACGCTGGACTGAAAACGGCGTACTCAACCATTTTCAGATACAGCGACTTAAAGACAAATTGGGCAATTGGTCCAACGCTTCGAGTGAAATCGAATTTCGCGACGCTGAAGCATGGTTGATCGGTGAAGAAGGTCGTGGGGTCAATACGATTATCGAGATGGTTTCATTGACACGTTACGACTGCATGTTGGGCTCAGCATCATTAATGCGCCAAGCGGTTGCGCAGGCACTCCATCACTGCGCCCATCGAGATGCTTTCGGTAAACGCTTGAACCAACACGCACTCATGCAAAATGTACTCGCTGACATGGTGGTGGAGTCGGAAGCGGCCATGTGGCAAACCTTTCGTCTGTCCGCAGCACTTGATAAGCCAGAGGATGAATCAGAACAGCTACTGACTCGACTCTCTACACCGGTTGGGAAGTTCTGGATTTGCAAACGAACTCCACAACTGGTCTACGAATGCATGGAATGTCTCGGAGGCAGCGGGTATGTGGAAGAATCCACTCTGCCTCGCCTGTACCGCGAATCTCCGCTAAATTCAATCTGGGAAGGCTGCGGAAACATTCAGAGTCTGGATATTTTACGGGCAATGGAAAAATCACCAGAAGCTTCAGATGTTTTGTTTAACGAAATTGATTTATCGCGTGGCGCCGACAAGCAGCTGGATAATTTTGTCGATGCTTTGAAGTCAGACATACACTCACGTAACTTCACGCAAGGTGCTGCACGAAGCCTTACATCGCGTATGGCGAGGGCGATGCAAGCTTCATTGATGATCAGAAACGCCAGTGACGCGGCTGCGAACTATTTTCTCGCAACCCGCATTCAAAAAGAGCATGGGGTTTATGGTGCTCATGATGCTCCAGAGCTCGCAACCCAAATAATTGACGATAGCCTCGCACTTTGACGTCTTTGACAAACGTCCATGATGAAATGTTATTAATTGGCGAGTTACATAACTATGTAAGAGACGTAACACATCTACAGGATTGCGAGTATAAATCCAGAGTCGGAGCAACAACTAACATTATTTATAGCCCCGGTGGCGTTGTATCCCAAGTGACGCCATTCAGACCTACCTTGTAGCCAACCTCATACAACTTGCCCATATACACAGGATCAAACAATTCTCTCGATTTTTGCTTGAAAGAGCTTGGAACACTCGTGATGCGAAAGCCAATGTCGTTGATCTGAGTAAATGTATACAGCTTGTGCAGATCGCCGGTAGTCGAGCTTTTGACCAGTGTATCTATCGAGCGTTTCGCTATCTCAAGTGTTTTATTCCCAACAGGTTCCCAAGCCGGGGCAGAGCTGGAATTTCGAATAACATACATGGTTGGCCTGACCTGAAGACCCAGCTCCTTCAAATACTGTCCAAGTCCAACTCGAATGGGCAAAAAGAACGCATTGTTCGTTACACCACCGTCTACATGCAGCTCTTTAAATTTCTGACCATTGGCAACTACTTCGAATTTAACAGCAGGGAATGCGGCGGGAATGGAAGCTGATGCGAGAAGAACCTTTCTGAACAATTTCAAAGCTTCCTCATTGTTGTAACTTGCGATTTCACCCATGTTCCATATAACTGGGCGTTGAGCGTCGAGATTGGTTGTTCCAACAAACAGCCTGCGTCCGATCTCATACTCATCGGCTACTTTCTCCATGAACTCCATCGTTATATTTTTTGCAATGAGTTCTTGCAGCGGCTTAGTGTCAGATAGCGCGTTTGAGAAAAGCCCGACCAATGCATTCTTTTGTAGAATAATATCTTTGGTACTCGACTTGGTGTACAAGTCTCTGATGACTGAATCGTATTCGGGCCCGAGGAACGCAAAAGGCGCGATCAAAGCACCCGTGCTTACGCCGGTAACGACCTCGAACTCAAGCCGATTTTTGCCATCTGTCATGCCATTGAGCAATCCGGCACCGAAAGCGCCGTCCGGTCCTCCACCAGTAATGATCAACAGATTGACATCAATAATACGATCGCCGTTCCACTCCTCGGGTCGACCGGCAATCGACTGATCAACTTTTTTCCTGACAACTTTTCTGGCATCTTCTGGGAGCGCGTCTCCGAAAAATCTCACATTCTCGAGTGAGATCAGATTGGAATCTTCGGTTAAGCTTTCTGGAACTGCGTTGCGAGGAATGGCCGAGCATCCCGCCAACACCATCAAACCAATTAAGCTACCTGCAAAGTAGGTTGACGTATTCATGATCATTGATGTACTCGATTACGGCCAGTACTGTCAACTCCCTCGACACAGGCTCTATCGTGAATATGGTACTGAGTCACGTTATTTAAATGACTTGTGCTGCACGATTTATTCCGGAAATTGAGCATCCAAGTCCTGAAACTGAGCATCCGAGACAAATTCAGGCTATCAGCCCTGGATTCTAGCCGTTCGCCGACAATGTGCACAATGCAAGTGAAGGCGAAGATACGTTTGCCAGAGCAACCGACACTCCGCTCGGACACACTCCGGCCGGACGTCGTTTCGAGACTTGTCACGTCCGCGTAACCTATAATATTTTGTAAGAAAACCACCCCACGCGCATCGCTTGAGAAAAACTCGAAGAGTCAAAAGAATGCCTTCGGGCGCAAACATACTCTTTGAGCTGACTGATTACTAAAAACACCAATCCCACATTAGTACTCTCTAGTTCTAAGGTACTCTCGAGTTCTAAACGGATAAATCCCATGCCTCGGAAAGATAGACCACACACAGAAGACGGACGTTATCTGGTAGCCAAAGGCATTTTAAAGCGATGCACCAATCCGGCACTTGATGATTCAACACGTCGAAAAGCGTTGAAACAATTGATGCAAGCGAGAGTAAAAAAAGACCGAACCGCGACAATTCAAGCAAAAATATTACTTGGAGAAGCAGGCCCGGTCTGGTGGGACGACGATCAGCCTGATTTCAGTGGCGAGCGACCGCTAGATACCCCTTATGCAGCCTGGTGGGATTCTTTGACGGATAAACAACGTCTATCGGGTAGATAGTGCGTCTGGCAAGTGATTCACGCAGCCAATATTCAGCAGCAGCATTCACGGGATGCAATCGTCAACCATCAGAGCTTTGTCCGCAAAAATCGTGAACAGGATTTCTTCACAATTTCTGCATAAGTCGGATAGGCGAAAATAGTATCGGCAATGTCCTCAGCTTTGAGACCCATTTTCACTGCAAGCGTAAGACACTGCACCCATTCTCCTGCATGCGCACCTATGCCCGTGGCACCGAGTATACGGTTCTCTGAATCCATAACGACTTTCAGGAATCCACCCTTCTTGCTATCAGTTATGAATCGATCGGTCGCAGCATCGACCTGAAAAGTCTGTACGCCCTGGTGTAATTCGCGCGCTTCTGCTTCCGTAATACCAACGTGACCGATCTCAGGGTCGGTAAAAATGGCCCAAGGCAATGCAGTCAGATCAATAGTATTGTTACTTTTCGGATTCAGAAAATTACGTACAACTCGTTCTGCCTGATAGTTGGCTACATGACTGAATTTCGCTCTTGATGCGACATCACCTACAGCACAGATGTGTGGAACACTTGTCTGCATTTTTTCGTTTACGGTAACTCCGTGACGGGTATATTCAATACCCGCTGCCTCCAGATTCAAGCCATCCAGATTCGGCACCCTGCCAATAGCGACAAACAATTCGTCCACCAACAATTGGCTTTTATTTTTCTCCCCTTGCTCGATGTCAATACAGACCTTCCCATCACTGTTTTTAGAACAGACACTTGCATTGGCACCAGTAATCATTTCAATACCCATGTCGTCAAACACGTTTATCAGGTACTGACTGACATCCGGATCAATGGCACCGAGGATGCGGTCATTTCGGTCAATTATTTTAACCTTGGTACCGAAACGTGCCAGAGATTGACCCAACTCCGCAGAGATAACACCACCGCCTAAAAAGGCAATACTCTCTGGCTGTTCTCGCAGTGCCCAGAAGTTCTCGTTGTTGAGCATCTTGACTGGACTATCGGGATCAGTTGGAAGCAATCTAGGCCCGGAGCCAGAGGCGATTATGAAATTATCGCCCTTAACCGTTTGATCACCAATCTTGACCGTGTGATCATCTACAAACGATGCGCCGGTACTATTAATATACGTGTCAATACCAAGGTCATTGAAACGCTTTGGTTGCTCGTGCGCATAAACCCCATCGATTATGCTCTTGACATGCTCCATCGCACGCTTGAACTCAAAGCCGCTCTTTACATCGACAGAGTGCAAACCGTGGGCGCTTGAATTGTTGATGCTATGGAAGTTTTTTGCGACATCAATCAGTGCTTTGGATGGAACACAACCTGAGTGAGTGCACTCACCCCCTATTTTGTGTTTTTCCAGCAAAGCGACTTTAGCTCCAAGCCTCTGCGCTTCAAATGCAGAAGTAATCCCGCCACCGCCTGCACCGATTATTACCAGATCATACATAGTGTTCATTGAGAGACTCCGTATAAATTACTGTGGCGTCCCCATCAACTCCTTCAACCTGAAAGTAGTTCATTTCTCCAAGCGCGCCTTCGATATTCAATATGCCAAACGCGTGATGATAATGATCACCATCATGACCGAGCTGGCAGTCGAGATTAATTTGTGGCGCAGTGTCGAATTGCTCAGGCAACGCCAGATTGGGTAACTGTTTATAGGGCTGCCACAACAGAGCAACGGGTATCGCACCGGAGCCGATACACCTGCCTCTGCGAAGCCCTGCGTAAGGCTCAAAGGCCACCAAATTATGCTCATGCCCCCAAAGCCAAAGATCAATTTTAGGCAAATGAGTATTGAAAGCCTCGTAGAGAACAGGGTTAAGCGCAAGCGGTCGATTGTCTGCGGTTCGACCGATATTGCCAGATGAAGTAAACAACTGATAGTGCGACAACATAACTGTCTTACGTCCGTCTGCGCCATTTAACTTGTGCTGGTGCCAGGCGACTTCTTTGGGCTCGATCGCTGGTATGGCAGATATCGCATCGATAGGCTTACCCACTTGTGGTGGCGCTCCAATGGAAAGAATCTGCCAATGTTTGTTACGCAAACAAAAATAACTCGCTGGCTGGCCTAATTCATCAAGCAACCAGTAGTACCCGGCACCGCCTGCATACAAATCATGATTACCTGCCAGATTGAATATTCGGGTGTGTTTTGGCAAATACTCTCGGACTATGGAGAGAAAGTGATTCTGCATCTCCTCCTTGGTGCCCGAATAATAAACATCACCCAGATGAATGACGATGTCCGGGTTTTGCTCGCCAATACAACGCATGACGTTTTTAGCTAACGGTGTGCCGGTAGCCCAATCAGACACAAAGGCGATCTTTATCTTGTCTGCATCGTTGTCAACATCACCAAGGGGCAGAACAAAATCATCCAGAGAGTCATAGTGACGATAGGGAATATCCTGATGATTGTTATCGAATTCGAAAAGAGTTTTCGCCCAGAGCGGATCGCAAACGGAGTACCTGATTTCCGATTCCAATTCACGAACACGTTGATCATTACCACTGAACTTCGCTGCCGCCAGCCCCACGTACAAATGCGCGCACTTGGAAACCAGGGACCCTTTTGTCACGACTTCAGCGAGATCTACATTCTCTTTGCCTTCTGCAATCGCCGTTTCAAGCTGACCGCATGCATCGCAGCTCGCTGTCATGGCATCGTGCTCTGACGATAGACAGTCTGAAACGTTTTCGTCCTGCTGCTGCAAAACCGAGTGCAACGCAGACTGCCAGCGCGACATGAATGACATGCCGTAGGTCTTGATGGCCATATTTTTTAAATGTAGCTAGTTTCGTCTGCGAGTACTGGCATTCAGGCAACTTTCAATTCACGACAGACGGGATGATCACCTCCCGCAAGCCCGAGTTCAACACGCTTAGTATAGGCATAAATACCCATTGGCAAAACCGGCGTTCAACCCGATTTCATTCGAGTTCTGACACTATCCCGCACGCCAATATACAAGCAGAATCTTGCCGAGGACAAACGGATTCTCAAATCTGGCAATAGCTATGAAATGAGCCGTGCTCGTCAGACTCTGCAATCCGGCTCCCAGCAAGTATTCTCGCCGAAAGAACGATCTCCTCGTCGGCTACCAGCGCCCCCCGACTCGAATTGAATAGACATTCGGCGAATAAACCACGATTTACCTTCAGGGGCAGCTTCCAACAACCCTCATACAATGTGAAGTCGTTGGGAACTGTTCCGTCAGATCGTGTCAAAGCTTTACAAGCGTTTTGCCATGCCAGCCTCAGCGTAACTACGTCACGCTGGTCTCCATGCCATACCACTGGGAGCCGTACCGATGCCGCACCACCCTCAGTCATCGAACTCACCTGACATTCAGGACACAAAACCTGTGGCCAAGCCTCGTCCTTTGCTGCTCAAGCCAGCGGTTTTCAGGCCTGTGCTCTTGTTCTCAGCGTTGATGCTGGCCCTCGGTTATCACGCGCTCGAATTATTCGGTGGTGGCTCCCCTGCCATTGCATCGGAGAACCCTGATGCCAACCCCGCCGTAGTCGAATTGTTTACCTCCCAGGGCTGTTACAGCTGTCCGCCGGCCGAGGCACTGCTGGGTGACTTGATCGAGGCCAACGATCTTGAGAATCTTGTCGCGCTTGAATTCCACGTCGACTATTGGGATTCTCTGGTTTATGGCAAACACGGCTCGCACCAGGACCCGTTCTCAAGCCCCGAGAATAGTTTGCGCCAACGGCTGTACAACCGCGCCAACTTGCAAGGGCAAACCGGCGTGTATACACCGCAAATGGTGATCAATGGTCAGTACGCGGTAGTGGGCTCCAAACGACGTACCGTATTGGAAGGTATCAGGGTACTCGATCGGCCGGCCGTCAAGGTCGATGTCGTCGAGCAAACGCCGTCAACCAGTCTCAATTCCGAGAAAGCCGGCCTCCGTATCGAACTGACTGGGGACTTTTCCGCAGTTCCAAACGATACACATGTCTGGCTCGCTGTGTTTGATATCGGGGAGACCACCGAAATCACCACCGGCGAAAATCACGACAAAACGCTGACCAGTCACCATATGGTCCGTCAGATGGATCTTCTGTCGCCACGTGGCGGCTACACAAAACTTGAAAACTCGAACGGTGTCCTGCAACTGGATACAGGGATTGTATTGGGCGAAGGTCAAGGTTGCGCCATATTGCTCCAAGGCTCCGAACCGGGGAGCGTTCACGGTGCTTCCTACTGTCCAAAGTCCGTATGGAAGCCGAAAAACGCCTAGGTAGAACACCTGCGATTGAGATCATCGAAGCACTTTCTGCTTCTGTCAGGGCAAACACCTTGTGTTACGACTGATGAACTGACTGGTACAGCTCTATCGACAGTGTAGATGCTGCTTTGTATTATTGTTTTTGTTTTATGTTAGAGCAGTCAAAACTTGCGAAACAGCTTGGTATTGTCAAAAATATCTTCCAGAGCTTCCAACCTTGCCTTGGATTGATCCCAATTTCGCTCGACAACCTCTGCGACGACTATTTCCACAATCAGCATCAAGGAAATATTCGAGTCCCAGGCTGAGGGTACGGTTATATGATTGGTAAACTGAACAGTGGAATACTCCGCAACGGGTGAAACCCACTGATCGGTAAACAAAATAATATTCGCCCCCCGCTGACTGGCAAGCTCTGAAAGTTTTAATGTACTGCTTTCATATCGACGAATATCAAAGACAACAACAACGTCTCCGGGGCGAAAGTCGAGTAGATGGTGCGGCCATGCATGCGAGGTCGATGCGATGTGAATGACGTTTTCACGAACTATCTGCAAATGTAAGTAAAAGTAATCCGCCAGCGCTCGCGTGATTCTCCCACCGACTACAAACACTCGTTTGTCGGAACTACTCAATAAATCACAGGCTTGTTCGAATTCGACCGGGTCAATTCTGGACAGGGACTGACCAATGTTCTCAATGACCGCTTTGGTAAAACGATTCAGCAAGTGTTGATCCGGGGCCTGATCAACCCAGTTTTCCCGTTTGGTCAGCGGACTCGAAATTTTCTCGTCCAACTCTGATCGCAATGCCTGTTGAAATTCTGGAAAGCCTTTGTACCCCAGCTTCTGAATCAGTCTGGCAACCGTCGGGGTCGAGACTTCTGCGGTTTCCGCCAACGTTGTTATGGTGCCAAGACCGGATACCGGATAATTCTGCAGAATGACGTCGCACAGTTGACGCTCGGAGCGGGTCAACTGACGCGCATGGTTCTCCAGTCGCTGAGAAACGGTTCCTCCGAGTTTCGCCACATCGAATTCCTCTGATGACAAGGTATTGCTTTGTCCAAGCCATGCACCGTAACGCAGGCTCTTGATCTTTTCTCGGCTTAATGCAAATCATTTTGTGAAATGATTGACATTTACCAATTTATTGAAGAATATTATACAAACTGGAGGCGCTATTGACTCTGAGGTGTGAAAAAGTGGATCGGAATTTCGGAGATTCTGTCGAAATTACAAATCCTGATGGGCAGCATGATGTCGTGCTCGCCTGTGAACACGCCAGCGCAGCCATTCCCGCGCAATTTCACGATCTGGGCCTCTCTCCTGACGCGCGATACAGCCATATCGCTTGGGATCCCGGTGCGCTGATCACCGCCCAATTTATTTCCAAGTTACTAGACGCCCCACTGGTACACAGCCGCGTATCAAGACTGGTGTACGACTGTAACCGAGCACCCAGTTCACCATCAGCAATGCCTGAGACAAGCGAAATTTATTCTGTTCCCGGCAACTGCAATCTCTCGGAACAAGAGCGAGACAGGCGTGCGCAAAGCTACTACGTGCCGTTCCGGGATGCTTTAAGTAAGACCCTTGCCGCGAAACAACACCCGCCCGTGCTCGTCACCATTCATAGTTTCACACCCAACTACCATGGCAGGCAGCGAGAAGTTGAAATCGGCATCCTGCATGATAGCGATACGCGCTTGGCTGATGCGCTACTCAAAGTAGCAGTCACTGATGAATCCGAAAACGACTACATCATTCGACGTAATGAGCCTTATGGGCCAGACGATGATGTGACTCATACCTTACAAAATCACGCCATCCCAGCCAACTATCTGAACGTCATGATCGAAATCAGAAACGACTTGCTGTCAACGTCTGAGGCTTGCGAAGTAGTGGCCAAATCACTCGCTCGGTGGCTCGAAAAAGCGCTGAAAAAATTAGCACCGACAAACGATGCACGATCGGAAACAACGACGGAGAAACAGGCACAGCAATGAACTGGCTGCGACTTTTTATCAGCATCGTTGACGCCATCAACTATCGGCTCGGAAGAGTTGCCATGTATGGCATTTTCGCCATCATGCTGGTTTTACTTTGGTCGACGATCAGTAAATATCTCGATCGCCCATCGTTGTGGACACTCGAAGCGGCACAGTTTGCGATGATTTTCTATTTCTTCATCGGTGGCTCTTATGCCATCCAAATGGGATCTCATGTGCGAATGGATCTCTTCTACGACAACTGGACAATCAAACGTAAAGCCGTGGTCGATTCGATTACGGTCTTCTGTTTGATCACCTATTTGATTGTTTTGCTCTGGGGAGGCTTGAGCTCAACCGCCTACTCTCTTGGGCATTTTGGATCAGACACCTTGACGTTTTTCTTTGGACTACTGACCGGACAAGAAGAGACAGGCACGCTTGAACGTAGTCGAACTATCTGGCGTCCCTATCTATGGCCTATCAAATCGCTCATGTGCGCAGGCATATTTCTGATGTTGTTACAGGCGATATCAGAATTGTTCAAGGACATTTTGCGCATTCGTGGTGAGGAGATCTGATCGTGTCCTACGAATTGATCGCCCTCCTGATGTTTGCATCCATGATGTTGCTGCTATTCAGTGGTCAACGGGTATTTGGTGCAGTAGGGTTTGTTGCCGTAATTGCCGCGCTGGCACTGTGGGGCGACCGTGGCGGATTTGATATCGCATTCTCGCAAAGCATAAAACTGATGCGCTGGTACCCCTTGCTGACGGTTCCTATGTTCGTCTTCATGGGTTACATCTTGTCGGAAAGCCGAATCGCTGACGATCTGTATCGAATGTTTCATGTGTGGATGGGCGGCCTGCGAGGGGGTTTGGCTATCGGCACTATCGGCCTTATGGTCTTGATATCTGCCATGAATGGCTTGTCGGTTGCCGGTATGGCCATTGGGGCGACCATCGCGTTGCCTGAATTGCTCAGGCGTGGTTACGACAAACAAATGGTGACCGGAGTGGTTCAAGCCGGTTCATCGCTTGGCATCCTGGTGCCACCTTCAGTCGTACTGGTTCTTTATGCGATGATCGCGCGCCAACCCGTGGGACAACTGTGGCTTGCCGGGGTTATACCGGGGTTGATGATGGCAGCAATGTTCATCATTTATATTGCAATTCGCTGCAAGCACAATCCAAGTCTGGGCCCAGCACTAAGTGAGGAAGAGCGCAATATCCCAAAGGCTGAAAAGTACCGTCTTCTGCTTTCGGGCTTGCTTCCGTTTGCCATATTTTTTGCCATGATGATCCCATTTGTAAAAGGCTGGACATCGCTTGTAGAGAGCTCTGCCATTGGTGCGATGACAGCATTTACGGCTGCCTGCCTGAAAGGCCGCATGAATTGGAATGTCTTTGAAACTTCATTGAAAAACACCTTGGGTATCACCTGCATGTTTATGTGGATCATACTCGCAGCCCTCGCCTTTGGTGCAGTGTTTGATGGCTTGGGTGCGGTCAAGGCTATCGAGAGCCTGTTCACCGAAAAGCTGGGCTTGTCACCGTGGATGATCCTGATCCTGATGCAGCTCAGCTTCATTCTCATGGGTACCTTTCTGGATGACACGGCTATGCTGGTTATCGTCGCACCTCTGTATATTCCACTTGTCGGTGCACTCGAATTCAACTTGATCTGGTACGGCGTTCTTTACACGATCACCACCCAGATCGCTTATATGACACCGCCATTTGGATATAACTTGTTCCTGATGCGTGCTATGTCACCACCTGAAATAAGTTTAAAAGATATTTACCGCTCGATTATTCCGTTTGTAGCAGTCATGATTCTGGCCTTATCGATCATCATGATCTTTCCACAAACTGCATTGTGGCTACCACAAACGGTTTACGGCAATTAGTAACAACTAAAAGCCGATTAAAGACAGGCGACATAAGAAGCGCAACGACAAAGAGTTCAACACAGCAACTGGAGTTTTAAACAATGAGTACATCAAGAAGAAAGTTTATTCAAGGTGCCGCAGTAGCCGCTCCGGCGGCAATTTTGGGCGCACCCGCCATTGCCCAGTCAACGATAAAGTGGCGCATGCAAACCTACGCCGGCGCGGCATTGGCTGAGCATGTGGTCAAACCAGCAATCGATACATTCAACAAGATCGCTGGTGACAGAATGCAAATCGAACTGTTCTATGGCGATCAGCTCGTACCCACTGGTGAGCTGTTCCAGGCACTGCAACGTGGCACTATCGATGCCGTTCAGTCTGACGATGATTCCATGGCATCACCGACCGAAGTGACGGTTTTCGGCGGCTACTTTCCGTTCGGATCTCGCTACTCGCTGGATGTACCCGTTCTGTTCAACCAATACGGCTTGAAGGAGATCTGGGACAGTGAGTACGAAAAGGTTGGTGTAAAGCATATTTCAGCAGGTGCCTGGGATCCATGCCACTTCGCTACCAAAGAACCTATCAATTCTCTGGCGGATCTCAAAGGCAAAAAAGTATTTACCTTTCCGACAGCCGGTCGGTTTCTCTCGCAATTTGGCGTGGTGCCAGTGACCCTGCCATGGGAAGATATCGAAGTGGCCGTACAAACGGGCGAACTCGATGGCATAGCCTGGTCAGGCATCACTGAAGACTACACAGTCGGTTGGGCTGATGTCACCAACTACTTTCTGACAAATAATATATCCGGCGCCTGGATCGGCCATTTCTTTTCGAATATGGAACGTTGGAATGAGTTACCAGAAGATCTACAGGCACTTCTCAGTGTCTGCATGGAGCAAAGTCACTATTATCGTCAATGGTGGTACTGGGGTGGCGAAGCAGATCTTCGAGTCAATGGTACCAAGATGGAACTGACTTCCATTCCTGATGAAGAGTGGGCCGAAGTAGAGAATGCCGCGGTCAAATTCTGGGATGAGATCGCGTCAGAATCTGAAACCAAAGCAAAGATCGTCGGCATATTCCGAAAATACAATGAGGATATGCAGAAGGCTGGCCGGCCTTACCGCTACGGATAACTCGTCGTTGGTCTTATTTGTAAACAGGAGGGGCGCAATTGCGCCCCTCGTACTTGAACAAGCGTTAATGAGTCTTCAACACTATGTCTAGCCCACTCAGTTTTGATGCACTGAAAAAAATGGCTGCGGATGGATCTATCGACACCGTTCTGGTTTGTCTGATTGATATGCAGGGCCGGTTAATGGGTAAACGCTTTCACGTGTCCAATTTCCTCGAAAGCGGGTACAAAGAAACGCATTGCTGCAACTACCTTCTGGCGACAGACCTGGAAATGGCGACACCCGATGGCTACGCCTCAACCAGCTGGCGAAGCGGTTACGGCGATTACATCATGAAACCGGATATGCACACTCTCAGGCTTATACCCTGGCTTGAGGCTACTGCCATGGTGCTGTGCGACGTTCTCGATCATCACAACCATGAACCTGTGCCACACTCCCCGCGTCAAGTACTCAAAACGCAGATTCAACGGCTTGAACCCTTTGGTCTGACAGCCATGATGGCAACAGAGCTTGAATTTTTCCTGTTCAAGAAATCGCTCGATGAAATGCGTAGTGACACTTACCGGAATCTCGAAACACTGGGTCCTTATAATGAGGACTACCACATCCTGCAGACCACCAAAGAAGAACACGTGATGCGTCCGATACGCAATCATCTGTACGCCGCAGGCATTCCAGTGGAAAATTCCAAAGGGGAAGCGGAAGTCGGCCAGGAAGAACTTAACATTAAATACGCAGACGCACTTGATTGCGCTGATCACCATACGATCGCCAAACATGCGACAAAAGAAATCGCCTGGCAACAAGGGCATTCAGCAAGCTTCTTGTCAAAATGGCATCAGGATCGAGTCGGCAGTGCAAGTCATATACATATGTCTTTATGGTCGAACGGCGAAAGTGCCTTCCACGAACCGAACAGCGAACACGCCATGTCAGATCTCATGAAGCATTTTATGGCAGGCATCATTAGTTACGCGGCAGACTGCACCGTGTTCTTCGCCCCTTACATTAATTCCTACAAGCGTTTTGCCAAAGGGACCTTCGCCCCAACGAAAATTGCCTGGTCAGTGGACAACCGTACCGCGGGTTTTCGCCTGTGCGGCGCTGATACGCAGTCGGTTCGCGTTGAATGCCGTATCCCGGGCGCGGATATAAACCCTTATCTGGCGCAAGCAGCACTTCTGGCAGCTGGCATTCAAGGAATGGAAGACAAAATGACGCTTGATCCGGCTGCAAGTGGTGATCTATACGACAACGATTCAGTACCTGATATACCCAATACATTGCGTGCGGCAACTGCCACGCTCAGGGAGTCCTCCATGCTAAGAAAAGCCATGGGTGATGCCGTTATCGATCACTACACTCGCGCCGCCGAATGGGAACAAGAGGAATTTGATCGTATCGTGACCGACTGGGAAATTGCACGCGGATTTGAAAAGGCTTGAAAACAGTGAATAAAACCATTACGTGCATATCGCCGGTAGACGGCTCTGTTTACGCTACGCGCCCCTGTCTTTCAATCGAAGAAGCCCAGGAACTAGCTGACAGTGCGAAAACGGCGCAAATCAACTGGGCAAGCAAACCTGTCACTGAGCGAATTGCATACGTCAAAAAAGCGATTGCATCGATCGGTGAAACTACCGAGCGTATGGTTGAGGAACTTGCGCATCAGATTGGCAGACCCGTACGTTACGGGGGTGAATTTGGCGGCTTTGAAGAACGAGCATCCTATATGGCCTCTATCGCCAAGGAAGCTCTCGCACCGATCATCGTAGAAGAATCCGATAGCTTTCTACGCAAGATCGAGCGTGAACCCCAGGGCGTGGTTCTCGTGGTTGCACCGTGGAATTACCCTTATATGACTGCCATCAATACGATAGCCCCCGCACTCATTGCGGGTAATTCCGTCGTGCTGAAACACGCATCGCAGAGTATTTTAGTCGGTGAGCATCTGGCCGACGCTTTTGTGGCTGCTGGCCTTCCGCCGGGCGTCTTTACCAATGTGGTTCTCGATCACGATGTCACATCCGCGCTGATCGGCGCAGGAAATTTCGGATTCGTCAATTTCACAGGCTCGGTCAGTGGTGGCCAGGCGATGGAACAATCCGCGGCAGGAACCTTTACCACAGTTGCCACCGAACTCGGCGGCAAAGATCCGGGTTACGTACGAGCTGATGCTGATCTTGACGCGGCAGTTGACACCTTGATAGATGGCGCCATGTTCAATTCCGGCCAATGTTGTTGCGGCATCGAACGCATATACGTACACGAGAGCCTTTACGAAGCATTTGTTGAAAAGGCGGTAACGTTGGTAAACAGCTACAAGCTCGGAAACCCGTTTCTTGATGACACAACAATGGGCCCGATGGCCAATGTGCGATTCGCTAAAGAGGTCCGGAAACAAGTTGATGAAGCGCTTGACGCGGGCGCCATGAAACACATAGAGACCATGGCCAACGATGACGGAGGCGCTTATCTCACGCCGCAGATTCTGACTCAGGTTGACCATGATATGCGAATCATGCGTGATGAAACCTTTGGACCCGTGGTCGGCATCATGTCAGTGAAAGATGATGAGCAAGCCATTGAACTGATGAATGACAGCCAATTCGGACTGACCTGTTCACTCTGGACTCAGGATACGGAAAAAGCGCTTGAAATTGGTCGGCGTCTTGAAACCGGTACAGTTTTCATGAACCGCTGCGACTATCTGGACCCCGCGCTATGCTGGACAGGTTGCAAGGACACTGGCCGCGGTACCGGTCTATCGGTACTAGGCTTTCACGCCCTGACCCGAGCAAAATCCTATCATTTGAAAAAGATAACCTCATGAACCTTAACGCCAACTGGAATTACCCCAACCCGATCCGTTTTGGAGCTGGGCGCATAAGCGAAATTGGAGAAGTCTGCAAATCAGCGGGTATTGCCAAGCCATTACTCGTCACCGATCGAGGATTAGCTGATAATGAAATCACCCAGCGTACACTTGCACTGATGAAAGACGCTGGTCTTGGCGCCGCATTGTTTTCAGATGTCGATGCAAATCCCACAGACAAAAACGCCGAAGCTGGTGTGACGATGTATCGGGAGGGTGGCTTTGACGGTGTCATTGCCTTTGGCGGTGGCTCAGCACTGGATCTCGGTAAAGTAATTGCCTTCATGGCCGGACAAACGCGCCCGATTTGGGACTTTGAAGATATCGGCGACTGGTGGACACGTGCCAATGCCGAAGCCATTGCACCCGTTATTGCCGTTCCTACCACCGCTGGTACCGGCTCCGAGGTAGGTCGTGCAAGTGTAATAACAAGCTCTGATCTACACGAAAAGAAAATCATCTTTCATCCGAAGATGTTGCCCGTGTCCGTTATCGCTGATGCAGAACTGACCGTCGGCATGCCAAAATTTATCACTGCCGGAACCGGTCTCGATGCCCTTGCCCATTGCGTCGAAGCTTTTTCCTCGCCACACTATCATCCGATGAGCCAGGGGATTGCGCTCGAAGGTATGCGCTTAGTCAAAGAAAACCTGCCGCGTGCCTATGCTGAGGGAAGCGACCTTGAAGCTCGATCGCATATGATGAGTGCAGCTGCAATGGGTGCAACCGCATTTCAGAAAGGCCTCGGCGCTATACACGCACTAAGTCATCCCATTGGTGCGGTACACCATACGCATCACGGCACGACCAACGCAGTCTGTATGCCGACAGTTCTCAAATTCAATGCCCCACTCATTCGAGAGCGTTTTGACAAGGTCGCAGCATATCTGGATATCGAAGGCGGTTTTGATGGTTTTTGCGCATTCGTCGACGAGTTCAATGCGCACTTCAGTATTCCAAAAACCTTGTCAGAGCTGGGCGTTGAGGATCCTGATCTCGATGCGCTGACAGATGCCGCATTGCGAGATCCAAGCACCGGCGGTAACCCCGTTGAGATGACCGCCGAAAATACCAGAGCCTTGTTCGAGTCAATTCTCTGAAATAGGAACGACCACGAAAATAGAATCAGTCATCATTGGTGGAAGGCAAATTCTGCATCGATTCTACCAAGTTGTGTTGTTTGACTGATGTAATCAGCGGCACGTGCTGCGAGCATTTGTGTCGGAGCATTCAAATTGCCGCTGACTATACGCGGCATCACTGAGGCATCAACAACCCGTAGACTATCGAATCCGCGTACCCTGAATTCAGGATCAACAACTGAATCAGAATCAACTCCCATGCGACAGGTTCCACAAGGATGAAAGTCGGTCTCGGTTACCGAGCGTATCCAGTGTTTTAACTGATCAGTCTCGGTTACCGATGGTGGAGGATCGATGGATACGCCACGAAAGGCATCAAATGCACTCTGTGCAAAAAGCGTTCGCCCTTTTTGCACACCTTGTAGCATGTCTTCAAGATCCCTTGGATGGGCATAGTAGTTGAAGTTCAACAAGGGTTTCGCGAATGGATTTTTCGAGGCCAGTTTTACCGTGCCTCGACTTCGCGGGCGCAATAGATCTATATGCATCGAGTACGCCTGCGTCAAAGAAATTTTATTTCCCTGATAGGCGAATCCGACGGGACCAAAATGATACTGAATGTTTGGATAAGCCACCTCGTCGCTGCTTCGGATCAACCCACCCGCTTCCCATATATTGGATGCCGCGACACCGCCGCGTGAAAATACCCAACGAGCACCAGCGGCAAACTTTCGATGCGGTTGATCAACGCGATGCACGGGGAATTTACGCGTACAGGCATTTTGAAGAATGACACTTGCGTGATCTTGCAAGTTCGCACCGACTGCCGGTCGATCCTCTCTCGGACTGATACCCATTTCTCGCAAATGTCGCGCTGAACCTATGCCGGATAACATCAATAACTGTGGTGAGTTTATCGCCCCACCGCTTAGAATCACGTCGTTTCCTGCTTTTACAGACCTTAGTTGACCACGATGTTTTAATCTGACACCCGTAGCTCGTCTTCCATCAAACTCAACGTTCATTACATGAGCATTGACCACGAGGCTAACGTTTCCACGCTTCATTGCCGGGCGTAGGAATGCGACCGCGGCGCTGCACCGTCTACCATGCCAGCGAGTCGCATCAAAACGAGACACACCCTCAGGATCAAAGCCATTGAGATCATCCGACGTGCCCTGGCCCGCTTCCTCGCCCGCCTGGAGGAAAGCGTCATACAAGGGATTGTCATAGCTGCCACGAGTCACGCCCAGACGACCACTATCACCGCGCCACTGATCTGCGCCTCGGTCAGATTTTTCACCCGCTTTGAAGTAAGGCAGACAATCACTATAGGACCAATCTTGCAAGCCCTGCTCGCTGGACCACCTGTCGTAATCGCAAGGATGACCTCGCATGTACACCATCGAATTGATCGACGATGAGCCTCCAACAACCTTGCCACGTGGCATGAAAACCTGTCGTTGCAGCAACGCCGATTCCGGCTCGGTATCGTAATTCCAGTTCAGTTTCGGATTTCGCCACGCGCTGTAGACACCCGCTGGTACATGAATCATCAAATGATTGTCCAGCGGGCCCGCTTCTATCACGAGAATGGATTTTGAGGTGTCCTGACCAAGCTTCTCGGCAAGCACACAACCTGCGGAGCCAGCACCCACAATTATGTAGTCAAACTCACTCATCGTTCGATAAAAGCACGTGCAAAAGACCCGGAGATCGGCGGCGCGGATTCAAGCTCATGTAGTTGTTGAGAATTCATACCCGCTAGGAGAAATACGTTTCTAGTGACTGTACACGCCTAAGTAATCATACTTCGCTCATTGCTTGTAGACGTAACAGCGCAATTTTGTTGATCTCATCAAGCGCTCGGCCAAATTCAGCCTCCTTGTCGTTCTCGATTCGAGTCTCAAATGCCTCCAGTATGAGAAAGCGATTGGCACCACGAACCGCCATGATAAACGGGAATTGAAACTTGTTCTTGTAGCTGTCGTTCAATGTATGAAAGCGCTGGAGCTCTTCTGCCGTACATTGGTCAAGCCCGGCACTGGACTGTTCATCAGTCGAGTCCTGCGTTAGTTCGCCCCGCTTGGCGGCGCGGCCAGCAAGATCCGGATGTGCCAGAATCAAGTTCAGTTGTTCGTCTCGACTGGCGCTAGCGAGTGTTTTTGCCATTTCGGCCGCCAGGCCTTCGACCGTATCGGAAGAGGAAGTTAGTCCGTGTTCCCAAGTGCGCAACGCGACCCAGGGAGAATGCTCGTAGATGCCACCGTATCGTTCCACAAACGCATCTGCAGACTGTAACGACGGCGCTGGCTCTGGCAATTTCAACTCATCTTCTCCCATCAGGGCGCATCAAGCGACAGTTTTCACAATCGACTGACTTAATGCGCTTTATGTAGACCGGCGGGTAAAACATGTTGCTTGCATCGATGTAGAATCCGACGACATCAGCTTGGAAGTAGGATCACCGTCAATTAAACAAAGGTAAGTAGTTTACTTCCAGTATATTGACAACTATGGTACACAACGAAATTTCACGCCACTTTAGCCGCAATATTATCAGTACTGGAAACAGGATTTGATGGAAAGCTATATCGTCGAGTGGATCAATCTCCTAGCGAGATTTGCCCATGTGATCACCGGCATTGCCTGGATCGGTGCATCGTTTTATTTTGTGTGGCTGGACAATCATCTACAGCCACCAAAACGAGAAGCCGATATCGAGCAAGGTGTTGGCGGCGAAGTCTGGAGTGTACATGGTGGTGGGTTTTACCATGCACAAAAATACACTATTGCACCACCGGAGCTGCCAGAAACACTGCACTGGTTCAAATGGGAGGCCTATACCACCTTCATGACGGGGGTGTTCCTGCTCGCCTTGATGTACTGGTATCAAGCCGAGATCTATCTGATTGACCCAAGCGTCATGGACATCGGCAAACCGATTGCCGTATCACTTGGCATGTTAACGATAGCTGGCGGTTGGTTTGCGTACGACCTGCTGTGTAAATCCGCCTTAGGCAAGAATGACGCGGCGCTCGCTGCCATCATGTTCGTCTTGCTGACGATCACCGCCTACGTGCTTTGCCAGGTATTTAGTGGGCGCGGTGCATACATGCATTTCGGTGCCATGCTGGGTACGATCATGGTGGCCAATGTATTTTTTGTCATCATGCCCGGGCAACGTGACCTGGTAGCGGCAAAAAAGGAAGGCCGCGCACCTGAAGCCATTCACGGTATCAAAGCCAAACAACGCTCTGTACACAATACTTATTTTACGCTGCCCGTCCTGTTCGTCATGATCAGTAACCACTATGCCATGACATATGCCCACGAATACAATTGGCTGATACTGATTGGTCTATCCGTCGCTGGTGCGTTGATTCGGATATTTTTCGTACAGCGCCACAAAGGCCAGGCATCTCCAATAACACTTGTCGTCGCGGCATTGCTGATCATCGCAATTATCTGGTTGATCAGGCCCGATATAAAACCTACACCCCACAACGCTTCTTCTGCAGATTCTTCCTCAGCACTTCCATTATTGAGCAAAGCCGAACTCAATTCCCTTGCCCATGAAATAGTCATCAATCGATGTGTCAGCTGCCATGCCGAAACTCCCGCACATCCCGGATTCATGGCTGCACCGAAGGGAATATTGCTAGAGACGCCAGAACAAATGATCCAGCACGCGCAATCTGTTTATCAACAAACTGTTGTCACCAAAGCGATGCCAATCGGCAACCTCACCGGCATTACCAATGAAGAGCGATCTCGACTAGGCGAATGGTTCACGGGTTCGGCCTGGTTACCCTGACGCCCCGATCACAGTGCTCATTCAGTTCATAACGCTATACTGTGACGATAAGGGAAAAATTGATAACCCCAACGATGAATGAAAACAACAACAGGCACTATGCAACTCCGGTCGGTGGCCTACCGGCGCAGAGCGATCTGATGAGCCCAACAGATCGTGCTGTCGTCACCAATGCCTACACCTTTATACCCGGCGGTGTTCATCGCGATATCGTGACGATGCATCTACCACATTGGAGCAATACGCGTTTATGGGTACTGGCGAAACCAAACGCCGGGTTTGCAACGACGTTTTCTCATTATCTGATGGAAGTATCCTCCGGAGGAGGAAGCTTGCAACCAGAAATTGACGCTAGCGCGGAAGCGGGCTTGTTCATTACGAGCGGTTCTCTCGAACTTACCATCAATGGTTCACTGCATATTCTGCAAGCTGGCGGCTTTGCCTTCTTGCCACCCGGCTGCCAATGGACTTGCAAACAAAACAATGAGACGCCCTGTCATTTCCACTGGATACGGAAATCGTATATGGCGGTTGATGGAATTACCGTACCTGAACCCTTTGTAGTTAACGAGCGTGATATCAAGCCTATTGCGATGCCTGACACCGATAGTCAGTGGACAACAACGAGATTCTTCGACATGGACGATGTGCGCTACGACATGCACATAACCATTGTCACTCTTGGCCCGGGTGCTGTCATTCCGTTTCTCGAGACTCATGTGATGGAACATGGACTGTATGTTCTCAACGGTAAAGGGGTCTATCGTCTGAATCAGGACTGGGTGGAAGTCGAAGCTGGTGACTACATGTGGTTACGCGCATTCTGTCCACAAGCATGCTATGCAGGTGGCCCGGAACCATTTCGCTATTTACTTTACAAGGATATGCATCGCCACTGTCCGCTTCAAGTATGACAACTTCGTTTGCCAGTTCTACAACTGGCAATCAGACCAATACCCAAGCTGGCTCCAGCTGGCTCTAGTTAACACCATCAACTAACACTTCAACCCATCACGGACAACAATAATGTTGATTCAAGCAGCTTTGGGTTGGTCAGGCTGTTCATTACCATCGTTTTGATTCGCGAGTTCATTCTGGCTTGACTCCATGGTGCCATCAGCGTCCTCAGAGTCAACCAGTGCCTCCAAGGAATCATCTTCTCCGCTATCATCATCGTCAAGTGCCCCGAGAATAGGTAAGGGATCAACGAATCGCCACGCGGGTAAGGCTGACAACATACTTCCCATCAAAGTACCACCACGAATCAACCAAATCACATAACCTACAGAAAAACCGGATGTTAAGGTAGCAGTCGAACCAATCACTTTTTGCCGGAAGTTTAATTCTTCTGAAAAACTATCTCGCTGATTATCCAATGCGTCGACAAGACCTTGAAAATTACGCGAAAATGATTGAGCATCTGCATCGAACAACCCTGACAATTCAACGACATTGAAATCATCAACAATGTCTACCGTTACAATATTAGAGCTTAGTACTTGAAACTCAGACTCTAATATCTCGACTTGCCTGAGATCATCGCTATTTTCCAACGGCGGTATCAAGGCTTGAAGATCTATCTGTTCGATTTGAGCAACATTCGATTCTTCATTATCAGTTGGTTGGACAGATGCCGGCTCAGACGTTGTTGTATCATCTGCTTCAGACTCTTCGTTAGCCGTTTCCGGTTCGGGACTGAGAACAACTGGCGCTATTTCGGCCACAGGCTCAATATCAGGTATTTCTATTAATTCAGGCACAGGCTCAGCGGCTGCCAGGACAGGATCAATGGCTAATGACAATGGCAATACTGCACGCCCACCGCTTGAATCCTCTGCAATGAGAATGATACTGATCTCTTCAATTGCAGGCGCATTACTTTGTACGATCAATTCTCGCTGCTCTGTAAATTCAATCCAGTCAGGCAATTCAGAACCATCGGCGAGGGTTGCCGAGTAAGTAATATTATCGAACTGATCTTGATCAACAAATGTGTCGACAGGAATCTGCACAGGCACATTTTGTTGCAACAATGGAAGAACGGGTGCAGACTGCAGTACGGGTAGATCATTACTATCGTCTACATCAACTGTAACATCCAAATTCGCAAATTCACCCGCGCTGTCAGTGACAGTGATAGTCAGGTCAATAGAAGCTTCTGCTTCATGATCAAGAACAACCTCCGGCTTGAGAACAAGCTCACCAGATACAATCTCAAAGCGACTATCATTGACGGAGTACGTCAACACATCATCGACATCAAGATCATTTGCGCTAACCAGACCAATAGCTGCGCCTGCCACATTTTCTTCCACGTTTTGACCAAGGAGTGACAAGTCCACGGGTGCGTTGTTCGTATTAAGAATTTCAAGATCAAACACCAGAGGGCTTGATTCAGCGCCACTCACATCAACGGCAGTAACACTAAGCGTGACAATGCCAACATCGGCATTTTGAGGCGTGCCCGACAGTGTTCTGGTATTTTGGTCAAACGCCAACCAATCTGGTAATGCAAGAGTCCCGACTTGTACAACATTCAGATCAAGTACATCGTCAAGATCGTTATCAGACCACAAAGCATTATCGAACGTCAGAGTAAACAGTTCGCCCTCTTGTGCGATCTGTTGGCCAATCAATCCAACAAGTTCCGGCACGTCATTTTCCGGAATCACATCGATATCTATTGTCAGCGGGGATACTGATGAGTTCCCGGCCTGATCGACAACAGTCAACTCCAATCTATCAGGGAGGCTCGAAGAAACTCGCTCCTGTCCATTCTGTCGATAAACGACAAGACCATCGTCAACGTCTTGTTGTGTAAATGTGTCACCCACTGTTAACGCTGTATAAGGGTCCGAAGCTGTTGAGCCGATATCCAATCGAAAGAGTCCTGCCGACTGGTTATCAGAAACTATCGTGTAACGCAAAGTATCCGGTGTATCGGTAAGATCATCATCAGTGACTAACAAAACACCATTGTTTGGTGATATTGTCTGATCACTAGTTATTGGTAATTGGTCATTTTCACCAACTGTCCATGGGCCAGACTGCTGAACCACGGGAGCATCGGGAACAGGTGTTAAATTGATCTGAATCGCAATCGGCCCGGGCGTGTTCCCTGCCGAGTCTTCAACTGACAGTAGCACTTGGTCATCCAGCATCAGCTGATTTTGTTCCTGCCCATTCTGTCGATATTCCAATCGACCATCATTAATATCTTGCTGGGTGAAGCTCTCACCTACGGACAGACGACTGA